>NZ_JAZGLV010000001.1:0-379441 GCF_036409085.1 Mycobacterium sp. 050134
CTACCCGCTACGACAAACTCGCCATCGTCTACCGCGGCGCAGCCGTTCTCAACGCCATCGTCGCCTGGACCCGACGTTTGTCAGACATGCCCTAGTCGGTATCGCCTCCCCTACGTGCCCAGTTTGGCCGTCTGACCGGGTGAAGTCTTAGAAGTGGTCGGGCATGCCGGGGGCGATGGGCCAGTCGAAGGCGACCGCGGTCCGGTGTACCGACCCCGAGGTGAGTTCTGCGACGAATCCTGCGGTAGCAAGCGTCTGCAGATTCACCCCACCCAGGTAGATGGCACCGAGGTCGCGCGCGGTGATGGCGATGTCGGCTGGTGCGGTGGTGGTTTCGCATGCGGCACCCTCGGGGCTGCCACGTAGGTGCCACCGGCCGGTGTTCCACGGGCAGAACTCGTCGGTCACCTCGAGTACCACGTCGACCGGGGTTGCGTACCGGCGCAACGTCAGTGCGCGGGATACGTCGACCAGTCGTACATAGATGGCGTCCATCACTTCGCACCGCAGTGCCCGCTGGTCTGTGATCAGGTAGCGCAGTTGCTCGTCGATCGCGGCGCAGTCATACTTGACGGTCCTGACCAGGTCCATGTCGAGTAGATGGCGCCAAATGCGTGCGTAAGCGCGATGATTGGTGGCCCGCACCTCCTGGATGTGAAGGTCACCGCTAGGCTGGCCGGTGTCCGTCCAGCCGGCCTTGGGGCGGTAGATGGCGAATGCGCTGGCGGTGCCGTCGGCCTCGTGGTGCAGGGCGAAGCGCATCTTGCCGGTGCCCTTGCGCCGTTCTTCGCTGTCGTGGATCACCGTGTCCCACCACAGCCGCGATCTGGTCATCAGTCCGGGGCGTTGCGCTATGGCTCGGTCGTAGATCGCGGGTGCGTTGGCCATAAATGGGTCAGTATCGGTGTCGCTCACCGTGCCGTCGCCAAGCTGGACTTCAGGGCGGAAGCCGAGCTCGCGCACCTGCCCGGACAACGCTGCGATCGAACTGGCCATTCCGTAGCCGAATCGCCCATAGATTGAGGCTTCCGACGCGAACAGCATCGCCAGCGCCTCGGTTCCGCGCGACCTGATGTCATCGAGCTGATGACGCATCATCGCCGTCAGCAGGCCGCGGCGCCGATGGCTCGGTGACACTGTGACCGCGGTGACGGCGGCCACCGGTGCGATCACACCGCCGGGCAGTACCACCTGCTTGCCGAGGGCGCCTACGGTGGACGCCCAGCGGGTGCCGTCGTGAAATCCGGCCATGCGGTCAAACTCGGTGACCTTGCGCATCAGGTCGATTTCGTCCTTCGGCATGTCCTCGAAGAACACCGCATGCGACGCGGACATGAATGACTCGTAGTCGTCGTCATCGCTGATGGTGCGCAGGGTCAGCTCAGTCACATATATACGCCTACCGCAGTGCACCCGTGCTTGTCATCTGAATTGTTGCTTATTCGAGCCGATTCTCGCGCTTCGGTCCTCATCACCGCAGTTGTGCGGGGTCGTAGACGAATCGGGCTACGGTTAGTGCTGTCCAGGCGACGCTCAGCTCCGCAGTACTCGTCATTGCTTGGCGCTGCGGCCTGATTCAGGTATTCAGGCATTCTTAGTGCGCACGCGCGATTATGGAATGTCAGCGAAATGGCCCGCCACCTGCAGATCACCGCGGCCGCCGGCGCCAAGGTCTACTTCTGCGATTCGGGCAGCCATTAGCAGTCCGGCGCCAACGAGAACATCAATCGGCCTCTGCGGCAATACCTTCCGGAAGGGACCGACCTGTCCCGTCGCAGCATCGACGAGCCAGCGTACCTCGCCAACACACTTAACAACCGGCCCCGACGCGTTCTCGACGACCGAACCCCCGCCCAGATCTTCGCCGAATTGCTAACCCACCCCGGAATTCCCCATGTGCAATGATCGCTAGAAACCACCCCGTCGAAAAGAGGTTAAGGTCCATCCACCCGACGTTGACGGCCGGTCGCGACGGTTGAAAAGCTGGCCACCCAATCAGATTGGATGGGCGATCTACTTGGAGGCCGGCGCGCTCCTCGCTGGTCTCAGCCCGCCGCTGCCGCCAGGTCGGCCGCGACGTCGGTACCGGATACGGTCTGGCCCCATTGCGCAAACCCTTCCACGTTGAGCTGGGTTGAATTCCCGAGGTTCCCGCCAGGCCCGGTGCGCCGCTCACGCCCGCGGGTACCGCACCCAACCCGCTCGCGGAGGTGGGAGCGATGGGGGCGATGGGTGTCACGGACCCATGACCGCGGGGCTCCGCGCGAGTGTGCCGAGCTTGCGGCACTTAGTGGATCGTCGCGGCCATGTCGCCGGACATGGCAGCCAACTGGCCGGACCACGAGCCCCAGCCGTTGTCACCGCCGGGCGAGATGTCGAAGTGGCCGTTGCGCCCGCCAACGGTGCGGTACTGCTGGTAAAACTCGAGATTTGATCCTGTCGCCTGGTCGGGGTAGCCGAGCATGGCGGCGGGATCGCTGGATCCGGAATTCGCGGAATACACCCAGATGCGGGTGCCGTTCTGCGCCAGCATCGCTGCGTGCACAAATGGGTCGTGCCACTTCCACCGACCCAGCTGCGGGGGACCCCACATCCCGTTACCGTCGATGCCACCGAACTGCTGCAGGCCGGCGAGGATCGCGCCGTTGTAGCTGGTACTCGACGGATATAGAAAGCCGGACAGCGAACCAGCGAAGCGAAAGCGGTCAGGGTGGAACGCTGCCAGCGCCATCGCCCCATATCCGCCTTGGGAGGCCCCCACAACGGCGTGACCGCCGGGCGCGAGCCCCTTGTTGGCCGCCAGCCAGTTGGGCAGCTCGCTGGACAAAAAGGTGTCCCACTGCTTGCTGCCGTCCTGTTCCCAGTTGGTGTACATGCTGTACGCACCTCCGGCTGGCGCGAGCACCGAAATCCCCTTGCCGGCAAGCGCGTTCATCCCATTGCCCGCGGTGACCCAGTTGCTGATATCGGGGCCCGCGTCAAACGGATCAAGCAGATAGACCGCGTGCGGACCGCCGGCCAGGAAGGCCACCGGGATGTCGCGGCCCATCGCGGCCGACGGAACCATCAGACTCTCGTAAGCCGCCCCCTTGGCCGGGCCGATGACGCCCGCCGTCGCGGTCGCGCCACCCAAGACGATCGCCAGTGCGGCGACGCAGAACGCGCGCTGTAGCGCTGATCGACACCGCCCGACCCTCATGTCTACCCTCCATCGTTGTGCCGTTGTCGATACGGTTGGCCACCGTCGCATGTCGTGCGCGCGGTTACTGCGGTGGTGGTTGATAATGCGCAGCAGAGTTCCTGAGCTGCCAAATCTGCTCGGGGCAAAGGATATTAACTGCATAGGAGACCAGGTAGTTGGCCGCGTACTCGTCGTTAGGGGTCACATCGCGTCTTGCATCGCTCATCACCTGGGCGTAGTTTTCGCCCGCGATGACTTTGTCGCAGATTCCGTGGCCGTAGCCGATCGCATCATTGTTCGGGAAGTTGTAGTGGCGCCGCACGACCACGTCGTAGACGTATTCCACCTCGGGCGCCGGCGCGGCGTACGAGCGCGGCGGCGGGATAAGCCCGCCCTCCGCGAATGCGGTGGCGAGCACGGCTAAGGTGACCAGCGCCTTGTGATGCTTCATGTCCGAGTTTGCCTACTGCGGGGGGTAGGCGGGTGACGGGCTCCTGCCCCGCAAGATCCACGGCAGCCAGGTCTGCAGCTTTTCCAACTCGTCGCTGGCGTCGTAGTCGGGGGTGGGGTCCATCGCGACTGGGGAATTGGCTTCAGAAGCATCGAGAGGCTGCGGTGGCTGCGAGGTCGGCTGCGGCGGTTGATGGCTCGGTGGTGGCTGGTCCGGCTGCCCGTAGACGGCGACCAGCACCGTGCGGTTGAGGCTGTTTTCCGACCACACGCCGACCTGGCTGTTAGCGCAGTCGGTCATGGTCGCCCAAGCGGCCGGGTCGTTGAACCACTGATGAAGGACGTCCATGCCGTTGATGGCCAGAGCCGGGTTGATCGCCACTGTTTCGGCGACCTTGCCGTGATATCCGGCCGCATTGCCGCGGTCTTGCGGGGTGGAGCCATCAGAGCCGATGTGTCCGTCGAGATTTCGGTTGTTCATCAGATCGTCGGTGTGCCACTGAGCGGCCAGCTGGAGCTGCGGATTGGGGTTGACATCATGGTTGCAACCGGCCTCCCGCTGGGCGGTGTAGACGTTGACGATGACACCATCGTTCAACCTCTTGTTGTTCGGTATGAGCGTGTTGTTGTCGTTGTCGGCATGAGTGGCGGGCATCGTTAGAGCTGCCCCGAAGACTAAGAGCACGGGAACGGTTAGCGCCCGCGCGCTGCCGCAGCTCGGATGCATCATCGGCTCTTCCTTCGTTTGATCCTTAGCCCGCTCGAGCGGTGCCTAGACGGGGGTGAACTCGGATATGAGCCAACGGTTCTCGCGCCTGTCCAATGTGACTCTGACGGTCGAAGCAGAAGTGGACGGCGGCTCATTGCCAACAGTAATGCTCTGGTTGACAAACACCATGACCACCGCGCGATCCGGGCTCGCAGATATCGATGCGGCAGCGGGCACTGTGGCGACGGCCGATATCTTCTTTTCTTTGGAACCCGGGATCACCACGTCATGGGTCAGCTGGGTGTAGGCGTCACGGAATTGTCCGGTCAGCCGGTCGCGCGCTGCCTGCAGCTCACGCTCTACTGTATCGGGGCTATAGGACAGAATCTTGACGGTGCTCTCACTCGCGGCCTGAACAGATTCGATTCGGGCGGAGCGCGTTTCGGCGTCGACAGTCTTTTCCCACTTCAGGTAGCCAACGCCACCGGCGAGGAGCATCGCCAACCCGGGCAATGCGCCAAACACCAGTGCCCTGCGCCACCGTCGATTCGTTCTGCCCGGCGAGATGCCTTCTGCCGCTGCGTCATCGGCGGGCCCGTGCTCTTCAATGTTCGAGACCTCATCGGGGGATGGTTCATCGGTCCGCCGGTTGCGGCGGTCGGGCCGCATCACGGCACAAATCCCACGTTCGAAACCTTCATTGTGTCACCAACTTTCTGGACGTCGACGCGCATTCGCCAGTGCCGCGGCGCCTGATCGGCCGCACCGGCATTCGTGGTGTTGACCGACACCGCCACCAGAACACGGGCGGACTCACCTGTGCTGGACTCCAATCCGGCATCCGTGACATTGCCATTGGTCTTGGATTGCGCACGCTTGACCACATCGATGAACGCGGGAGCGTGTTTTGAGAAGTCGTCGCGGAACTGACCTGTCGACGAATCAAGAATGCGTTGGACGTCGGCGTCGGCGTGGGTGTAATCGATGGTGGTCAGGTTGAGTGCACCCTGCCGGCCCGCCGCCAGGAACTGATTGCGCAGCGCGTCATCCTGGCGGTCTCGGTAGATACCGTAACCCAGCCAGCCACCCAGCCCACCGAGCGCAACCACGGCAACCAGTCCCACGGCCAATGCGGGCCATGTGCGGCTCCCTGCCACGCGTGGCCCCGCGTCGGCGCCGTCGGACGCGACGTCGGCATCGCCTTGCTCGCCGGTGGCTTCGCCGCCAGTGTCCGGATCGTCGCAGGACTCCTCAACCGATCTCCCGGCGGTGTCGCCGGCGTCGGCGTCCGGGTCACTGTCACCGGAAGAAGGCGGGTCGGCCAGCGCAGTAAGCCCTATGGCCGTGTTCGTCGGCACCTGCGACGACCCGTTCACCGGGCCTTCGGCGCCATCAGCATTGATTGCCACGTCTGCTCCTTCGGGGCATTTTGAGCCAAATCGGCTTGGGTGTAAACGTTTCCATCGGGTCCTACATAGGTGCCGGTTGCGGGATCGTATGCGGCCGCGGCGATTGCCGGCACCGGCGGCGGCTGGGCGGTCGGCGGTGGCGGCGCCGTGTGCGGCGTACTTCCCGGACTGAGTTGGGGAACGTCTTGACCCGACAGGGTGGCGTTGGGATCGCCTTTCCAACTGTCACCGTCGTTGAGCGGCACGTACTGCTCGTCGCTTTCGCACATCTTCACCGTTGGCGCCCGTTTACCGGGAACCGTCTCGCATGGGATGTTCCGGGCGCCGCGGACGTTGAACGTGGCGTCGTGCGGGATCCGGCAGTACATGTCGCCCGCGGGGCGGTCTGGATAGTCCGTGGAGGACGCGACGCGGCGTTGCTGGGCAGGAAGGAATCCCGTTGTGCACGGCCGCGGCACATTCAAGTTCAAGTGAAAACTCAGAAATATGCCACGGTATGCGGTCTTGAGATATTGGTCGGGCACGCCGGCTGCAGCGATGTCGCCGATCCCGAGGGGCAGCAGCACCAGCAACTGCTCCAGGTCGTTTGAATAGGTGACCGCGACCTGCTCCACGCTGACCAGGTTGGCCAGCAGAGTCGGCAACGTTGGATTGACCCGATCGAAAAGGGCTTGCACCTCAGCCGCTGCCGCAGGCGTTTTGCGTAGGATACCGGCGACAGCATGGTCCTGGGTTTGCAGCTGGCCGGTGATCGTGGCCAGATGCGAGGCCCACGCCCGCACCGAATCGCTGGTATCGGTCTGGGTGTCGAGCACGGGTTTGGCGCCGTCGATCAATGCGGTGAGCGCGTCGACGTCGTGGCGGGCGTCGATGGCCACTGAGGTGGACCCTCTGATGAAGCGGGAGAATTCCGGGCCCAGGCCCCCGAAGGCGGTAAAGCTCTCGTCGACAACGGTTTTCAAATTCTCGTTGGGAATTACCGCGATTCCCCGGTTGGCCGCGTCGAGCAAGTTGTTGATATCCGGCGGTACCGATGCCCGGCTCCGCGGTATCACGTCACCGTCACTCAGCGGCCGCGATGTTGCGTTGCGGGGCAGCAATGCGACGTATTGCTCGCCGACCGCGGTCTGGCTGTGCACCTGGGCATCCAGATCCGAGGGGATGCGCACGTCAGATCTCAGCGAAAGCTCCGCGGCCACCCCGTCGTTGGTGAGGTGCACCGAGGTAACACGCCCGACTTCGGTGCCGCGGTACGTGACGTTCCCTGAGGGATATAGGTTGGCGGCCTCGGGCAGATCCACCGTCACGGTGTAGTGCCCCACCCCGAAAAGCATCGAGGGCAGCTGCATGTATCCCAAGCCGATAATCGCTACCGAGGTGATCGCCACGACGGCGAAAACAGCAAGCTGGATCCTGATTCTTTTGGTCAAGTTCATGTCATGGCCCTTGGTCCCAACGGTATGGCGCGATAAGCGGGTTCCCCGCGGTGTAAGGGCTCGGCATCTGGCCGATGGTGCGGCCCCACTGCATCTCCAGTTCGGTTAGGTTTCCTTCCCATCGGGTGCCGGTGAACAGGCCTGCGTCCAAGCGGCTCAAGGTCAAGTCGAAGACCGCGGTGAGGTTCGCATAGTCCCCGCGGAGCCATTTGTCGAGCGTTTCGTTGGGCCAGGGATAGGTGAGCAGTTGGCTCAGCGAACGCGTCAGTGCCGGACCGGCATTGGCAAGTGAGTCCAGCACCGGTCCAAGCTGGTGCAGCTCGGCTACCAAACTCTCCTTGGTCTGGTTGACGGCCTTGGCGGTCAGCGCGGCGAACTTGCCGAGTTGATCCGCCGCCTCGACCAGATGGGCGCGCTGGTCTTTGAGCACCGCCAGCGCATTGGGAATGGTTTGTAGTGCGCGGTTCACCACCGGTTGATCGGCGGCGAACTGGCCGACGAGGTTGTTGAGCTTGTCGGTGGCCGAGATGATCTCGCCCGACTGGTCGTTCAGGTAGCCGGTGAACTGGTCCAACTGCTCGATCAGGCTCCGCAAGTCGTGTTCTCGCCCGGCGAACGCCGTGCTCAGGGACTGAGTGATCTCCTGAATCTGACCGAGGCCACCGCCGTTGAGCAGCAATGATGCCGCCGAGAGCGTCTGCTCGGTCGTCGGGTACATGCCTGCTGACGAGAGCGGGATCAGCGACCCTTCGTGGAGGTTCCCTTGCGGCGCAACGGCGGTCGGCGGTGCCAGCTCGATGTGGACCGAGCCCAGCAAGCTTGTCTGGCCGAGCTTGGCGGTGGCGTTGGCGGGTAGGTGGACGGTTCCGGCGAGCCGAAGCGTGACCAACGCGTGCCAGCCCTGTCGCTCGATCTTCGTCACATTGCCCACCGTGACGTCGCCAACACGTACTCGCGAATTCTGTTGCAGCGTAGTGACATCGGGGAGCTGCGCCTGCACGGTGTAGGAGCCGGGCCCTTCCCCGGCCGTGCCCGGCAGCGGCAAGGAGTTCAACCCTCGCCATCCGCAACCCGACAAGACCACCATGCTTAGCGTCACGAGGCCCAGCAACGCGCTTCGTATCCATGCCGCGCGCCTCACGATCCCCCTCCGGGTGGCGTCATCAGGCCGGACAGTCCCGCGGCCGGGTCGGTCGGCGTCGCTTGGGCGGGAGGTGCTTGCGATATAGGGATTCCGGGGGCGGCGGGCGGCGACACGGCTTCGGGCGCCACCGGCGGTACCGCCCCGGGCGGCGGCGCGCCTTCGTCCGGCAGCGGACCTTCGTAGTGATCTCTGACCTGTCCGGGTTCGGCCAGCCCGCGCAGCCAATCCTCGCTGAAGGTGACCTCGTTGGGGCGGGCGATCGGGCCGACGAACGGGTTACCGCCGATGGGAAGGAAGTTGATTTGCCGATTTTTGACGATCGGTGCCAGGTACTGCACACACAGCTTGGACGACTGCTCGGCGTTCAGCCTTGACGCCGCCTGAACGGCTCCGCAGAGGAAACTGATCGGGTCGGCGAAGTTGTTGGCACTCAGGATGCCGGTAAACGCGCCATAGGCCGGGTGGTAGATGTTGACAAAGTTCTGGAATGCCGTCGGGGCGACGTGCAACGTCTGCTTGACATCGTCGAGGCTTTCCATGACCGCATTCGAGACCGACGTCAGCTTGTCGGAGACCGCTCCGATGGACTCACGGTTGTCGGCGACGAACGACTGGACTTCGCCCACCGCGGCATCGAGGTTCTTGGCCGCGTTGGCAATCGCTTGGGGGTCGTCGGCAAGCAAACCCGTGACCGATGCCAAGTTTTGGTTGAGTTGGCGCATGAGAGTGGTACTCGACTGCAACGCCGACACGAGGATCGCCAAATTCTTTATAGTTCCGAAGACATCGTTGCTGTGGTCGCCCAGCGCCGAAAAGGCTTGCGAGAGCTTGATTAAGGTGTCCCGAATGTTGGCGCCCTGACCACGCAGGTTGTCCGCGGCGGTGTTGATGAATTGGCCGAGCGCGCTTTGACCATCCGGTTGCGTCGGCTGCAAAGACGTTGTCAGCTTCTCGAGTTGCTCACGCAGATCGTCGAATTCGATAGGCACCGCCGTGCGTTGTTGGGGGATGACGGCGCCGCTGGCGAGGGTGGGGCCACCGGTGTAGGCGGGAGTGAGCTCGATGGCCCGCGCGGTCACCAGCGTCGGGGAGACGATCACGGCCTTGACGTCGACTGGCATCTTGTAGGTGTCGTCGACAGTAAAGGTGATTTTGGCCCGCAGCGGCTCGGGTTCGATCTTTTCGACCTTGCCGACCGGAACCCCCAGGATCACCACGTCATCGCCGGCGTAGATGCTGTTGCTGTTGTCGAAGTAGGCGACAACGCGGGTCTTGCCGGCGCTGACCGCGTTGAGGACTGCGCTCGTCGCCCCACCGGTCAGCACCAGCACGAGTAGCACCGCCAGCGCCACCCTTACTCGTCGAGTCGGTGTCATCGTGGTGCTCCTGCGGGTGGGCCGCCCGGCGCGGCGGTGGGGGCAACCTCTCCCGGCGCCGGCACGTAGACCGGTGCCGACGTCGGCGCGGGGGGAACCGATGCGGGTGGACCAGGCGGTGGTCCCCCCGGCGGCGGAGGCGCCGGCGGCTCCCGGTAGGGGTAGCAGCCCGTGCCGGGCAGCAGGCATGGGTGATCGCCCGGGTTTCCCGTAATCGCGTCGGGCAGCGTCAATCTCGGGCCTCCGCCCTGACCGGTACGTGGGTAGGGCACCGGAAGTGGAGGCGTGCCCGGCTGGCCGGTTTGGGGGTCGGTCCGCTGCGATGGCAGCAACACGTGCGGATCCAGGCCGAGATCGGAAAACGCGGCGTCGATGAATGGCTGGACGAATTGTCCGGGAAGCAGGTTGGCGATGTACGCGTTGAAGAACGGGCCGGAGGACACCGATTCCCCCAGCGACATGGCGTAGGCGTTGAGCAGCTTGATGGACTTCTGGATGCGGTCCTTGCGGTTGTCGAGGATGGTCAGCACGGCGGTGAGCTTGTCCAGGGCCGGCCGCAGTTGGGCACGGTTCTCGGCGATCAATCCCGAAAGCTGCTTGCTCAGCGCCGATACGTTGTTGGCGATCTGATCGAGCGCGTTGCTTTGCGACAGCAGGGATGCCAGTAGCGCATTGGTGTTTTCGATCAATCCGACAACCTGGTCGCTGCGCTTGGCCAGCACCGCGGTGGCCTTGTCCGCGTTCGCCAACAAGTTGCGTAGCTGCAGATCGCGGTTGTCAAGTGCCTGGGAGAAGCGCGCCACCCCCTCGACCGCGATCCGCACGTCCGGCGGAGTGTCTTTGAAGGTCTGCGCCAGGGTGGTCAGTGACGTGGACAGCGCATCGGTGTCCAATCCGCTGATGGTCTTCGTCAGATCGCCCAGCGCGTCGGAGAGCTGATACGGCGATGTGGTGCGCTCGAGTGGGATGGTCTGCGAGGTCCAGCCTTGACCGCGCGGGGTCACTTCCAAGATCTTGGTTCCCAGAAGAGCATTGGTTTTGATGGCGGCCTCGGGGCGATCCCCGAGTCGGATGTTGTCGGCAACCTTGAACGTCACCAAGACTCTGGGGCCGTCGAGTTTGATGCTGGACACCTGACCGACCTTGTAACCGGATACCTGGACGTTAGCGTTGTTCCGCAGGCCGCCCGCTTCGGCGAAATATGCGCTGTAGGTCTTACCTTCGGA
This sequence comes from Mycobacterium sp. 050134, assembly GCF_036409085.1. Taxonomy (NCBI): domain Bacteria; kingdom Bacillati; phylum Actinomycetota; class Actinomycetes; order Mycobacteriales; family Mycobacteriaceae; genus Mycobacterium; species Mycobacterium sp. 050134. The sequence continues at coordinate 10,932 of NZ_JAZGLV010000001.1, forward strand.
GAAGAGCGGCAGCTTGTCGTACTGCAGTGCCGCGAGGACGATGACGACGGTCGCGCCCAGGCCAACGGACCCGATGATCATCGGATTGCGCTCGGAGAAGCTTCTCACTTGGGCGTGCACCTGCCTGTGGCCTGGCCGACGACTTTGACGTACACGGGCTGGCCGCCCTTGCCGTTGAGCTTGAGGATCACGTCGCACAGGTAGAAGCTGAAGAAGTCGCCGTAGAGGCCCTGGCGGGCCAGGATGGCGTACTTCTCGGGCAGATGTTCCAACAGGTTGTCGAGGTAGTCGTGGTCGGCCATGATCTGTGCGCCGGTGCGGTCGAGTTGATGAACGGTGTTCTGCAGGGGCGCACGTGCCTGATTGAGGAGGTCGGCCACCGAACCCGTGGCGGCGTTGATGTAGGCCACCCCGGTGGTGATGTCTCCCCGCCGGTCGGCAAGGCCCTTCACCAACTCCGAAACCGATTCGACCGCCTTGTCGAACTGCTTGCTCTGATCCCCCAGCGACCCCAGCAACGTGTTCAGGTTATCGATCACCTGACCGATGAGCCGGTCACGGTCGGCCAAAGTGTTTGTCACGGAGGCCGTCTGGGCCAAGAAGGAGCTGATTGTGGTCCCCTCCCCCTGGAACGCCTGGATCAGCTGGCCGGTCAAGGCGTTCACCTGAACCGGATTCAACGCACGCAGGAGCGGCCGGAAGCCCCCGATCAGCGCCTCCAGATCCAAAGCAGGTTGCGTTCTCTGGATCGGGATGGTTTGTCCGGGTAGCAGCCGTTGAATGGATCCCGCTCCTTCTTCGAGCGCCAGGTAGCGGTCACCGATGAGGTTTTCGTAGCGGACGGCGGCCTTACTCCCCTGGGTCAGGACCACCGAATCGTCGGCCGAGAAGCGGACAGTCACCGTGGCGTCGTCGTTGACGGCGATTTCCTTGACCTTGCCGACCTCAACTCCGGCGATCCGAACGAAGTTGCCGTCGCGAAGCCCGGTGACATTGGCGAAAACAGCGTTGTAGGTCTTTTCCTGTTGAAATCTGATCTGGCCGAACACGGCGATGATCCCGACGATGCCCAGCGTGCACACCACCATGAACAGGCTCAGGCGCCACAGGATGGCGCTGAGGTTCTCTCTCATCGCGGTGTCCTTCGGTCGGGGCGGCTCATGGACTCGGGGGTGGGTCGGCGGCGGCTGCCGCCGGTGGGCCACCCGGAGGCGGCGGCAGCGGTAGTGGCCCCGTCGCGGGGACGGCCAGACCAGGCGACGGCGGGCCGATGCAACGCAGGCTCGCGGGTTGTGGTGTGGCCCTTGTTACTTGGAAGTACTGCGTGTAGCAAGGGTGGCCTAACCCGATGTTAGGTCGGATATCCATGCCGGTTCCCCATCCGGTGTTGGTCACCACGTAGCGGGCCGGATAGTTCTTGGCGGCATCCGGTAATGACCCACAGCTGGGCTTTCCGCCGGGTCCTCCCTTGGCGGCAACGATCGGGAGGTTGTCCGGATAGACGTAGGGGTCCTCGCCGAACATGATCCCGGAATCGGTGATCAGGCTGTAACCCGTTCCGCCGCCCACGGCGTAATAGCCGATGGAGTCCAGGAACTGCTTGGTCCCGACTAGCAGGCAAGTGTACTCGGGATTGTATTTCAGCAGCAAACTGGTGGTGGGATTGAGCAGGTTGATCGCGTTGATGAGGTTGTCCTCGTTCGGACCGACGGTGTTGATACCTGTGCGCGCCAACCCAATCACGTTGAGCAACAACGCTTCCAAGGACTTCGATCCGTTCGCGAGCGTCGTGCTGGTGGTGCTTGCCGCATCAAGGGTTCGCAGGATGTCTTGCGCCGCGGCGCTGAAAGTGTCGCTGACGGCTCCCACTGCCCGCCAGTCGCCCCTAATCGTCTCAGTGCGCGGGTTCACCGCCAGGAGAACCTGATTGGCATCAGTGATCGCCTCGCCGAGCCGGTCGCCCTGACCACGCAGCCCGTCGGCCAGCGTGGTCAGCACCGCATTGAGCTTCGACGCATCGACCGAGCGCAGCAGATTGACCAGATTCTGGAAGACCGTGTTGACCTCGGTGCTCACGTTGCGGGAATGCAGCACCTCACCGGCCGAGATCCTGCTGGCGCTGGGGCGGTCGGGATAGATCAGCTCGACGTACTTGTTACCGAAGGCACTGGTGGCCTTGATCCTGGCCTCGACGTTGGCGGGGATGTACCTCACCTGTTCGGAATCGATGTCCAGCCTGAGCCTCACGTCTTGACCGCCACCGGAGACCGCGGCCACTTGGCCCACGTCGACCCCGCGCAGCTTGACCTTGCCGCCGCTTTCCATCATCAGACCCGACCGGTCGGACGTAAGAGTCACGGGGACATACGAATTGAAAGATCGGTTGAATAGCTCCATACACATCACGATGGTGACGACGATCCCGACGACGAGCAACGCCGTCCACCATGCCGGGTGCAGTCGACTCTCACCGCGCTTGCGTGCCATGCCATCACTCCGCGAGGTGGAAGTTGCCGGTGTGGCCGTAGATCGCCAGCGACGCGAACAGAATGACGAACACGGCGACGACCAACGAAGCCCGGACTGCGCGGCCGACCGCTTCGCCGACCCCGGCGGGCCCGCCCGACGCGGTATAGCCGTAGTAGGTGTGCACCAGCATCACCACTACTCCGGACAAGATCACCAATCCCACCGACCAGAGCATGTCGACCGGATTGAGAAACGTACGGAAGTAGTGGTTGTAGACGCCTGACGACTGGCCGTACATCGCGACCACGACTTCCGACGACACAAACGAGGCTATCAGTGCAACACAGTAGAGGGGTACCACGACTATCACGCCTGCCAATACCCTGGAGGATGCGAGGTAGGCGATTGACCGGACACCCATGACCTCCAGCGCGTCGATCTCTTCGTTGATGCGCATCGCCCCCAACTGGGCGGTCGCCCCCGCGCCGATCGTCGCGGCCAGGCCCACGGTGGAGATCAGCGGGGCGGACAGCCGAACGTTGACGAAAGCAGAGATGAAACCCACCAGCGCATCGACTCCCACATTCGCCAGTGCGTTGTAGCCCTGAACCGCGATCAGTGCACCGGCCGACATCGTCAGGAACGCCACGATGACGACGGTCCCGCCAATGAGAAGCAGAGCCCCGGTGCCCAAGGCCATCTGCGCGATCAGCCGGAGCAACTCGGTTTTGTAGGTGATGACGACGTCGCCGATCGAACGCAACGTGGCCGCGTAGAACTGGACTTGGTGGCCGACTCGATTCCACTCCGCCGCAAGATTCTTCCCGATTGTCGCGGTCCGTCCGAAAAGCGTGCTGGGCTGAGTCATTTCGCGCTTACCTTGACTCCCACGGCGGTGGCGATGACATTGATGGCGAACAGCGCCATGAACGTGTACACCACGGTTTCGTTCACCGCGTTGCCCACTCCGGCCGGTCCGCCCCCGACGGAAATGCCCTTGTAGCAAGCGATCAGGCTCGCGGACAGACCGAACAGCGCGGCCTTGATCATCGCGATAACCACGTCTGTCAGTCCGACGATCAATGTCAGCCCGCCCACCCATGCTCCGGGTGTGACGTGCTGGATGTAGACCGAGAACGCGAACGAGCCGCCCAGGCCGACTAGGGTCACCAAAGCCGACAGCATCAGCGCCACCAGCGTGCCGGCCAGCACCCTGGGCACGATTAACGCCTGGATCGGATCAATGCCCATGACCCGCATCGCATCGAGCTCCTCGCGAATGGTCCGGGCCCCAAGATCTGCGCACATCGCCGTCGCGCCGGCGCCGGCGACCACCAGCACGGTGACCATCGGTCCGATCTGATTGACCGAGCCCAGCGCCGCGCCACTGCCCGAATAGTCGGCGGCGCCAATCTCAACGAGCAACACGTTGAGTACGAACACCACCAAGGTGGTGAATGGGATGGACAGCAGGATCGTGGGCAGCAGCGATACCCGCGCTACGAACCACGTCTGCACGAGGAACTCGCGCAGGGCAAACGGACGCCGGAAACCTGCCACGAAGGCATCCAGTGACATCGCGAAGAACTCACCCACCGCGCGCACCGGCTTCGCCATCACATTCAGGCCCCAGGGGACGACACGCGGCACCGTCACCGTATGACTCCGGCAGGCCGCACCGCACGCTGCATTGACGACAACACTCCTCAGTCCCCGATATTGCTTTGACCACACAATGCTGTGACGCACCACACAAGCTGCGGTGAACCGTACACGATAAAACGGAGCGGGAGCAATAGGTCCTGGCGCCAATTTCGTAATTTACGACCGCGGCTAATCCATCCCGCCGATCGGCTTTGCTGCATGGCCATCTACTGCACCCCAGCGCGACCATCGGGAAGGTGACCTCTAGTGTGGCAGTACGTGCCTGTGGCACACTGCGTCAGGTGCCCCGCCGTCATTCCGCACCCTCTTTGCCCAGCTACAGGGCGGTGCCGAGGCAGGAGCGTGTCGAAGCGATGCGCAGCGACATCGTCGCCGCGGCCGTGCATGCTTTCCGCGTTCGTGGCTACACAGCAACGACGATGTCGACCGTTGCTGCTATTGCAAGAGTTTCCCCGCGAACCCTTTATCGGCATTTCGGAAGTAAAAGCGATCTATTTGGTGCAGCGACCGAAGAATCGACGGCGAGATTTATCAGCGGATTATTCGAAAACGTCCACAAATTGTCGTTGCGCGAAGCGATTATCGAGGCTGTTGAACGTGCCGATAATGAGCTGAACGCGGAAAGCCGCGAAATGATGCGATTGGCCGCAGCCGACGAAAAGGCCTGGCGGCATTTTCTGGCGGCCGCCGACCGTGCACAACCGACGGTGGCAGCCGTGCTCCGCGCCGCCAGCGGGCCAGCGCAGCTTCCCGACGGTGCTGCCGACGACTCGTTGATCTGGGAAGTCCGTGCCAGCGCCGTGCTGGGCGCGGTTACCACCGCATACCGCCGCTGGGCCACGACCGACGGCCAACCTCTGCCAGTTCTTGTCGCCGGCGCCATTGATGCGGTGCTGCCTGTGATCAGCTCGCCGGGCAGCGATGCGTCCGGTACAGAATCAGCCGATGGCGTCTTCATTTAACAGAACTATTTAACTAATTATGACTTCCAGAGCCCGCACGACCGCAATGCGGCGCTCAAGCCATGCCAGCGGTTTTCGAGCTCATGAATCTGGATCAGTGATGCAAGGATCCGGACTTTCCCAGGGTCCCGTCGGACAACTTCCAGTGGCAATCGAGCAAAGCGATTCAGCCGCCGAATGCACAATTATTTAACTGTATTTACAGAGCCGAGACAGCCGCGTCTCAGGCCAGCAGCCATGAAGTACTGGCGCGCGCGTGGCGCGAAACCGACCGGGACCTGCTGACCCACCGCGATTTAGACACCTGTCAGGCTCGCCGCGAGGCTGTCGATCAAGATTGCGACACCCATCCTCGCGGACGACGACGCGCCCTGAGATGACCCGTTGGCGCGGTCACCGCTCGGCGCCTATCCCGCAGTTGGGCTGCTGCGCCTCGGTTCTGCAGGCGTCGCCGCCCCGCATTCGCACCGTCTCAGAACTCGTCACCCTCATCGAGGCTGGCCGAACGTTCTGTCAGCAACTGCTGCAGGACGTGCTTCTGCACCTTGCCCGAAGCTGTACGCGGAAATTCCTCGAGGACAAGCCATCTCGCCGGGCGCTTGCTGGGGCTGAGTGTGTCCTCCGCGAAGACTGCCAGGTCGGCGGGCTTGACTGTCGCCCCAACGGCCGGCAGAACCGCCGCGACGACCTTCTGCCCGAGCCGGCGATCGGGCACACCAAACACTGCCACTTCACGCACTGCAGGGTGTGCGGACAGCCGTTGTTCCACCTCCGCGGGGTAGATGTTAATGCCACCACGGATGATGACCTCGCGCGACCTGCCGCGGATGCGAAGAATTCCGGAGTCGTCCAAGACGCAGATGTCGCCGGTGCGCCGCCATCCGGCACCGCTGGTGTCCGGGTCCAGGGTGCCGCCGGGCTGCAGGTACCCCGACATGTTCAGCGGCCCCCGAACGCAGAGCTCGCCCGCCTGCCCGACCGGCAGTACCAGGCCTTCCGAATCCACCAGACAATAGTCACGCCCGGGCAACGGGTGACCGAGCGAGCTCGTCCGCACTTCCGCCGAATCTGTCGACCACGTCATTGCCATACACGGAGATTCGCTCTGGCCGTAGCCGACGTTGAAGCGGACACCCAGACGATCCTCGACCTCGGCGATCAGCCGCGGATCGACGTCAGTGGCGCCGCCGAACACCGTGCGCACCGACGCGAAGTCCGAGGGCGCCACACCGGGCTGGTCGAGCAGGTCGATCAGCATCGTCGGCACCATTCCGACGAAGCTCGGATGCGCCTCGCGCACCGCGCGCAGGGCGACCTCGGCGGAGAACCGCTCGATGACGATATAGGTGCCGGAGATCGACAGGCACGACAGCAATCCGGAGACCAGGCCGCCCACGTGATAGAGCGGTAGCGGATTCAGCCACACGTCGCCCGTGACGCCGCCGGCGCCTTCGGCGAAGAGTCTCGCTGCGTTGAGTGCTGCCACGTGCGAAAGGCTTGCCGGCTTGGGGCGTCCGGTGGTCCCCGAGGTGTACTGCACCAGAAACTCATCCGCTGCCGGTGAGGGTTCGCAGAACGTGGCGTCGGCTGTGGGTGGCCAGTCCCCTATCGGGCGCACCACAGCGTCACAGCCCGCGGACGCGCACGCCTCGATACTGCGGTCGCGGAGGACGTGATCTCCCGACCTGTCGTCAACCAGAATCGCACCGCCCGTGAAATCACCGAGCACAGCGGCGATCTCATCGACTGTCGTAGCGGGGCTCAGCGGCACTACCGGCATCGCGGCGAGGCTGGCTCCGTACACAGCGACGATCCAGTCCGTCGAGTTGCCTCCGACCACGACGACGCGCGCCCGGGTCGGGTTGATTCGGGTCAGTTCGTGTGCCGCGGCGGATGCGGCGGTCAGCAGCTCCGACCAGCTCATTGCCGCGACCCCGCGTTCGGTCAGGCACAGCAAGGCGGGCTTGTCAGGGCGTTCGGCGGCCGTCCGTAGCAGCGTCTGGCCGACCGTCTCCCGGGTGAGCTCGGCGGCGTCCGTCCGCTTGAGATACGACAAACCCTGCCGCTCTTCGGCGCCCGGTCCCAAATCCGCAAGGGTCAGGGGTGCCGAGTTCCCACCGTTTTCGGTCATCGCGAAATCGTATCGGGGTAGATCCGTTCGTCGATGCGCCCACCTGCGTGATGAACGGCAACCGCGGACGCGGTCACCCTTCCCTCGCAACGGATCTCGCCCGAGGTAAGGAAGACCGAGCCGGTCTGTCCGGCCGAGTGGGCCCACAGCGACAGTTCTTTGTCCAGCGGGGTAGGCCGATGGTACGTGACAGTCAGGGTCCGGGTGTACCCGAAACGTCCGAGCGCCATGATCGCCATGCTTGTCAGCTCATCGAGCAGCGCCGCCAACACCCCTCCGTGTGCGGTGGCTATCGGTCCGGCGTGGATGGGCGACAGCATGATGGTCCCGCGCAGGGCGTCACCTTCCGCCCACAGTTTGGCCTGCCCCGACATGGGATTCAGCTGCCCGAGGAACGGACTGTATGGGATAGTTCGGCAGAGGTCGGCCGCATCCCATTGCAGCACAGCCTGTTTCGGCGGTGAGAGCTGCTCGGCGGCATACGGTGGCGCCGCAACATACTGGTCGATCATGGTGCGGGCCACGTCGAGAATCTCCTGGATCCGCGGCGCCTCTTGCTCTGGTACCGAGGCGGTACGGATCGCGTTGGCCAAGCCGTTGACCACTCTGACGAGTTCTGCCTGACCGGCACTCATCCCAGCGTGTCTTCCGTGATGCCGTATCGCGGCAGGGCTCCGATGGCCCAAGGTTCCATAACGCCGTACCCGATCTCATCCCCGCACACGCAGTCGACGGCGATCTCCTCGCATCCGTAAAGCTCGTTGAGGTCAGCCTTGTCGAGCAGATTCATCACCTCACCACCCACGTCCAACGCTCCGCGGTACCCGCCCTGCCACCAGCCGCGGAAACCGAAGTAGCCGCCCCCGCGGAAGTAGTAGACCAGGTCCTTCCAAGAGCAGCTGATATCGCGCGAGGTTCCGTCCTCGAGATCGGCGTGGGCTCGCAGCGACTTCGCACGCCGGGTTCCCGGCCAGAACTCGAAGTCCAGATCGAGGTTGGTGATACGCAGGCGCGGGCGGCCCCCTCCGGCGAACGCGATGAAGCCCTCAGTCGAACCGGTGCTCGACGTCATGGGTCTGCCGTCGGGTCCTTGGGTGAAAGTCGAGGAAAGGCACCAGGTTCCGAAGCTGAAGTTGAGGTACCCGTGCAGCACACCCTGGCCGTGCCCGGGCGCCGGGCGCAGTCCCGTCTCGGGCACAGCGGAAGGGTCGTTGAACCAGAACGAATTCGGGTTCGGAATCCCGGTCATGGTTCGGACGCCCCAGGAACGGTCCTTGTAGGCGTAGCTCCGTTGCGGATCGAGTTGATAGGTGCGGCCCTCGACGGTGACCGTGCCGCTGGCACGGCCCGGCTGGAAGTAGCGGATCGTGTGATTTCCGGTGATTCCCCGGTCGCGGCGCTCACCCGGCGAGCCGACGATCGGCGCGAAGTCGCTCTCGTATGTGACGTCGTAGCTGACGCCAAGCTCGTTGTTGGCCAGAATGATCCGGTTGCGACTCGGGGCGCGAACGACCTCCCACGAGATGGGCCCGACAGCGGTCCGGTCGAGGTCGGGCCGAAGCTCACGGGTGGCACGCACGTTGTATTGGCGGCCCGGTACCGCCACGCCCGCGAAGGCATCCATGACATCGCGATTGCTGTATTTGCCGATCCCCGCGCTGACCATGATCTCGCCGGAGACGTCGTAGGCGACGATGTAACCCTTCTCGGTCCAGTTGCGGTCGGTCGTGCCAACCTGTTCGAAACTTGCCACCGTCTGATGGTTGAGGTACTCATCGGCGGCGGTGAGGATGACATCTGCCATGGGTTACTCGATCCTGGTTCAATGGACGCGCAGCAATTGCGCGAGCCGGCGGGTGGGGACGTTCTCGGTGAGGTAGTCGGGGGGAAACTCAAGCTCCGGCGGGCTGAGCTGCACGGTCAGTACCAACATGGCCGCCATGCGCAACGCCTGCAGAATCCGGTGATATTCGAGGTCTCGTAGATCCCTGCCGACCACATGCTGGTAGTGCGCGATGGTCTCGGCGGCGTCCGGCAAGCCGGAAAGCCCTGGGACATTGTTGAGTTCGGCGACAACCTCGTCAACCAAGAGAAAGTAGGCGAGATCGCCCTCGGGTGCACCGTAGTGAGCCAGCTCCCAGTCGAGCGCAGCCACCACCTCACCGTCGCGATAGATGACGTTTCCCGGTCGCGCGTCGCCCCAGCACAGCACGACGTCCATGTCATCGGGCATCGTCCGTCCGAGCTCATCGAGCGCTTGCCACAGCACCGGCACCTCGGCGCCGACGGAGTCGAGTTGAGTCCTGATCCGCGCCAGGATGGCCGTGATCGCGTCCCGTCCGTCCGCCGGCGACCCCATCGAGTCCGGCAACCGCAGGGATAGTGGATCCAGCCGGTGCAAAGAGGCCATCACGTCCACCGCGGCGAACCACATCGACCTTCGACGGTCGAGCGTGGCGTCGAAGAACAGGCCGTGTCCGTGAAAGCCCGGCCTGTATCCAGACGCCACCTCGCCGCGCACCCGGTCCATGAGATACGCCGGCACACCCAGCACGTCCAGGTCGTCGAGATACCAGGCGAGTTGTGGCACCGGGACCGCGGTGCCGTGCAGCGCGGCCATCACGTCGTACTGCAACCGAAGGTCGTCATCGGGGAATAAGGCTCGGCCCGGCGGCACAGCGCGCAAAACCAGCTCCCGGCGGTGCGCACCCGCAGAGTCAGTCCAGGTGAGCTCGGTAAAAAGTGTGACGTTGGAGAACCCTGAGGTGGCCGGACTGAAGGCAGTCAACGCAACGGCATCGGCCTGCGGCATCCTGGAAGCGATCCACGCCGAGAGCTCCGAACGCCGATCCTCGAAATAGTCGATGCTCGCCACGTCAGTCAACGAGAGTGCCGCGGCGGGGAGCCAACCCGTGAGAAGGGGCGATCTCGCCGTAGGCGAACCAGTGTGCCGGTTCCCGGATGTCTCCGATTCGGCGCCAGCGCCCCTCGATCTGCGGGTTCGGCATGGGCATGAAGTCCACCATCCGGCCACGCGGATCGGGCAGGAATTCCCAGTCCTCTCCGGGGGCGTGCACCTCGATCCGGGTCGGCCAGGTACCGCTCTCGTCGAGTTCGACGCGCCCGTCTACGTCAGTGGTGCGGCGCACATGGCCGTGTTCGTCGCACAGCAGCAACATGCCCAAGCCGTCGTGCCCGAGCATGAAATGTCCGGCATCCAAAGACCCGTCGGTGTAGCGAGTGGCCCAGGTGTACCACGTAACGTGCAGCTTGTGGCCGACCAACAGGTCATTCTGGTAGATCAGCCCATGGGCGTAGAGGTCGTCGGCGCCGTAGAACCCGCGGACTTCGCGTCCGAGGATCGTGCCGTGAGCTTCGTAGAGCTGCGACACGTAGTAGTAGCCTTCGTCGACGCCGTCGGTGGCCGACGGCAGGTGCCAGTGCAGTCCCGGCTCGATCAACCTGCCGCGCAGCTCAATTGCGCCTATCTCGGTCCAGGACGACGTCGTCGCGTCGACCTCGAACCGGAATGGCTGGCCCTCCGCCCCGGGCGGGCTGGCCAGCACGGTGACGCCGTCGTGGTGGTCGCGCAGGAAACCCTCGTTGCGTGCCGAACTCCGGCTCGCCTCGTGGACGTGCAAGTCGTCTGCCCCGATGGTGGTCTGCAGGTAGAACCGCTTGCGGCCGCCGCCGCCGTGCTCGGGCGCCCGAAGGACGGTATACAACTGGCCATCCCGGTCACGAAGACTGCCGTACAGGAATAGCGCGGACCACGGCAGGCCAAACCAATGGCGTTGCGCCGCAATCTCCGTGGGGTCGCTATTGTGCTCACCGAGGAGCATCTGATAGTGGAACCGGCCGCGCTTGGACAACGCGTTGGTGTCGAGTATGGAAGACATGATGCTGCGAGCATGCGGCCCCATGCCAGGGGCCACAAGACCGGATTAGTGGTACCACTGTGAGTGATAGGACCAGAATCCGGTTTCCGTTTGGCAGGATCGATAGTCATGGCGTCAAACTCCGAGCAGCGCCGCCGCGAGCTTGCGGCGTTCCTCTGTGCGCGACGGGCAGCTTTGTCACCCGATCAGGTAGGCCTGCGTCCCGGCGTGCGACGCCGCAGGGTGCACGGATTGCGCCGCGAGGAGGTGGCGAACCTGGCCGGGGTCAGCTACAGCTGGTACACACGCTTGGAACAGGGCCAGGACATCCACGCGACCGCCGAGGTCATTGACAGCATTGCCGACGCCCTGCAGCTGACCGACGACGAGCATCGGCATCTTCGCCGCCTGGCTGCGCTACCGCTGGAAGCTGCCGACAACCAAGATGAGTCGGTTGATGAACACACCCGCCAGTTGCTCGCGCGGCTGTCGCCGGCCCCCGCGTACGTGCTCGGACCACGGTCGGATTATCTGGCCTGGAACGACGCGCTCTCGGCGGTGTTCTGCGATGTCGCCGCGCTACCCGCCGATCGGCGCAGCGTGCTATGGGCGACGTTTACCGTACCGGGTGTCCGTGACTCCCTGGTGGACTGGGAGGGGCATGCTCGCCGCGTCGTAGGGCAATTCCGCGCAGAAGCCGCCGCCCATCCGACGGACCCGCGATTCACCGCGATCGCCCACGAATTGTCCTCTGTCAGCGAGGAATTCAGCCAATGGTGGTCCAGCCACGAGGTGGTGCGCGCGGCGGGCGGAGCGCAATCGTTTCGCCATCCGGCCGTCGGCGTCCTGTCCACGCATCTGATGCAGCTGCGGCTGCTCGACCGACCATCGCTGAAGCTGATCATCCACCACCCGTCCACCGATGAGGATCTGCACAAGCTCGATCGGATCCGCGGCTCGGCATGCTGGGACGCACAGATCAGCTCGGCTGGTCAGTAGCTCGATCGCCTAAAGCGGTTCGCACCGCTCGCCATGTCCGGCGACGCGCTCGCCTTCTTCGATGATGGATCCGCCGACCAACGGCAAATCACGACTATTGGCACGGCGCCCGAGGAGCGTGTCGGACCTCTTCAGCGAGATCCCCGACGGTACAGGGTTTCTGATGCTGCCCGCCCTCTTCGCGTTGACGTGGCAGCGAACATTGCTCGATCGGACTCGCGTGAAACGAGCCGTCAGCCTTCACTGCCCGGTCTGGCTATGTCCCGCCATCTGAATCTTCTGCAGTCGCTGGTTGGTGCGGGCCAGCCAGGCGTCATAGTCGGTCGCCTTGCGCAGGAAGGACTCTCCCACCCGGGGATGGGGTAGCGCCAGAAACTTGCCGGCGACAGCGGCATCGAGTGCCTGGCGAGCACACTCCTCCGGTTCGATGACGTCACCGAGAGCGGCGATCTCGGCAGTGGGCGTGACGCTTTCATCGTCCTCGTTGCGTCCCAGCATCCCGGTGTTGACCGCATTCGGGCACAGGCAGGTGACCTGGACGCCGCGGTGCGCGTAATTCAGGGCTATCCATTCGGCGAATCCGAGTGCGCCATGCTTGCTCAGTGTGTAGCCCATGAATGACGGTCCAGTGATCAGCGCCGCCGACGAAATGGTCTGGATCAGCCAGCCCTCACCGCGTTCGAGCATGCCCGGCAGCACCGCTTGCGCAGCCCATACGTGGCTGAGCAGGTTGACGTCGACGATATGCCGCAATTGCTCCGGCGTCTGGGTGAGACCGTCGCCGGTGTCGGAATATCCGGCGTTGGAACAGAACACCGACACCGGTCCGAAAGCCTGCTCCGCCTGGGCAACCAGTGCTTTGATGTCATCTGGCGAACCGACATCGCAGGCGACGGCGAGACCATCGATCCGTGCGGCGACCCGTTGGGCGCGTTCGACGTTGAGATCCGCCACCACGACGCGGGCACCCCGGCCGGTGAGTTCTTCGGCCAGCGCCCGGCCGATTCCGTGTGCGCCGCCGGTCACGACCGCACAGCGTCCGTTCAGCTTCATTTCGGTTCCCGCTATCAGAGATGGCCGCCGTCGACAGCCAAGATTTGCCCGGTGGTGAAACTCGCCGCATCGGAAGCCAGATACAGTACCGCGCCGGATATTTCGTCAGGCGTTCCGATTCTGCCCAGCGCTGCTGTGGCACTGGCCAGGTCGCGTTCGGATTGTGGCCAGGCCTTCATCACGTCGGTCTCCACGGCGCCTGGCATCACCGCGTTCACCCGCACCTTCGGGGCGAAGGTCTGCGCAAACGACTTCGTGAGGTTGTTGAGCCCCGCTTTGGCGGCCGCGTAGACGATGGCGTGGCCGGCGCCGATCTGGGCCGAGATCGTCGAAATGTTGACGATGTTGCCGCCGCCGTCGGCGGCCATCCGGGTACCGATCAGCGCGCTCAGCCGGAAGGGACCTTTGAGGTTGAGTGCGATTGTCTTGTCGAAGAGTTCCTCGCTGATCGAATCCACACCGTCGTAACGCAACGAGGAGCCGGCGTTGTTGACCAGGATGTCGATCCGGCCGGCGGCCTCATAGGCCTTCGCGACCAGACGGTCGCATTCCGACCAGCGGTTCACATTGGCGGGCAACGCATATGCGTGTCCTCCGCTGGCCGTGATCTCGGCGGCGGCCTCTTCGCAGGCGTCGGATTTCCGGCTGGTCACGACGATATCGGCGCCGGCCGCGGCCAGTCGAGCGGCGATGGCACGTCCGATGCCCCGGGTGGCGCCGGTGATCAGCGCGGTCCGCCCCGACAAGTCGAAGCCGTCAGTCATCGCCTGCGCTCCTCGGACTGGTCGAATTGGGCGAGCCCCTCCTCCAGCACGGCCAGCGCCGCGCCGATGCGAGCCGCCGGGTCACCGCGGCCGCCGGACTGCGCCCAGGCGCCGAATTCCGCTGCCGCAACCGCATTCATCGCGGTGACGATCACCCGGGCCTGGCCACGCGTCGCGGCGGTGTTGGCTGCGAAGCGGGCGACGATCTGCTCGACCAGATCGGAATCGTTGAGCAGGCGATGACCTCGGCTGCGGGCATTGAGTTCGGGTGCCTGCGCGAGGATGCTGCCTAGCTGCGCGGCCCGCGCCCGGTCGGCGGGTTCGACGCGAGAGGTCGACAAGAATGCCTCACGTAACGCTGTGACGGGTCCTTCGTCAGCCGGGCGGGCGGCTACCGCGGCAACGAGGCGATCCCACAGGTGGCGTTCGTACGCCAACAGCACATCGTCCTTCGTCGCGAAGTACCGGAAGAAGGTGCGCTCGGAAATGCCCGCCGCTGTGGCGATGTCGGCGACGGTGACGTTGTCGTAGCCCTGGTCGGCAAACAGATGCACGGCGGCTCGGCCGATGTCGTCGCGCACAAGTCGCCGGCGCCGCTCGGTGAGTGGTTCGGTCATGCGCGCGGCCTCATTTGCGCTGCCCGCGGGCGAATTCGGCGGCCCCGGCGAACAGGCGAATCACCCGCGGTCCCATATCGGTTCGATCGGGATCAGTACCAGCCTTGACCTGCCGAGCATGCGACCCCTCCAGAATCACCGCCAGCTTGAACAGCGCCAAAGCCTGGTAGTAGGGCAGCGCGGTGAGGTCGCGGCCGCTGAGTTCTGCGTAGCGGCTCGCCATCTGCTGACGGCTCGGATAGCCGGCCGATCCGCCCGCCTGTTCGGTGATGATCGGATCTTCGCCGGGTTCGGTCCACCGCGCGAGCAGGTGTCCGATGTCGAGCAGCGGATCGCCGATGGTTCCGGTGTCCCAGTCGACGATTGCGGCCAAGCGGGCCGGCGGCTGCGGGGCGACCATCACATTGAATGGGCTGTAGTCGCCGTGGATGATCGCAGCCGGGCTCATGGTGGGGGTGTTGGCGGTCAGCCAGTTGGCGACAAAGTCGAGTTCGGGCAGATCGCGGGTGCGGTAGCGCTCCAACTGGGCGAGCCAACGTGGCACTTGGCGCTCCAGAAATCCCTCGGGCTTGCCGAGGTCAGCCAGACCGCGCTGCCGCCAGTCCACCGCGGCCAGGTGGACCAGTCCGTCGACGTAGGCCGTCGCCAGGCCGTGCCGCAGGGCGATGTCACCGAGGAAGGGTGCGGGCAGCTCGAATCCCGGCGTGAATCCATCCACCACGCCCATCAACATGAACTCGCTGCCCAGCACTTCGGCATCATCGCAGTAGAGCACCGGTTGTGGATGTGGCACGTCGGTGCCCTCCAACGCCTGCAGGATGCGCCACTCCCGCAACGTGTTCGAGGCGCTTGGATCGTTCTTGACCGCCGGTGGCCGACGTAACACCCAAGCGTGCTCACCGCGCGTCACCCGGAACAGCACGTTGGCCGTACCGGTCCCCTCGCCGATTCGTTCAGCTGTCATCGGCGTCCCACAGCCGGGTAACTGGTCGCCGATCCAGCAATCAAGTCGGTCGACATCGAGAAGTGCGGCGGTCGAAGTCATCCGCCGACGTTAGCCCGTATTGACAGTGACTGTCAACGATGTCAGCCTATGCCACATGGTTGATTTCGAACTTCCTGATGAGATTCAGCAACTGCGGGCCCGCGTCGCGACCTTCATTGACGACGTGGTGCTGCCGGCGGAGCCGCAGATCGGCACCCGGCCGTTCTTCGACATCGTCAAAGATGTTCAGGACAAGGCCCGCGGGGAAGGGTTGTGGTGTCCCTTCGTACCGGTGGAGTACGGCGGAATGGGGCTGGGGCACCTGGCCAATGCCGTGGTCCAGGTCGAGGTAGGCCGCTCGTTCAGCCATCTCGGCGCCTGGGCGATGAACTGCATGGGACCGCAGGACGCCACCATGCTGACCCTCATCGAACACGGCACCGAACCGCAAAAGCAGCGCTACCTGGTTCCGCTTGTCAATGGCGACATCCGCGTGTGCTTCGCCATGACTGAACGGGCCGCCGGCGCCGACGCCACCGGAATGCGGACCCGCGCGGTTCGAGATGGAGACAACTGGGTGCTCAACGGCGAGAAGTGGTACACCTCAGGCGCATCCATCTCACAACTGGCGCTGGTGATGGCCAAGACCGACCCGGATGCCCCGCGGCATCGGCAGTACACCACCTTCCTGGTGGAGCTGCCCAACCCGGGTTTCGAGATCGTCCGCAATATTCCGATCATGGGCGAATCCGATATCCCAACCTACCAGGACGAAATCCAGATGGGCCACGCCGAAGTGCGCATCAACGACCTCGTGGTACCCCACGAGAACATTCTCGGCGGACTTGGACAGGGCTTCGCCATGGGCCAGCATCGCCTCGGCTACGGCCGGCTGCGGCACGGAATGTGGAGCATAGCGAAAGCCCAAGCAGCGCTTGACATGGCGGCCTCGCGGGCATGCGAGCGGGTGACATTCGGCAAGCGGGTGGCCGACCGCCAGGGCATTCAATGGATGCTCTCCGACTGTGCCGAGAAGCTCTACATCACGCGCCTGATGATCCTGCACCTGGCCTACAAGATGGAACGCGGGCTGGACCTACGTATCGAAAACTCGATCGCCAAGACCTACATCGCCAACATGCTCATCGACATCGTCGACACCGCCCTGCAGATTCACGGGTCACTCGGATACTCACACGATCTGCCCTTAGCGGCCTGGTTGGCGGAGGCGCGGATGAACCGCATTGTCGACGGGCCCGACGAAGTGCACCGCTGGACCGTGGGGCGCAGCGTGATCAAGGCGTTCGAGGCAACGGGCACCACCGCGAGCGTGGCCGGCGGCGAGCTCTTCTGATTGCCGAATACCGGTGGCGACGACGCTTGCGACCGGCTCGGCGGTCCTGCGCCGCCGAGTCCGGGCGTTGCCTAACGTCAGGCGGACGGCGTGAACTTCACCGGCAGTTTCAGCGCGGCACGTACCGCGGAGTTGTTGTATTCCAGCGGTTCGGTGGAGTCGACCTCAAAGTCAGGGATCGCTGAGAGCAGTTCTTCGGTGGCGATCCGCAGTTCCAGGCGCGCCAGGTGCGAACCCAAGCAGCGGTGCGTGCCGCTCGCGAACACGATGTGGTTGGTGCGGCCGCGGTCGAGCTTGACCGTCAGCGGGTCCTCGAAGGCAGCCGGGTCGACATTGGCCGCCGACCAGACGGCGTGGATGGCCTCTCCGGCCCGGATCACCAGCCCGTCGCCCAGGTCGATGTCCTGCTCGGCGTAGCGCATGCCGGCCGGGACCGGCGACTCGTAGCGCAGCAATTCTTCGATGGCAGCCGGGATCAGCGAGTGGTCGGCGGCCAGCCGGTCACGCTCCTGCGGATGCTGGCCGAGCCAGGCATAGATGCACGACATCGAGGAGGTCACCGTGTCCAGCCCGGCGAACATGAACAAGAACATGATGTTGACCATCTCCTCGTCGGTCAACGGCTTGCCGTCAACCTCGGAGTGCAGCAGCGTCGAAATGATGTCGGGCTTCTGCTCAGACTCGGCTTTGCGCTCGGCTAAGAACGTCGCGAAATACTCATAGATCTTCATCGCGGACGCCATCATGTTGGTCTCGGCCTCGGCCATCGTCTCGCCCTCGGGATGGATCACCCCGTCCTTGAACTCAACAAAGAAGTCGAGATCCTCAACCGGCGCCCCGAACAGGCGCAGGAATGTCAAGCACGGCAACGGCACACAGTACGAGTCGTGCAGCTCGGTGTG
Organism: Mycobacterium sp. 050134; assembly: GCF_036409085.1. Taxonomy (NCBI): domain Bacteria; kingdom Bacillati; phylum Actinomycetota; class Actinomycetes; order Mycobacteriales; family Mycobacteriaceae; genus Mycobacterium; species Mycobacterium sp. 050134. The sequence continues at coordinate 28,711 of NZ_JAZGLV010000001.1, forward strand.
ACCGGCCGCGGCGAACTCCGCGATCAGCTCCCGCGCCAGCTTGCGGATCTGATCCTCGAGAAAGGCGATCTTCTTGGGCGCGAAGATCGGATCAAGCAGACGCCGCCACTTCCGGTGGCCCTCCCCGTCGATCTCGAGCGGAATCAACTTGCCCTCGTGACCGAACGAACCACCACGCCCACCGGTACCCAGAATCGCCGGGTGCCGATTGATGGCCACGATGTCTTGCAAGCGATACAGCGTCACCACACCCTCGACCCGCTCGGCACGGACCTCGGCGGCCTTTTGGTGGTAGATCGGCTGTGGCTCGGCCATGTCCTTGACCTGCACAGTCAGCGGGGCGAAGCGGGGGTCGAATCGGGTGGCTTGCGTCATCGGTACCTCACTGTCGAACGAGGGCTACGGCATCGACTTTACGTCGTAACGTGATGCACGGCACAGTACCACCTTCTTGGTCGCGGCCTCCACTCCCGGCCGATAGCATGTCGATCCGGCAGGCGAGAGTGAACGGCGCCTGAACCCCTCCGCGCCACCCTGCGAGCCCCTCGAGCAGCCCAGCGGGTGGAGTCGGCGACCTTGCAATCCACCAAATTATCTACCAGAATGTCCTGTGTTCTAGTTCACGCTACATATGAGGTGTGGGCATTGCCCGATGTCCGCGCAGCCGCGACGTCGACGACGACGAAGAGGAGAACGGTGGCCAGCCAGCTGCAGGGTGCCGCGGCATCCGCGAGTGCGGGATCCCGAACCGAAACCGCGGACCGGTACTTCTACGAGCCCGAGATCGAGACCGCAAGCCGGGATGAGATCCGTGCCTGGCAGGAACGTCGGGTACTCGAGCTGATCCCCTACCTGTGGGAGCGGTCCGGGTTCTATCGTGACCTCTGGTCGAAGGCTGGCGTCACTCCAGACGACATCGCCTCACTCGACGACTTCTATGCCAAGATTCCGACGTTCTGCAAGGCCGACCTCCAAGCCTACCGCGAGCGCACGGGCGATCCCTTCGCAGGCGTGCTGTGTGTCAAGCCGCAGGAGCTGACGTCAATCACCTCCACCTCCGGCACCACCTCGCTGCCGGAGTTCCTGCCCGAACTCTGGGATGCGGCCTGGCCAATGCCCATCACCTCGGCGCGGGCGCTGTGGGAGATGGGATTGCGACCGGGAGACCGCGCACTGGTCCCCGCGGGATCCTTCCGAGGGTACTGGGACGACTACTACCGGTTGCTCGGCCTTACGCCCGTCTATATCGACGGCTGGATGGGCGAGGGCGAGCACATTCTCAACGCCATCAAGCGCCATCAGGTGCATTACTTCCAGATGTTCATGCCGACGTTGATGGAGTTCGAAGCGCTCGAGGCCAGATACGACATCCGAGACATGTTGTCGTCGTTGAAGGGTGCGGCGTTCGCCGGCCAACCGATGAGCGCGACGTTGGCCCGCAAGGTGCGCGAGGACTGGGGCGTGAACCTGTTCATCTGGACGAGTGCGGGCGACACCGGAGCCGCCTGGCAAGGTGCCGAGCGCGACGGTTACTTCCTGCAGGAGGACACCATCCTGCCCGAAATCGTCGACCCGGTGACCGGCAGGCCGGTTGGGGAGGGCGAGGCAGGCGAGCTCATCGCCACCGACTTGGACAACAACGTCGCGCCGTACATCCGGTTTCGCGCCGAGGATCTCGTCCGGGCTACCCGACACCCTTCGGACAACGGTCGCACACATACCCGAATCTGGGTCCTCGGTCGCGCCGGTGACGCGATACGAATCGGCGCGAAGTCGTTGGTGCTCAATGACATCTGGGGCCCGGTGGAATCGTTGCCTGAGTGCGGCGATGCGCTGTTCCAGATTGTCAAGTACGCGCCCGAGATGGACGAGTTGCGGATCCGGATCGGCTACACCCCGGAGAAAACCTCCGACGTCGACGAATTGCGTTCCCGCGCGGTTGCGGTGCTGGAGGAAAAGCTGTGCGTCAAGTCCGTCGTCGAGCTGATGACGGTCGAGGACATCCTGAAGACATCGTCGAGTGTGGCGAAGTTCCCGCGCACGGTGAAAGCATGAGAGGTCGGCGATGAGTAGAGCAACGATGGCCGCGGCATCTGCGGCGGTACCCCGACCTGACCTGTACGGCATCGGGTCCTGCAAAGTGGGCACCGAGATCCACGAATTTGAGATCGGCTGGGATGAGGCCGAACGCGACAACGCCTGGGCGCTAGACGTTTTGCGCACCACCGGTCTCAGTAGTGACGATCTGGCGCTGTTAACGTTGCCGAACTGGGAAGGACCGTGGTTCAGTCCGCTCGTGGCCGGACTGCGCAGCCTCAAGGTGACGTTGGCGCTGGCGGAGAACTATGGCTGGGACGCCCGCCGTGCCGCACACATGATCCGCAACCTGAAGCCGAGGGCCTACGTCGGGCTGTGCGCCGAGACTCTGCAAGGGTTCGGCGGGCATGGTGATGATGTCGCCGAACTGCTCGCCGACATCGAATTCGTCTGGGCTCGCCACGATGCCCTGACCCCACTTTCCACCCTGGGCGTTGAGGCGTTGCCCCTCGTTCCGCTGGGACCGGCCCTGGCGATCGGGCTCCCCGGAGTGGGCGCGGTCGTCAATTCCGCCGAGTGGAGCGTCGCGACTCTCGACGGACAATTCGTGGTGTCGACCGCAGCGGACCGTCGGACGCGATTCGTCGACGTCGAGACCGGCATCTGTGGGCGCGTGGGCGCGAGCGTCGTCCAGGGCACCCTGGTCGAGTTCGACCTCTGAGCGCTGGGCCGCGCTAGGAGCGGATCCGTTTCAGCCGCGACGAACCTAGCCATTCTGGGCCGGTGGGAAAGTCTGGACTCAAAGTCGTGCACGATAGCGACGGTCGCGTAGTTGTTCGGCCACAACGCCTTCCGGCGTGCTCGACAACAAGTCGGGGCCACAGTCGGTGAAGACCCGGAATTCTACGCACAGGCCAAGTTTCTGGTCTATCTGGCTGAATCACAGCTAGCAGAAACTGTGCCCACCGCGCACCACCGCGACGTGAACATATTGCGATCCGCCGCTGCGGAACGGGGTAAATAGTTGTATCGTTTAGCTGTTTTGGTAAACCACCCGCGAGGAGACCGTCTGCAATGACACGCAATCTCAAGGCCGATTCGGCGATCGTCACCGGTGGCGCGGGCGGACTCGGCGAGTCCACCGTTCGACGACTGCACGCCGACGGGCTCGGTGTGGTGATCGCCGACCTCGCCGACGAGAAAGGTAAGGCGCTGGCCGACGAATTGGGCGATCGCGTGGTTTTTCTCAGCACGGACGTCACAAGCGACGAGAGTGTCGCCGGCGCCATCCAAGCGGCGCAACACCTGGGCACGCTGCGCTATGCGGTCGCTGCTCACGGCGGCTTCGGCGGAAAGCCCGAGCGGGTAGTCGGACGCGACGGCTCACCAGCCGACTTCGACGCCTTCCGCACGACAATCGACGTCTACCTCGGGGGCACGTACAACGTGGTGCGCCTGGTCGGTTCGGCCATCTCGCAGGCCGAGCCGGGCGACGACGGCGAGCGCGGCGCCATCGTCATGACCGCGTCCATCGCCGGCTACGAGGGACAAATCGGCCAAAGTGCCTACGCGGCAGCGAAGGCCGGTGTAATCGGGCTGACCATCGCGTTGGCCCGCGACCTCAGCTCCGCTGGCATTCGGATCAACACGATCGCCCCAGGCACGATGTTGACTCCGATGATGGCGTCGGTTGGCGAGCAAGCCCTGGCCCAATTCGCCGCCAACGTGCCGTTCCCCAAGCGCCTCGGCCAGCCCAGCGAGTTCGCCGACGCCGCGTCGTTCCTCCTCAGCAACCACTACGTCAACGGCGAGGTGCTCCGCTTGGATGGCGCGCAACGCTTCCAGCCGAAGTAGCGATAGTCGCGCCAGTCCGTGGACTGCGCACCGCGAAGTTGCACCTCCAGTCCGCGGAGGTTCACGTACATGCTCGGAGGTGGCCGCCGTTCGCCCCCGGCCGCGATCGAGACACCCGGCTTTACGGCGTACATGTGATCGGGATAGCGTCGATACAACGCCCATCGAGAGGTAGCCGATGACCCGTCCCCACGACGCACCGACCGGTTCCAGCAGGACGACGACGTTCCAGGGCTTTGGAGGCCTTCAACTCGCGGCCGATGAGTGGCTCCGCAGCGGCCAGACCGTGTTGATGCTGCACGGTGGCGGCCAGAACCGACACTCATGGAAGAAGACCGGACAGGTGTTGGCCGATAACGGATTTCACGTCATCATCCTCGATGGGCGCGGTCATGGCGATAGCGAGTGGGCGTCCGATGGCGACTACTCTATTGACGCGTTCACCTCGGATGCGCGTGCCGTCGTCGATCAGGTCGGCAAACCGGTGGTGGTCGTCGGTGCGAGCCTCGGCGGGATGACCGGAATTCTGCTGGCACGGATCCTCGGTCCAGAGAAAGTCATCGGACTACTGCTCGTCGACATCGTACCGCGCGTTGAGACGGTCGGTACCGACCGGATACGCGATTTCATGTCGAGCGGGATGGAGGGTTTCGAGTCGCTCGACGAGGCCGCCGAAGCAGTCGCGGCGTACCTGCCGCACCGCACCAAACCGCGTTCACCGCAGGGGCTGACGAAGAACCTTCGTCTTCGTGATGGCCGATGGTTCTGGCATTGGGATCCGGCCTTTCTCGCCAACCCGGAGAACTCGCCGATCGGTCGGACCGACGAGATCAAGCGCGCCGCCGCTGAACTCGCAGTACCCGTCCTGCTGATCCGGGGCAAGCTGTCCGATGTCGTTTCGCAGGAGGGCGCCGAGGAATTCCTTCGCGATGTACCCACCGCTGAGTTCGCCGAGCTCTCCGGTGCCGGCCATACGGCGGCGGGGGACGACAACGACGCGTTCAGCGATGCTGTCTTGGATTTCGTCAAACGCGTGAAGTCCTGACCGCGCGGATGTCGTGTTGAGTAATACCGAACCTCCTCGCCGCGCCAAGGAGATGGAATGCGGTGCGGCCGCGGTGAAGCCGCAGCGCGTGACCGCGGCCGACGCGCGCCGAGCCCACCGAGGAGGTCGACGGCTTCAGCCGACGAGTTCTAGTCCTACCCGTTTCTCGGCGTGCGCACCGCGGGCAGGTCAGGGTATCGACGACCAGTCGCACGAAATTGGCATCGATGGTTTGTCCGCGGCACCCTGCAGCAGGACAACCACCACTAGCACATCGGCGACCAATGACCAGTGGCGGCAGGCCGATATCTCGCCACGACCGGCGGCCCGCGCCAGAATTTTGGAAACCTCCACATACGCGGATCGATGAAATTATCAGCACGGTAGGCGATGTCGCCGGGAGAGAACCGTGCTCGGCCTAGCAGCCGGCGCGCTTATGGCCCTCCGAGCTCGAAATCCAAACGGTGCCGGTCGGCCCATTCGGCGAACGATTCGAGCGTCAAACCATGCGACCGGGCACGGTCGAGGTCGACCCGGTATCCCTCGACGTTGGCCCACTCTTGGCTTCCCGTGACGAGAGCCGAGTTGCCGGCGGTGATAGCCTCCTCGGGAGGTAGTGCGCGAGCCGTAACTGTGCGCCCGGTGGCTTTCGAGATCGACGACGCAACCTCGTCCATCGTCAGTGACACCGCCGCCAGATCGATCTCTTGACGATCCCAGCGCTTCGGATCATCGAATGCCGCCGCCGCGAAACGCCCGACATCGGCCGCCGCGATCAGATCCATCCGCGTCTCAGATTGCAACGCGGTGGCAATCTCCCCACGAGCCAAAGACGGAAACAACCATGCAGCTTTCGGTGGAATGAAGTTGTCCATCATGAACGCCGGCTTGAGAATCACCCAATGTGGAAACCCTGCGGCCTTGACGGCCTGGTTCACTGCCGACTTGCCTTCCCAATACGGTGGCCACCAACGCTTCTCGTCCCAGCCGACGAAGTTGCGCTCCTCACCGGCCCGCGCCACCGAGGTGTGCACGAAAATGCCGACTCCGGCCCTGCGTGCGGCGTCGATCAGCAATTTGCCGGTGCGCAGCTCACCGTCCAAATCCTTTGGACTCGTGGCCATTTGAACGGAGAAGACGCCAACCGCGCCCGAAGCGGCCTCAGCAAGACTATCTCCGTCATCGAAATCGCCCTTGACGAGTTCGACTCCGGCCTCGGCCAACGCGGCGGCCGAGGCCGACGATGGGTTACGCACCAGAGCTCGCACTTCGGCACCTTGGGCAAGCAGGGCGTCGACCACTGCACCGCCCTGCGCACCCGTTGCACCGGTAACGAGGATTGGGCCATCGACATCCATCACATCCCTCCTATGACGAAGCGGTGACGCCAAACCGGAACCAAAATCCGCAGCCACACACTGCGGTCAGCGTGACAGGATCGACACCGCCGACGCGCCCGGTGCGCCGTAGAGGTGGGTGTATCCCACCCGCGGGTTGTTGGGCACCTGACGGTCGCCGGCCCGGCCCTGCAGTTGCAGCACGATCTCGTAGACCTGACGCAAACCTGAAGCCCCGATGGGCTCGCCGTTGGCGATCAGCCCACCGTCGGTGTTGACCGGTAGCCGTCCGCCGATCTCGGTGTCGCCGTCGGAGATCCACTTCTCCTGCTCACCGTCGGCGCAAAAGCCGTTCTCCGCCATGTGAATCAGTTCCGACCCGGCGTCCGTGTCCTGCAGTTGCGCGACGTCGACGTCCTCGGGGCCGATTCCGGCCCGCTCGTATGCTGCGCGCGACGCATCCACCGTGGGGCTCGGGACTGAGTCGAGCGGCAGCGACGGGCTCTGCAATTCGAAGGCACCCTCGCGACGGGTACGGAGTTCCGCGGCACGCACGTACACCGGGGTAGGGGTGAACTCATGCGCGATGTCGGCGCGGCACAGCACCAGCGCAGCGGCACCTTCGTCAGGGTTGCAGTACATGTACTGCGTCAGTGGGTAATTCACCACTGCGGAGTTCAGGATCTCCTCCACCGAGATCGCCTTGCGGCGCCAGGCCTGGGGATTGATCGCCCCATTGGAGAGGTTCTTGGCCGCGATACGCGCGAGCGACTCCACGGAGATCCCGTGGTCGTGCATGTACTTATTGATCTTGGTGCCGAAGAAGTGCGTCGTGAGGAACAGCCCCGTCTGGCCGTACCAGCCCGGCAGCCCCACCACGGACGGGTCGGCGGCGAACGCTCCGCGCGGATGCTTGTCGAAGCCGATCGCCATCGCGACATCGGCCTCGCCGTGCCGGATCGCCTGCTCCGCCATCTGCAGCGACGTCCCGCCGGTCGCGCACCCATTGAACACTCCACGCACGGGAATACCCGTCAGGCCAAGCCAACTCACGATCGCATCGGGATTGGATACCTCGTAGCTTCCCGCGTACGCCGCCTGCACGCGAGTCCACTCTGTGCCCGCATCGGCGAGCGCTAGCTTGGCTGCTTCCGCGCCCATCTCCAACGCGAGTTTGTCGCCGTAACGGCCGAATGGGTGTAAGCCCACACCGACGATTGCCACGTCCGTCACGGTCATTCCCCTTCCACGGGAGCGAATGCGTAAGTCAGCACTTCGGTACCGTCGGGCCGGGTGGTGTACGGAATAACCACCACCTCCATTGGCTGGCCGATGGTCAGCTTGGACGGGTCGGACTCAGTGAAGCGGCCCTGGACCAGTAGCTGCCCCGGCAGCTCGACATAGCCGAGCGCGTAGGGCCGGAAGGTTTCGGCCGTGTCGTTACCGTCGTACGGCGGAGACGGAGGCCGGAACTGCTGGGTGGTGAACCCCCATAACGTGCCACGGCGCTTGAGCAGGACCTGCGCCTCCCCAGGCTTGGCCGGAAACGTCAAACGACCGTCGTGTTCCGAGGCGATCAGCTGCGGCTCATCCGATGGCCACGTGAACAGGCCCTCCGCGACCGGCTGTTGGTTCGCGCCCAACATTGCTCCCATCATTACCGCCGCACCGTGCCCAACGCGCAGCGAAGCGCTGACTCTATTATCTAAATAATTTAGCTACGCACACTGGCAGGCGTCAACCCGGCGCCTGTCGCCCGGCGGTCTTCTCATGCCAGGGCCAGACTCCATGCGGCAAGCCGATCCCACAGCATCTTCCGTGTGGACGCGAAGTTGTGCATGTGGGCCATCTGCGGGCTGACGAAGACCGTTACGTCAGAGGAATTCTCGTAGGCCGCGGACTCTCGGTGCGGCGCCGGGAGAACATCGCGTTCGCCGGCCCCCACGAACACCGGACAGTCGATCGACGCCGCATCCTCGGCGACGCAACCCGGCGACAGCATCGCGACAGCACAGTTGGGTATGGTGGCACTCCCGAACGGCGGCGCCTCGGTGCGCAGTGGATAGCCCCCACGGGTGTCTGCCTCCACAATGTCGTGGGGAATGTCCGACCAGAAGAACGGATAGAGGAAGTCCGGAATGCGCGCAGCCGCGTCGGCCAAGGATTGTGTGTGTGTGTGGGTCCGCATCGCGACGGCCGTAACCGACCTGTTCGGCAACCTCGGCGGATACCGACTGGTCAGGAAAGGGTAGGACGGTGTGTATGGCGCTGAAACCGAGCACAGCTATGGCGTCGTAGGTGCGATGGTGGGCGGCCATGATGATCGTGATCGCGCCGCCCATCGACTGACCGACTCCAATGCGCCGCGCGATGCGAATCGGCGGATACCCCGCGACAGCGTTCCCCGATTCGAGCAGCCGCGCTATCCGCTGCACTGCGGCGTGATTCGCCGCGGCGATGTCCTCGGCCCGCACATCATCGCATACCGCGGGGGTGCTGTCCCCAACCCCGAGGTGGTCGATCGCGACCAGGACCAGCCCTCGCGACACGTGGTGGTCGGCCTGCGAGTACCCGTCATGTCCCGGGAAGCGCATGTCGTAGTAGCCGCGGCTGTATCCTCCGCCGGGCAGGGCGAACAGGACCGTGGCGCCATCCGCGAGCGAGTCCGCCGGAGGTAGGTACACAGTGGCCGCCACCGTCAGTCGGCCGGCGATCCCGCAACTGCCCGACACATCCACGGCGAGATCATGTCGGATCGCGTTCTTGGTTGTCGTCTGGTTCAGGTCTGTGCTCCCTGGTCTTCGCGCTTCGTGTTGGTTCTGCGGGATGTCACACGGCTGCGCTCATGCTGTCATTAATCTGAAAGATCTATCTGATACTGCGGTCGCGACGGCTGTGCTTGACATCACGTTACAGCGTAAGATTTAGTTGCCCAAGGCGTAACCCCGAGCGCGGCGACCCGTGACGCGCTCGAGCAACCGTTCCGCCGCGTGGGACGCGATCTGAGACAGAAAGGACCGCTCAATGGACAGCTATGAGGGCCGACTCTTCATTGACGGAGAGTTCCGGGAAGCCCGCTCGGGCAGGCGCTATGACGTCATCAATCCCGCCGACGAGTCGCTCGTCGGTACCGCTGCCGACGCCTCGGTCGATGATGTGGACGACGCGATCACGGCGGCGCGCCGGGCCGCCGACGAGACCGACTGGGGGACCAATCACGCGTTCCGGCGGCGCTGCCTCGAGCAGCTGCAGCTCGGTTTGCGTAAGGAAAGCCAGGAGCTCCGCGACCTCGTGACTGCGGAGGCCGGCGTGGTGTCTTCGGTGATCTCCACGCACGTCGATTTCTGGATCGACGGCATGGACTACTTCAACGACCTGTGCACGTCCTTCCCGTGGGAAGAAGATCTGCCCCCCTACGAGGTGCTCGGCATGCCAAGCGCCCACCGGGTGCGATACGAACCGTACGGGGTCGTCGGCGCCATCACGCCGTGGAACGCGCCGTTCATGACGGCCATCTGGAAGGTGCACCATGCGCTTGCCACGGGTAACACGGTCGTGCTGAAGAGCGCGCCGGACACACCACTCACCGCGGCACTGCTCGCCAAGGTTGCGGCGGAGACCAGCGACATCCCGCCCGGCGTGATCAACACGCTCAGCGGCGCGGACAAGGGCCTCGTCGGGGATGCGATGACGGCCGACGAGCGCATCGACCTCTTCCACTTCACCGGTTCGGCCGCTGTCGGTCAGCGCATCGCCGAGCGGGCCGCCAACGGGATCCGCCACACCGTGCTCGAACTCGGGGGCAAGTCCGCCAACGTCGTGCTGCCCGACGCGAACCTCGACATGGCCTGCGGCATGGGAGTGGCGATGTGCATGACGAGCAGCGGGCAAGGCTGCGCGCTGGGCACCAGGCTGATCGTGCACGCCGACATCTACGACGACGTGCTCGAGCGCCTTGCCACGCAAGTCGGCAACCTGCCCTGGGGTGACCCAAAGGACCCCACTAACGTCGTCGGCCCGATCATCCGCCTGGAGCAGTTGGAGCGCATGGAGGGGCTCGTCAACCGTGCCGTCGAGGCGGGTGCCCGCCTGCTGTGCGGCGGCAAGCGTGGGGACCGCAACGGCAAGGGCTTCTGGTACGAGCCGACGGTCCTTGCCGACGTCGACGAGAACTCCGAGATCGCCCAGACCGAGGTCTTCGGCCCGGTGCTCAGCGTCATCAGCTACGAGGGCGACGACGACGAAGCCGTGCGGATCGCCAACAACTCAAGGTACGGCCTGTCGGGATACGTGCAGTCCGGCGACGAGGAGCGCGCCTGGGCGGTAGCCCGCAAGCTCCGGGCCGGAACGGTGAACATCAACAACTCGTTCTACCTCGCGCCGGATGCACCTTTCGGTGGGTTCGGCATCAGTGGGGACGGCGTGGAGCACGGCATCGCGGGCTTCCGCGAGTACCTACGCATCAAAACCATCGCCAGCCCGGTCCACTGACCTCATCCACGAAGGAAGACGCAGAATGCGACTGCAAGACAAGGTAATTGCGATCACTGGCTCGGGTTCGGGCCTGGGTCGCGAAGCCGCCCTGCTGTTCTCGTCCGAGGGCGCCAAGATCGTCACCAGCGACGTGGTGCCGGGTCGGGCGAAGAAGGTGGCGCAGGAGGTGATAGCTGCCGGCGGCCAGGCCGTTGGGATCGACGCCGACGTGCGGATCGAGGCGGACATGGAGCGTCTCGTCGCGACAACGGTCGAGCAGTTCGGCCGACTCGACGTGATGTGGGGCAACGCCGGGATCCCGGAACCCGGATTCGGCATGACGCCGTTCACCGAGTCCGAAGTCGATGACTGGAACAACATCTTCGCGGTCAACGTGACGGGCATTTATCTCGCCTGGAAGTACGCGGCGAAGTGGATGATCGCCAACGGCCACACCGGCACCCTGCTGGCGACCACCTCGGCCGCAGCGTTCACGGCGTACCCGGGTTTCCCGATGTACACGGCGTCGAAGGCAGCCGCGAACGGACTGGTCCGCGCCGCCGCCTTTGAGTTCGGCAAATTCGGCATTCGGGCTATCGGGTTCGCTCCGACGCACGGCATGTCCGTGAACTTCGCGTTGCCCCCGAATGCCGAGGTGCTCGGGAAGTCCTACGAGGAGATGTCGCCCTGGGATCCGGACAAACGTGCGATGCCGCTTCGCCTCAACCGTCCACCGACGCTGCGCGACAATGCGAACGTGGCGCTGTTCCTCGCATCGGACGAGTCCGAGTACATGTCGGGACAGACTTTGTACTCGGCCGATGGCGGACAATTCGCCCGCACGTCGATCATCTTCCCGACCGATACCGGGGAGTCCGGCGACATCACGTCGGGGGCGATCCCCGACGACGTGCGCGAGCGCATCGACCGCTGAAGAGCCAATGATGGTGGCCCGCCGATTCCGATGTCGGCGGGCCATTTTCGTGGTCAGCCGGTGTGCAGCATGATTCCCTGAGCATTGAAGAAGAACCCGCCGACGGTGATCAGCGCACGCTTGGCGCCGTCGACCTGGCGCTCCCCCGCCCGACCCTGAAGTTGATGGACGGCTTCACGGATGTGGCCCGAGCCCTGGGTGGCGCCCTCGGAAAGCGAACCACCGTGCGGGTTGACCGGAATCCGCCCGTTGATGAGAACCCGGCCTTCGTCCGGGACCCAGTGCTGATGCAGGAATGCGCCTCCCTCACCAGGGCCGCACCACCCCGCGTTCTCGATCCAGTTCAGCGCAATCGGTGTGAATCCGTCGTACGGGAAGTAGACATCGACGCCGTCGATCCAGAAGTCGCCCTTGGCCTTCAGGGTCTCGATGACCACCTGCTGACCGTTCGCCCGTAGGCTGGCGGTTTGGTCCTCCTCGTTCGGCGACACTTGGCCCAGCACCGCCGCATTGATGAGGACCGGCGGCAACGGTAGGTCACGAGCACGCTCCGTGGTGGTCACGATGAAAGCGTCGGCACCGTCCACGGCGACATCCATGTCGTACAGGCACAACGGGTCGCGGATCATTCGGGCACCGAGGTAGTCATCCATAGACATCGGTGCACGCATCGCCGCGGCCGGGTTACGCGCGGCATTTGCTCGCGCGTTGAGCGCTACTATGCCGAAATCTTGGCGCCCCGTGCCGAATTCGTACATGTATCGCGATGCCCACGCCGTGTATCCGGCGGATGCGGCGACCGTATCGGGTCCAGGCTGCGGATCCGTGAGTCCGGGCGTGGCGATTCGCCGAAACGGATCCTTGAGCGCTCCACCAGTGTTCCATACGGCGCGATAGGCCGCGTGATACACCAGCACCGTCTCGCACAAACCGGCGTGAACCGCGGCCGCCGCCGTCGCAACGTGATCCACCATCGGGATCATGGGGTTCCCGAACCACGTCAGCCGCGGCAAGCCGAGCGCCGATTGCAGTTCATGTGCCGCGGGCCAGCTTCCACAAAGTCCGTCGATGTCGTCCTTACCCAAACCGCACTGGCGGATCACGGCGATCGCGGCCTCCGCGGCCAGCGAGGTCTGCGTGCGTCCGGAGTTCTTCGCGACGAAGCCGGTGGTTGCCGCACCCGCAATCGCCACGTTGTCCTTCAGGGCGTTTCTCACGAGGCGGCCTCGCTCAATTCGAAGACCGGAACCGGCATGCCGGCACGTTCGATCCAACCCAGCCGCACCCGCCTGCCGATGCGAATGGTGTCACCGTCTGCCCCGATCACGGTCGCGGTGAATCGCAACCCCGGCTGCTCGTCCAGTTCTACGGTTACGACCGGGTACGGCGTCGAGTAGTCGACACCGGGGGCCGGCGGGCCTTGGCGCAGGAAGATCGCCATGTAGATGGTGCCGCGTCCGGAAACCGGCGCCGACTCGACGTCGAACGACCAGCAATCCGGGCACACCGGCTTCGGTGGGGACTGCCAGCGACCACAGGTGCGGCATCTGCCCAGCAGTAGTCGGTGATCCAAGCGACCGCGATAGTGCTCGGCGTTGTCTTGCGTAATCGGTTGGCCGGGAAAGCGTTTGACCAGTTCCTCGTCGCTGATCGGTATCACGCGAGTGATCAGCTCTGCCTCAGGCTCAACTCACTGACATCCGGCACGTCGAACAGCTCCTCGAACGTGCCGCGCAGGACACGGTCGCGGATCTTTGGGTCCACGGAGTCGAAGATCTGGTGCAGCGTCTCTTGAGTGTGGCCGTAGGTGCCCTCGAGGTGCGGGTAGTCGTCGCCCCACGTCACGTTCCAGTAGTTGGTGTCCTTGATGACTTGGACGGCGCTGATGTCGTGCTGGAACGACGTGTACACCTGCGACCGGACGATTTCGCTCGGCAGGCGATCCAGGCGCGGCCGCACGAACATGCCGTGCTGCCGGTACGCCTCATCCATCCGGTCGCCGATCGCCGGCACCCAGCCGGCACCGCCCTCGGCGACAAGGACTTTCAGCTCTGGATGCCGATCCAACGCGCCGCTGGCCACCAGGTGCGAGACTACCCGCATGCCGGGGTAGGTGGTCTCCATGTAGTTGACCACGGCACCGCCGGGGCCCCGGTACACGACGGTCGCCCCGCCTGTGCCGATGTGATAGGCCAGTACAACGTTGTTCGCGGCAGCGGCCTCCCACAACGGATTCCAGCGTTCGAGTCCCCATTCCCTGTCCGCCGGCATCATGCAGGGCAGGAATATCGACTGGAAACCGTTCTCGCGGGCCCACTCGAGTTCTTTCACCGCGTCGTCGACGTCGACCAGCGGGACGATGGCGGGCGTGAAGATGCGGTTCTGTCGGGCCATGAACTCGTCCTTGGCCCACTCGTTCCAGGCGTGGGCGACCGCCCTGCTGAGCTCGGGATCGTCGATATTGGCCGACCAGAAGCCGGACGACGGAAAAGCGAGCTGGCAGCGGACACCTTCCTGCTCCAGATCCTGCAGTCGGATGTCAAGATCGCGGAAGCCGGGCGGACGCATCGCGTCCATGAAGTCATTGAGCTGTCGGTCGAGCCGCTTACCGTCAACATAGGTGATCTCGTACTTTTCACCACGCTCGGACCGCGGCGCGCGATCGGCCAGGTGCTTCGGCAGGCGCGACGTCCAGAGGTCTTGGGGCTCCATCACGTGCGAGTCACCGGAATGCGCCCAAATCTTTTCCCTCTCGATGGTCGGATCCACGGGGGAGGCGACTGTCTGAGTCAAGCTGATCACTCCTTATTCGCTGGTGCAGGCCATTCCGCAGTGAAGGAGCCCGGGGGCCCTGTGGTTGAGTTTGACTATACACTGTAATGTTGGATGCGCTCAACGATCAGACTGTTCGCAACCACGACGGAAAGGTCTTCCGCCCAATGCCGATCGACAATCGCGTCTCCGATGCACTCAACGTCGATGCGCTGCTGACCCCGGACGTGCTATCGACGTTGATGCGGTCGACGTGGACCTGGGACGATCGCGCGTTGCGGCGGGACCTGAGCGATCTGCTGGTCCGAGTGGACGCAGCCAACCTCGTCGGCGCACACGACGGCATCGACAAGTCGATTGCCACGGCCCTGCATGCGCAGGCCAGAGTGGTTGCTTCGGGCTTCGTCGCCACCGTGCTCGGCCCCAAGCTCGTCGCCGACACCGGTAATCCCCTGCGCTCGAAGTTCCTGGACCTCGCGATCGACCCCGTCCATTTCGGCAAGCAGGCGTATGCCGCGCGCAGAGCCGTCCGCGCCACGGCCGACGACTACTTCCGCGCCCACGCCGAGGGCATCGACTACGCGGTCGAATCCACCTGGTCTGGCCTGGTGTCGAAAGAGGGCACCGCCGGGCTGGGCACCGCCATGCGCGCCTACGGTCACAGTCTGTCGAAATCGACCTTCTTCGCGAGCAAAGCCCTTGCATGGCAGGCTGTATCGGCAGTGCAACGCTGCGGCGCCGCATCCCGATACGCGGACCGAATTCAAGCCGACGAGCTGATCGCGACGCTCGCGGCAGCCGAGGAGACGGGCTCTTGGGATCCCGCGCTGGTCACAACCCGCGCGGCGGTGACTGACGGCGAATGGTCGATCAGTGGCCGGAAGCACTACGTGTCCGGCGCCGATGCCGCCGACGTCATCTTCGTCATCGCACGGTCGACGGCGGGTCCGTCGTTGTTCGCGGTCGACGCCGGAAGCACCGGACTGCAGATCTGTGCACATGACGTCATCGATGCGACGCGGCCGCTGTTCGAGGTCACATTCCATGACACGCCCGCGACGCTGCTGGGCGTGGAGGGCAGCGGCGGCAAGCTGATGTCGACGCTCGTCGACCGCGCGACGACGGCACTGGCGGCCGAACAGGTCGGCCTCATCGAAGCGGCCATCACGGTGTTACGCAACACCGCCGACCGCGACGACCATCGCTTCGCCGAAGTCGTACTGGCGCACGCGGGGGCCCACGCCGTGTGGCAACGCGCATTGCTCGATCCGTCGCCCGAGGCCGCTGCGACGGCCCACATCGGGTGTTCCGCCGCCGCGGTGCACGTGGCGACGGCCGTCGCCGAGCTGTGCGACGACGACGCGCGGGCGACTCCCCTTGTTCTGCGTGGACTCTCCGGAAGCCTGCTCTTCGGTGGACCCGCGCTGTCGCACGAGCGACTGCTCGAGCGACTGGGCATCTAATTCCGCGGACGTCCTGCCGGAGAATCAGTCGCCGCCTCCGGTCAACATGATCGTCTCGCCGGTCACGTAGGACATGTCCTCGGACACCAGCGCCGCGACGGCTCGGCCGATGTCGGTCTCGGGATCACCCATGCGGCGCAACGGGATCTGACTCAGCTGACGCTGGAAGCGTTCTGGGTTCGCCTCCCGGAACGCTTCGGCGGCAGGCGAGGTTGCGGACGGAACCACCACGTTCACACGTATCCCGTCGGGACCCCACTCCCGCGCCGCAACACGGGACAGACCGCGGATCGCTTCCTTCGCCATAGCATAGGCGCCGAAGGTGCTGTTGCCGCGAATAGCGGTCTGCGATCCGAGATTCACAATCGAGCCGCCTCCCCTGGCCACCAAGTGCGGATGGGCCAGCTGCATGGCGAAGAACGTCGCCAATGCACCGCTGCGGATGCAGGTTTCGACATCATCATCGGTGATGTCGAGCAGCGGACGCTGCACGGCGGACTGAGCATTGTTGACAAGTATGTCCAACCCTCCGAGTCCCGCGACGGTGGCTGAGATCGCCGACTCGACGTGACTGCGCTCGCCGACATCGCACTGCAGGGCGATCGCCTTGGCGCCCAATGCCTGGATCTCGTCGGCTACGGCCTGACATTTTTCGAGTGTGCGACCGACAACAGCCACCGATGCGCCCTCCTTCGCGAGTGCAATGGCGATGCCGCGACCCACCCCTTGCCCGGCCCCCGTCACTAACGCCAGCTTGCCCGCCAATCGCTTGCTCATGGTCAGGTCGACCCCTCCGCCGCCGCGTCCTGCTCAGCGAGCCAGGCGCGGTGGCGGGCGAAGTGGCCAATATCTCGGGCAATCCAGATGCCCGTAGCCGTCGCGAGCACGGCCTCGCTCGGCAACAGCACCAATTCGCCTGAGATGAACCACTTCTGACCGTCGATCTTGTCGATCCACGCTCGCGCTTGCAGCGGGCGCTCGATGGGCACCGGCTTCTTGAAGTTCACCGTGAGCGTCGCGGTGACACTCAGCTGGTTGTGAGCGATTGGGACGTGCCCCAAGATCTCATCCATCACGGACGCAGTCCATCCGCCATGGGCCACGTTCGGCCCACCTTCGTGATCGCGCGGACACGCGAGGTTCGACGTCAGGA
Organism: Mycobacterium sp. 050134; assembly: GCF_036409085.1. NCBI lineage: Bacteria > Bacillati > Actinomycetota > Actinomycetes > Mycobacteriales > Mycobacteriaceae > Mycobacterium > Mycobacterium sp. 050134. Next base: position 45,779 of record NZ_JAZGLV010000001.1, read on the forward strand.
CGTCGTCGTCACGCAGCTCCTCTTGCGTGACACCGAGCCGGCACCGGCCGGTCCGCATGCATGCCCCGCAGAGAGCGACGCCGCCGTCGCTGCGCGGCATGGCCTGGAAGTCGGCGCCGACCCACGATCCCAAATCGGATTCCCATGTGGTGTCGCTCATTTACATCCCTTCGACCACGGGCCCTGTCAACCGACAGTACACTGTACAGTCAGGCTGGCAAGCCAGGGCGGCGGGTCAGCGGCCGGATTCACTTCTTGGCGCGCGCAGCTCTCGGTCTGCGCCCGGGAGCCGTGCCGCGCGGTGCGGCCAGGCGTGTTCGCAGGCCCTCGATGATGGTGTCGACCCCGTAGGAGAAATAGTCCCGGCCGTGCAGCCCGGCCAGATGAGGTCGCAACTCGACGATGGTGTCCTCCAAGCCGGGCGGATCGAGATCGTCCTCAAACTCGATGACCTGATAGCGCCCGAACAGGTAGGTGTGGATCATCGCGTACGACAGGAAAACCTCGGGTCCTTCGAAGCCTGCGCTCATGAGGATCTGCATGATGCCGTTCATCAGCCGTCGGTCGGTGCTGCGCATCCGCTCCAACAAGATGGCCGCAATACCCGGGTGGCTGTGCAGCTGCGCGTCGATCCCGTCGATGACCGCACGCAGCCGCTGGTCCCACGGGCCGGAATCGGAGTCAGGCACCTCGACGCGCGAGAGCAGCTTGCCGGCCACGAGATCCAGCAGTTCCTGCTTGTCCGATACGTACCAGTAGGCGGCCATCGCCGACCGCTTCAGCTGACGCGACAGCCGCCGCATCGACAGCGCGTCCAACCCTTCGGCGCGAATGATCGCGAGTGCGGCCTCGACGATCTGCTCTTCGGTGAGCGCCGGAGGCTTGTTGCGAGCTGCGGGCCGTCGCGCTGCAGCGCTTGACCGGCTGTTGTCGGCTATCGCAGGCTCCGATCCTCCAGTGACGTCCGCTCAGATCGTAACCTCACCCGGCCAGGCCGACGAGGAGCCCGTGACACTCGTTTCTAGCGCGACACGGTGGTGATGGCCATCACCTTACAGTGTAATGTGGTTTAGGCGGTGGCCGGATCTGAGCGTCGTCTCCCTCCGGCATCGCGTCTCGGTCGACACGCGAGCGAATCAGGAGTGCAATGCCCGACCTCACTTTGTCCGACATATGCAGTGAGCACCGGCGGCGGTATCCGGATCGTCTGGCGGTAATCGACGGGCCGGTTCGCTACACCTGGCCTCAGTTCGACGATCGCGTGAATCAGGTTGCGCGGCTGCTCGCGCACCACGGCGTCGGACGGGGCGACCGGGTGCTGTGGCTGGCGCAGGGCTCGTCGAGATTTCTCGAGCTGATGATCGCGTGCGCCCGCCTCGGGGGCATGATCTGTCCGGCGAACTGGCGGCAGTCCGGCCAGGAACTCGCCTTCGTCATCGACGACTTCGACCCGAAGGTCATCGTTTGGCAGGGGGAGGAGATCGGGCCTCAGGTCGCCGAGGCACGCACGCTCGCCGGTGGGTCGGCGGTGTGGATCCGACACGACTCCGACGATCCCGACGCCTATGACCGCCGTGTCGCCGAGTTCGCCACGGATGCGGTCGAGTCCGATGCCGACCCGCACGACGCCCTTCTGGTCATCTACACCGCCGCCATCGTGGACCGACCGGCCGGATCGATGCTGTCTCAACGCAATCTGACGACGATGGCGACTCTCACGGGCAGGGTCACCGAGACCGACCACGAGAGCGTGTTCGTGAACTCCGGGCCTCTGTTCCACGTCGGCAACTTCCAGTTCGACTCGCTCCCGACGTTCGTCATGGGAGGCACGAACGTCTATGTCCGCCGCATCGACGAAGCGGAGTTGCTCAGGCTCATCGAGGCGGAGAAGGTGACGTCGGCGTTTCTGATGCCGCCGACGATCATGAAGATGTTGGAACTCAACAAGGACGCCGGACACGACATCAGCTCGCTGCGCCCCGGTCCATTCGCTCCGCTCTGGGGCAACGCGTTGCCCCCGGACGACCGCCTGTGGGCACAGCACACCGGCGGGTTCGGTCAGACGGAAGTCTCCGGACTGGCCCTGCTCAACGCGTGGGGGACGTCCGGTATCGGAAATTCCGGCCGACCTTCCCCGCTGTGTCAGGTGCGGATCGTCGACCCCCAGGGCAACGAGGTGCCCGATGGCACACCCGGGGAGATTGCGATCCGCGGCGACATTGTTCACCTAGGGTACTGGAACCGGCCGGCGACCAACGCGGCGCGAATGCGCAACGGCTGGTGGCACACTCGCGATCGAGGACGTCGTGAGGCTGACGGCACCATCGAGTTCATGGGCACACTGACGCGCATGATCAAGTCGGCGGCCGAGAATATCTATCCGCCCGAGGTCGAGACGTGCCTGACCGCGCACCCGGCCGTTAAGCAGGCCGCGATCATCGGGGTGCCCGACCCGAAGTTCACGCAATCGGTCAAGGCGATCGTGGTCCTCGAGGAGGGGCGGACGCTCACCGCCGCGGAGATCATCGAACACTGCCGCGAACGCATCGCGTCGTACAAGAAGCCGAAGTTCGTCGAGTTTGCCGAGGTGATCCCGACCGTGAACGGGGTGACGGATTACGACGCGCTGGACGCCGCTTACGGGGGCGGAGGCTATCCGGGCGGCGTCAACGTCGCGAGGTAGGAGACGTCACCTGCGCGGAGAGCGATTGGCCGGCCCGTGGTGTGTTATGACAGCACTTCGATCAGAGTGGAGTTGGCTTCGCCAACCATGTACGCTTCAGCCGCTTCGAGGTGGCGTCGCCAATGCCGTTGGGCGCCTTCTATATCGCCGTCGGAGAGCAGCTTGACAAGGCGGACATAGGCGCGCTGAGCCTGTTTGTTCACGGTGCTGCTGAATCCACGCGGGTGCGAGGCGATGTAGAGCGCGTTGTGAGCATCAATGATGTGGAACAGCATCTTGCTCAGCTCTGCCAGCGTTGTGTTACCGGTCAACTCCACAACGGCGGAGTGAATCTTCAGATCGTGCGCTGCGAAACCATCGTCGTCATTGACCAGTTCCTCGGCCTCGGTTGCCAACTCGCCGAGCGTCCGAACGGCGGGCTTGCGCTTGGAGCCGCCCAACATGCCTACCGCGGACACCTCGATCTCGGTGCGCGCCTGGTACACGTCGGTCAGCGTGGTGCCTTGGTATTGCATCAGGATTCCCATGTAACGGGCCGCGACCGCCCCGTCGGGTGCCAGCACGCGCCCCCCACCGCGGGCGCCACGCAGCACCGTGATGATCGCCTCGGACTCCAGGATCCGGAAAGCCTCACGCAGCGTCGGCCGGGACACACCGAATTTCTGCATCAGGACGGCTTCGTTCGGGAGGAGTTCGCCCGGCTTGAGTTCGCCGGTCACGATCTGGCGACGAAGTGTTGCTGCCACGAGTTCGCTGGCTTTTGGAATCTTGACGATCGTGGATTTCGTCATGTCGTCACACCATTGCTCAACGCCCCAGACACCTGCACCGCCTAGCCGGTAGAAATGAGTCCATCTGTTGGAATCATTGCATTGATTCTAATCCGACGACTCTATCCTGCGCGATCACAGCGAGGGGCGACTTGCGCGCGGCGATCGTCAGATGACGCCCGAACTGCGCCAGTGAGCGATGCGCTCGGCCGAAAAGCCGAGGTCGGAGAGGATGTCCTGGGTGTCCGCACCGAGTGTGGGCGCGGGACCGCGGATGTGGGCGGATGTCTCCGACAACGAGACGGGGAAGTCCGCGATCGGCGCCGGCCGCGGCAGACCCGGGTATGGAACGTCCACGAGGTGGCCGGTGAATTTGACTTGCGGGTCGTCGAGCGCCTCCTCGGGCCGCAGCACGGGGCCCGCCGCGATGCCCGCGCGAGCGAGCTCGCCGATGACGGTCTGCGTCGGCCGCCCGGCACACCACCGCGCGAACACGGCAGACAGTTCGTATCCGTTCTCCCCGCGAAGGGTGTCGGTGGCGAACCGGTCCTGCAGATACAGATCATCCCGTCCGACCAGTGAGCACCAGCGCTCGAACTGCCGGTCGCCGACCACCGACGCCATCACGAATCCATCGCCGGTCGCGTACACGTCGAACGGTCCCGACGTCTGGCCTCTGTTGCCCGTTGGCTGGCGCCGGACCCCAAGGACCTGGGCTTCCACGGTCTCGCGATTGCCCATCAAAAGACCGGTCTTCAGCAGCGATCCGTCGACCACCTGCCCACGTCCCGTCCGTGCCCGCGCAAGCAGCGCCGCGAGCACTCCCGTGGCGAGCAGATTGCCGGTCGAGAAGTCGATGTAGGGCACCCAGCACCGCGTCGGCGCACCCGGCTCGCCTGATAGGGCGATCGCACCGCTCATCGCCTGGATGGTGCCGTCGAATCCGATCCGCTCCGAGTACGGGCCGTCGTCACCGAACGCCGTCGCGGTGACCAGGACGATCCCCGGGTTGCGCGATTGCAGGGCCTGCCAATCCAGCCCCATCCGGCGCCTCGTCTCCCGGGGCAGATTGGCTATCACGACGTCGGCGCTGCCCACCAGGGCGTCGATGATCTCGGCCGCCTCGGGCCGATGTGCCGCGAGCGTGATCGCACGTTTGCCTCGATTACAGACCAGATACATTGCCCCCGAGCCGTCTTCGGCGACCGGCGCGATATACCGGTCGTCGCCACCACCCGGTCGTTCCACGCGGATGACCTCGGCTCCGAGGTCGGCCAGCAGCGCGCCGCACCAGGGGCCGGCCACGTGCTTGCCGAAATCGAGCACGCGCATTCCCGACAGGACACCGTCGGTGTCCACCGATGCCGCTAGTGGATCGGTCACTCCAGACCCGCCCCGGCTCAGTTCATGCCGATGAGTCGCGAGATCCGTTCCCGGTGCGCCGACGGACTACCGAAGAGCACTTCGGAGGACTTGGCCCGCTTGAAGTACAGGTGGGCGGGATGTTCCCAGGTGAACCCGATACCGCCGTGCATCTGAATGCTCTCCGCCGCAATGTGATAGAACGCCTGCGAGCAATAGACTTTTGCGATCGAAGCGGCGACTGCGGCGTCTTCCGCGCCAGCGGCCACCGCCGTGCCGGCATAGGCGGCAGCCGATCTGGCCGACTCGAGTTCCACCAGCATGTCCGCGCAGCGGTGCTTGATCGCTTGGAACGAACCGATCGGCCGGCCGAACTGCTCACGCACCTTCAGATAGGCCACGGTGGCGTCGAGCACTGCGGCGGCGCCCCCGACCTGCTCGCAAGCCAAGGCCACTATCGCGCTGTCGAACGTTGCCTCGAGCGCTGCCCATCCCGCCCCGTCCCCGCCCACGAGCACTGCGGGACAACGGTCGAAGGTCAAGGACGCCAGCCGTCGTGTCAGGTCCATCACCGGCTGCTGCTTGATCGTCAACCCGGTCGTGGCGGCGTCGACGGCGAACACGGACACTCCCCGCGGAGTACGGGCGGCCACCAGGATGAGGGCCGCCTCCGCACCGCTGAGCACGAACGGTTTGATCCCCTCGAGCACCCAGTCCGCACCTTCTGCGGTGGCCGAGACCGTGATGTCCGATTGACGCCACAGCTCAGCGTCTTCGGCGACGGCGACGGTGGCGATCGTTGAGCCATCGGCGATTCCGGGCAGGTAACGCCGGCATGCCTCATCGTCACCCGAACGCAAAAGCAGCGTGGACGCCAGGACGACGCTCGGCAGCAGCGGGCCGGTGAACAACGCGCGGCCGGTCTCTTCGAGGACGACCACGAGTTCGTCGAATCCGAAACCGGCGCCGCCCAGTTCCTCCGGTATCGCCAGCGCCTGCATGCCGATTTGCTCAGCTGCCGTCCGCCACGCTGCGGGGTCGTATCCCGGATCGCTGTCGACCTGCTTGCGCAGCTGGGCTTCCGATGAGTATCGCTTCAGAAACTCGCGAATGACGCCGCGCAGCTCTTCTTGCTCGGGGGTGGTGATCAACGCCATGGGTCAGCCTGCCAATCGTTGTGGGTTCAGATGCGAGGCAGCCCGAGCAGGCGCTCCGCGAGGATGTTGCGTTGGATCTCCGAGGTTCCGCCGTAGATCGTTTCGGCACGCGACAGGAGGAACAGCTTGCGCGCCTGCGCCGCTGAGTGCCCGGTGTCGGCGTAGACCGCCCGCGATCCGTGGACGTCCATGGCGAGTTCGCCCATGCGCTGGTGGTGCACGGACGCGAATAATTTCGCGCCGGCAGCGGTAGCGGCGGTCGCACAACCGGGTTCCAGCGCGGTGTCGTCGAGGAGGTCCGCCACCACCCGCAGGTTCGCCGACCGCATGACGCTCACACCGATGTAGGCGTCGACCAGGCGTCGGCGCAGCCACGGGTCATCCGCTGCACCGGAGCGTTTGGCCTCGGCAATGAGGTCATCGACTTCACGCTGCATGGCCAGCTGCATTGGCATGAGCGCACTTCCGCGTTCCATTCCCAGCGTGGTCATCACGACCTGCCAACCGTTGTCCACGCCGCCGACCACCATGTCGGCGCCGGCACGCGCGTCGCTGAAGAAGCACTCGCTGAACTCGCTTGATCCGGCCAGGTTTTCGATGGGCCGCACGTCGACGCCGGGCTGGTCGACATCCACCAAGAGCAGGCTCAATCCCTTGTGCCGCAATGAGGCATCGGGGTTGGTCCGGCACAGCACATAGAGCCAGTCGGCATGCTGACCGAAAGTCGTCCAGATCTTCTGCCCGTCGATGCGCCATCCTTCGCCGTCGGCGACGGCCTTGGTGCGGACGGCGGCCAGGTCCGATCCGGCGCCGGGTTCGCTGAAACCCTGCCCCCACATCTCCTCCACCGCGAGAATGCGCGGGAGGAACCTGGCCTTCTGCTCGCCGGTGCCGAACGCCAACAGCGTGGGTCCGAGCAATTCGAAGGCCTGCGTGTTCACCCGTGCGGGTGCCGCCGCGCGCGCGTACTCGTACTCGAACACGATCTCCTCGGCCAGCCCGAGGCCCCGGCCCCCGTATTCGGCCGGCCACGTGAGGCCGAGCCAGCCGCCATCCGACAGCTCGCGCTCCCAGGCCACCCGGACCTCCCAGGCGGTGTCGTCGGTGGGACTCCCAACCCCGCGATGGGCGGCGAATTCACCCACCAGGTGCTCGGACAGCCAGGTTCGCACTTCGTCGCGGAATTCTCTCTGCGCGGGAGCGATGTCGATTTCCACGCCACCACCTAAATGTTCAGCGGCCGGTACGGCGCGAAGGCCGGTGGACGTCTCTCGGCGAGGCTGGCGACGCCTTCAGCGAAATCGGGCTGCGCCTTGGCCAACGTGAGCAGGTACTGGGCTCGTACGCGAGCCGCCTCCATGGTCGACTCGCAGTCCCGCCACACCTGTGACTTGATCATGGCCATGGCGACTGGCGACACCGTTGAGGCCAGCTGGTGGGCGAATGCGACGGCGTCGGCGAGCACTTCGCCTGGTTCCGAAATCTTTTGCACCACACCGATTTCGAACGCCTCTTCGGCGAGGAAGACTCGCGCGGAGGCCAGCAGGTCGAAGGCGCGCGCGGGTCCGGCGAGGCGGACCAGCATCCAGGCGGTCGCGTCCTCCGCCGGCAGGCCGCGCTTGGCGAACGCCGTGCTGAACTTGGCACCGACGACCGCGAAGCGGTAGTCGAAGTTGAGCGCCTGCGCCAATCCGATGCCCGCGCACGCGCCGTTGATCGCTCCCACGATCGGCTTGGGGATCGTGGTGGCGTACGTCTGCGGACGCCGATCCGAGGTGTACTGAGCGCCGCCGGAGATGTCGGCCAGCACCGCGGGATCTAGCCCGGGTACGAAGGAGTCGCCGGCACCGGTCACGACCACTGCGCGGACGCGGTCGTCGGCGGCGGCCCGGTCGAGCGCCGCGTAAAACTCGGTCTCCATCTGCGCGGTCCACATGTTGCGTCGTTCGGGTCTGTTGAGCGTGACGACGGCGGCACCGCCGTCGTCGACGTCGTAGAGCACGGTCTCAGTCATGTGACTTCTCCCATCCACCCTCGACCGGAGGAATCGGGGCGTGCTTGGCAGAGGTGAAGTTCGGCGCCCGTTTTTCCAGGAACGACCGCGCGCCTTCAGAGCAGTCCTGCTGTCGCCCCATCCATCGGAACGCCTCCCATTCGCGGTAGAACGCGAACTCCCGGTCGGGGGTCTGCAGCATGTCGTAGAACAGTTCTTTGGTGACTCCGACCGCGGCAGGCGACGTGTTTGTGACGATATCGAGTGCAATCTGGTTGGCGCGAGCCAGCACCCGTTCTCCGGGTACCGCCTCGTTGGCCACGCCTAGTTCCTGCGCTTCCGCTCCGCTGAAGATCCGTCCGGTCAATAGGAGTTCTAACGCGGTGCCCGCGCCGACGAGCTTGGGCAGCAGCCACAGTGAGTTCTGCTCGGGAATCAGCCCGCGGCGGGTGAACACGAACCCGTACTTCGCGTCGGCGTTGACGACGCGGATGTCCCACTGCAGCGGGAACGTCAGACCGATTCCGACGGCGGATCCGTTGAGGGCGCCGATGATCGGCGTTCGCAGCCGCCAGGGTCGCGGCCTGGCGGCCACGATCGCGCGGGCGCGACGATGCTGCTCGTCGTCGAACGCGAAGCTGGACCCGCCGGGTTCCATATCGGCCCCAGCGGAGAAGAGCTTGCCGGCACCGGTGACGACGATGGCCCGGATGTCCTCGTCGCGGTCGAGGCTATCCAGCGCGAGGTGCAACCGGTCCTGCATCGCCGAGGTGAACGCGTTGCCGCGGTCGGGCCGGTCCAGCCACACCGTGGCGATCCGGTCCTCGCGCTCGACGCGAACGCCGTCGACCGTCTCACTCACGCGGTTTGCCCGACCCGTCCGAGTTCGGGCGTGCCTGGGCGAGCAGCCCCGGGATGACCTCCCCCAATTCGGCCGGGTCCCAGCGGGCGTCGCGGCTGACACCGGGGCCGGCGACCCAGCCTTCGGCCACCGAAATGGACCCGCCTTTGACGTTGAACACCCGGCCGGTGACGCCGGCCGCTTCTTTTGAGGCCAGCCAGACCACGATCGGAGAGATGTTGGCCGGCGATCCGGCGTCGAACCCGGTGCGCTCCTTGATCTCTGTCATCGCGGCGACGTAGGCGTCCAGGCCGGCGGTCATCTGGGTAAGAGCACTCGGCGCGATGGCATTTACCGTGATGCCCAAGCGCGCCAATTCATCCGAGAGGATGACGGTGAACGAGGCGATGGCCGCTTTGGCCGCACCGTAGTTCGACTGGCCGACGTTGCCGTACAGACCGGAGGGCGACGAGGTGTTGATGATCCGCGGGTTGTCGACGGGGTGACCCCCCTTGTCCCGCTCGCGCCAGTACGCCACCGCGTGCTTGGTGGGGGCGAAGGTTCCGCGCAAATGCACTTTGATCACCGCGTCCCACATGTCGATGTCCATGTTCACGAACATCTTGTCGCGCAGAATTCCGGCGTTGTTGACCAGAACGTGCAGGTCTCCGAAGGTCTCTAGGGCGGTCTGGATGAGGCGCCCGGCACCGTCCCAATCGGACACGTCGTCGCCGTTGGCGACGGCCTCTCCTCCTGCCTCCTTGATCTCATCGACCACATCACCCGCGGGCCCGAGGTCGTTCACGACGACCTTGGCGCCCTGCCGCGCGAACTCGAGCGCATGCTCACGGCCGATGCCGCCGGCCGCGCCGGTGACGATGACGATTCGCCCGTCGTGTAGGCCCACTCCTGATTCCCTTCTGCTTTCTTATCGGGTCGGCCCGAAGACCGCGCGTGCGTTCGCTCCCAGGTAGCCGCGTCGGGATTCACCGCTTAGGGCAAGCGCCCGACCTTCGGTGATCGTGCGGTCGAACGCGAGGATCGGGTAGTCGGACGCCCACATGAGCTTGCGGGGGTTGCGGCGCTCGGCGAAGCGAATGACGTCCTCGGCGACGTACTTCGGCGCCCACCCGGCGGTCATCGCGTAGACATTGGGGTGCTTGACCAACATCGCGATCGTTTCCGAAATCCACGGGTCGCCGAGGTGACTCATCACGACCTTGAGGTCCGGAAAGGCCAGGGCCACCTCGTCGATCAGGATGGTGCGTTGCAGTTTCGCCGGTTTCATCGGGCCCGGAACGCCGACGTTGATCGAGACGACGGCGTCCTCGTCGCATGCCGCGGTGTACAGCGGGTAGGCGAGCTTGTCGTCGATCGCGATGCCGGTGAACATGGGAATGATCCGGACGCACTTGATCCCATACTCGCGCACGGCGATTCGCATGTGTTTGGCCGCCTCGTAGCCCAGCCGCGGATCGATGCCCACGCTGGTGACGAACCGGCCGGGGTAATCCGCCTGGATCTTCGCAAGTCGCTCGCAGGTCTCTCGCAGTACCTGTTCGCCCGTCTTGGTGCCGTGCACGAACGGTGGGGTGATGTCGCGGGGGGCTTTGGAGAGCACACCGCCGGCGATGCCCAGTCGATCCATTTCTGCGATGACGTCCGCCATGGTCTCGCCGCCCTCATAGGCGCTGTTGCCGCGCTTGAAACGCGCGACGACGGACGGATCCGGAGTCACCTCCCCCGGCAGGTAGGGCAGGTTGATCCAGGCGTCGAAAACGTCTTCCGGGTCCAATGCGGCGGTATCGGTGCTCACCGGTTGCTCCTCATCTGCCGACGTACTTGGGTGGGCGCTTTTCCTTCATGGCCGCCAGCGCCTCCGCCGCATCCTCGGTCACGGCGACCACCGCGAAGTGCGAGGAGATGAGATCCAATGCCGTGCGCCGGTCGACCTCGGCGGACTGGTAGGTGGCGCGTTTGATCATGCGCACCGTCACCGGCGCGTGCTGTGCGATCGACTCCGCAAACTTCACCGTCTCCGCCGCCAGGGTCTCCGGAGTGGCCAACCGGTTGACGAGTCCGATGCGTAGCGCCTCGTGGGCATCGATGAAGTCCCCGGTCAAGAGCAGCTCGAGGGCCTTGGACGTACCGACGATGCGCGGCAGGTAGTAGGCGCCCCCGTCACCGGGGGTCAGTCCCACCCGGACGTAACCTTCGGACACCTTGGCCGACGTCGACATGATGCGCATATCGCACATCAGCGCCATGTCCAGGCCCGCGCCCACCGCGACACCGTTGATCGATGCGATCACCGGCTTGTCCAGATCGGCCAGCGCGTGCGCAATCTGATGGATCTCGTCGTGAAGTTGGCTTTTGCGCTGCAGGGGGGTCAGGTTGGGGTCGGCATTCGAGATGGAGGAGAGGTCCACGCCGGAGCAGAACGCCTTATCTCCCGCACCGGTGAGCACCAGCACGCGCACGTCGTCGTCGTGCTTGGCCGCGCGCAGCAGCCGGGCCCATTCATGGATCATCTCGAAGGTGAATGCGTTGCGCGCTTCGGGCCGGTTGAGCCGAATGGTGCCCACGCCGTCGCGCACGGACCATTGCAGTTCGTCCAACGCGGGCCTCCTCGACGGCGGAGTCCGGTCGACAGGAGGTCCTGTGTTCACCGGGCAGTTAATCAGTTAACTTATTTTACTATAGGACAGTCCACGGTCGATGGACAGCCTCGATGGGCGCGAACGGACCGGCCCTCGTTTAATCAGCTAACTCATTGTACTATCCAGGTCATGTCGTCGTTCTCGGACAACTTCGGTTCGCTTCCCCTGTCGGATGGCGATCGCGAATTCCGCGAGGAGGTGCGTACCTGGCTCGACGAGCATCTGGTCGGCGACTTCGTCGGCACGGCGGACCGCGGTGGTCCCGATGACGATGACAATTGGGAGCTGCGCCGCGCCTGGGAACGCGAGCTCGCTGCGGGCAACTGGCTCGGCCTGTCCTGGCCCGCCGACTACGGCGGTCGGTCGGCGTCGATGACGCAGGAGATCATCTTCGCCATGGAGTGCGCGCGGGCACAATCGCCGCCGCGTGCGGCGTTTCACGGCGAGACTCTCATGGCGCCGACCGCGTTGGCTTACGGCACGCCCGAGCAGAAGCAGCGGCTACTGCCTCCGATGTCGCGGTCCGAGATCGTCTGGTGTCAGGGGTATTCCGAACCCGGCGCCGGCTCTGATCTGGCCAACATCTCGACGCGCGCGGAACGCGACGGCGACGAGTGGGTCATCACCGGACAGAAGATCTGGACGACGTTTGCCCACCACGCGGACTGGATCTTCGCCATCGTGCGCACCGAACCGGGCTCCATTCGGCACGCCGGGTTGTCCTACATGCTGATCCCCCTGGATCAGCCCGGCGTCACCGTGGTGCCGATCCGAACGATGCTCGGCGACAGTGGATTCAACGAGGTGTTCTTCGACGCGGCCCGCACCTCGGCCGACAACGTCCTGGGCGCCGAGGGCAATGGGTGGGCTGCGGCGATGACCACCCTGGGCCACGAGCGGGCCACCTCGGTCCTGAATTACCAGTTCTCCTTCCGGCGCGAGATGCGCCAGTTGCAGGAGCTAGCTCGCCGCCGCAACGCGCTCGCCGACCCGATCCTGCGCCACCAACTCGTCGACTCCTACGTCGGCCTGCAGATCATGGCCTACAACAACCTCAGGTCGTTGTCGGCCGCGCTGCGCGACGGACAGTTCGGGCCCGAGGCGTCGATCGGCAAGTACTACTGGGCCAAGTGGCATCAGCATTTCAGCGAGGTCGCCATGGACGTGCTCGGTTCCGACGCGCTACTGGGCACCGAGTGGTCGACCGGACCCGACGCGGAGTCGGAAGCCGTGCGACGGACGTTCATCCGGGCCCGCGCCGAGACCATCTACGCCGGCACCAGCGAGATCCAGAAGAACATCATCAGCGAACGCGTGCTCGGCCTGCCCCGTGAGCCCAAGAGGTCGGCGTGAACGGTCCACTCACCAGGGTCCGGGTGCTCGATCTGAGTCGAATCCTTGCCGCCCCCTTGACCTCTCAGCTGCTCGCCGACATGGGAGCCGAAGTCATCAAGGTGGAACGGCCCGGCGTCGGTGATGACGCCCGGCAGTACGGGCCACCTTTCTTCGGGGCGCCCGAAGACGCGATTTCCGGGTTTTACCTGAGCGCCAATCGCAACAAGCGCTCGATCACCATCGACCACTCGCGGCCCGAGGGCGCAGCGCTGGTCACGGACTTGGCGACGCGCTCGGACGTGCTGATCGAGAACTTCCGCAGCGGGGTGCTCGCGAAGTACGGACTGGACTACGAGGCTCTTCGGCCGCACAACTCCCGGCTCATCTACTGCTCGGTCACCGGCTTCGGCCAGTCCGGGCCGTACGCGCAGCGCGCCGGCTACGACGGCGTCTTCCAGGCCATGAGCGGAATGATGAGCGTCTCCGGCGTCCCGGACGGCGAACCCGGCGCCGGCCCGATGAAGGTCGGCGTTTCGATGGTCGACGTGCTGACGGGCCTGTACGCCGCTTCGGCGATCCTCGCGGCGCTGCATCACCGCGACACGGTCAGCGGTACAGGCCAGTTCATCGACCTGGCCTTGCTGGATTGCGGTGTGGCGTCGCTGTCCCACTACGTGCAGAACTACCTGGTGTCCGGTATCGCCGCGCCGCGTCGGGGCAATGGCGGCTTCGGCGGCATCCCGTCGCAGGCGTTCGCGTGCGCGGACGCGGAGATCTTCGTCGTCGCCTCGACGCCGAATCAGTGGGCGGGCCTCGCCAGGGCACTCGGGCGCCCCGAACTGGCGTCGGACCCACGGTTCGCCACCGTGTCGGCGCGCATCGCCAACCGCGACGCTGTGTTGGCAGTCCTCGACGAGATTTTCGCGCAGCGCAACGCCGAGTACTGGATCGCCAGGCTGGAGGCGGAGGACGTCCCGGTGAGCCCGGTGAACGACATGGAGGGCGTGTTCGCGAATCCCCAACTCCAACACCGCGGAATTCGGCGCAGCGCGCGGATGGATGGTGGGCGACCCGTCGACCTAGTGGCCAATCCCATCCGGTTCTCCGACACGCCGATCGACACCTATATCGCACCGCCCTCGCTTGGCCAGCACACCGAGGAGATCCTGCGCACGGTGCTGGCCAAGTCGGATGACGACATTCGAAAGCTGCACGAGTGCGGCGCCATCTAGCACGTTCCAGACGACCACACCGCCGCACACCAGAGAGGTTGAGCCATGACAAGCACCCTGACGACCACTGATCGGACGGGCACATTCCACTCCGCCGCGCTCGCCGCCGGACGCACATTCGACCCGGCCGACTTCGTCACCGACGAATCCATCCTCGGCCTCACGCGCGAAGCCGGATACGTGTGGGGCACCCTGCGCGACGAGGACGGCACCCTGTACAGCACGATGCGCCGGATCGCGCCGCCCGCGGTGGGAGCGGAGAACGACGGCCGGTCGTCGCTGGCCGGAAAGTTGATCGTGGTGAGCTCCGGCACCGACCGGGGTCCCGGCCTGCAGTTGCGCAAGGAACCGCGCTACGCCGTCGACAGCGCCGCGATCGGCATCGAGCTGACCGACTCGAACACCGCAACGCTTTCGTCGGCAGCCGACGCGCCGGGGAACCCCATGCGGCTCGTCCTCAACCCCGACCACTTCAAGTACGTCGAGCAGGATGTCATGGACTTCTCGGGTCGCATGGTGGTCCGCCCGTTGCAGTGGTACCTGCCCGGCCGGGACGCGTCCCTCTTGTACATCACGCAGACCTGGCTGGTCGATGGGGTTCTCCTCGGCAAGCCGGCCCGCGGCTTCCTGTTCTGGGAGGAAGCCTGGATGTACCCCGGCGGACAGCTGTACCGGCAGAAGGATCCGCTGCACGATGCCGAATACATGACCTGGTACTCGTGGGCAAACCAGTGGGACGACGGGAGCTGCGAGGTGGGCCACTTCCTGTTCGGGCAGCGCGACTTCCACGTAGCGGTCACCGCGCACAGCGATGGCACGGTCACGTCGGCCAACACGATGGACATCGAGATCACCCGGACCGAAGACGGCTACTGGCACGACGGGATCGCCTACGACATCGACGGCGTGCAATGGGTGTGCGAACCCGATCCCCAAGGCCACATGCGGGGCCTGGGCCCGATGCCCAACCCGCAGCAGGAGGGGTCCGTGCATCGCGTCGACGACATCCGCCAGCCACTGATCCACATGGCGTGGGGTGAGACGGTGCCCGCCGCGGGAAACCACCGCCGCCGCTAGCGTGGGCGTGAACCGTCCCGAGGGAGGCTATGCCGGTTATCTGGCGCGCGCCGCCGAGCATTGGCCGTCGCGTGCTGCGCTGCGCTTCGAGGGATCCACGTGGACGTATGGCGAGCTCGACAGGGCCGTGAACCGCGTTGCCGATTGCCTTGCAGCCAAGGGTATTTCGGAACGAGACCGGGTCGCACTCCTGATCGAGAACCGCCCCGAGTATTTGATTGCGCAGTTCGCGATCGCCCGCCTGGGTGCCGCATTCGTCACGCCGAACCCGCACTGGACGGAGCCCGAACTGACCCGCGCGCTCGCCGCGGCGGCGGTAACTGCCGCCGTGCACGGCGAGCGCTTCGACGGATTGGCCGACGCGCTGTCGACCGGCATCCGAGCCGATTCCCTGTTCACCGCTGCATCGCAGCGCGCACCCGACCCCGCCGCCGCGCCGGACACGCTGCGCTATATCCCGTTCTCGTCAGGAACGACCGGGTTGCCAAAGGGTGTGCTGCACACTGACGCGAGCCTGTGCGGCGGCGTCGAGCAACTTCGGGCTCATCTGTCGTTGTCCGCTGACGACCGGGTGCCAATCGGCCTCCCGCTGTGCCACATCTTCGGCGCCACGATGTGTGCGGCCGCATTCGCCGTCGGTGCCGAACTGACCCTGTTCACGCGTTTCGACCTCGACACGATGCTGCGGCACATCGCGGCTGGAAACGCCACGGTGCTGCCGATCGCGGGCACCGTCGCGCACCAATTGGCCGAGCGCAAGGACCTTCGACCGCAGGACTTCGCCGCGGTCCGCTACTTCATGTGGGGTGGCAGCGGCGTACCCGCCGCGCTCGCCGATCGGATCACCACGCGCACGGGAATCCGCTTCCTGTGCTCGTACGGGATGACAGAGGCGATGATGGTTGCCTTCAATCCCGTTCATAACCAGCAGGATTGGCGCCTCGATTCGCCCGGCTACCCCACCATGGGAACCGAGATCCGGTTGACTCCGGCAGGCGAACTGGAGGTTCGCGGCCCTAGCGTCGCCGCGGGATACGCGGGGAGGGAAGCGCCGGAGTTCGGGCCCGACGGCTGGTTTCGCACAGGCGACGTGGCCACCGTGGATGACAACGGCAGACTCCACATCGTCGACCGCGCGAAGGACATGGTCAAGGTGTCGGGCTTCCAGGTCGCGCCCGCCGAAGTCGAAGCGGCGCTACTCGAGCACCCCGCCGTCGATGACGCGGGCGTGACCGGGCGACCGGACGACCGGACGGGCGAAGCCGTCGTCGCCTTCATCGTCACATCAACCGCGGTAACGCGCGACGCGTTGACCGACTGGCTCCGCGGCCGACTCGCGTCCTACAAACGTCCCCGAGAGTTCCACTTCGTCACCGAGCTGCCCCGGACGGCCAGTGGCAAACTGCGCCGCGGCGAGCTGCTAGCACCCGACGTGGGCTGCCAATTTGAGTAATGACTCGAGTACAAAGTCAGGCGTGTGTGGACCGCAGGTGAAGCCCAACCATGCCGGCTCAGCGTCCAGTGCCGGCCAGGACAGATCGCTGCGCAGCCACATCAGCGGTGTCAGCGCGGGCATCGTGGCAAATCCTCGGCCTTCGGCGATCGCGGTCAACATTCCCGACACCGAGTTGGCCCGTCGCCAATAGCGCCGGGGTTTTCCATTGCTCTGTGGATCCAGACCCCACAGTCGAGCCGCAGAGGTTGACAGTGTTGTTCCGACCACCGCTCGGTCCCCATCGAGATCAGCCGCCTTGATGACGCGCTGTCCGGATAGCCGATGCGTCTTCGGGAGCACCGCAACGCGATCCAGCGGCACGATTGGGATTTCCCGGAGTCCCGCGGTCGGCCCGGGTATGAGCGAAACTACCGTGTCAAGGTTTCCCACCGCCAAGGATGCGCCCGCGAAGCAATCTCGCCAGCTGATTCGTTGCAGGACAATATCCGTCGCCTCGAGGGCCCGATCCGTCTGATCGAGCAATCTGTGCAATTCCAGCACGGGAGGTAGCGGGGGGAGACCGACGGTGACGCCGCCGTCTCGCGCGGAATGTCGGGCCATCAACACACCGCGCCCAAGATGGGCGAAGGCGATCCTGGCCTCACCGAGCAGAGCCACGCCCGCGCTCGTGGGGCTTGACGCTCTGCCCGTTGTGTTTGTCATCAGTTGCACCCCGACAGAACGTTCTAATCGGGTCATCGCTCTCGACACCGCGGCCGGAGTGAGATTTAGATGTCGCGCAGCGGCACGCACCCCGCCGGCATCAGCCACAGCACTGAACACCTGCAAATCGCCTAAGTCCACAACGGATAGTGTTTCACTTTGCGCAACGCCGATTGCGTTCGGCGATCACTCCTTGCCATCGTCGCCGTTATGACAACGACGTTTACCTCGACTCTCGGCAGTTTCGAATGGCAAGCCCTCTGTGGTGGTTTCACTCCGGAGCTTGGTGATATCGCTGCCGAGCGGGGGTTCTTCGGCCTCAAGCCAGAAGGCATCTATGTCTACGGGACGTTCCGTACGCCCGGCGGGGACATCCACACGCCGGCGCGCAGGCTGCCCTTCGGGTCAGACAAGGTTGACGCAGGCGCAACTGGCGATCAGCGGTTGTCGATGGGAAGACGCCTGGCGGTACAAACCACGAAGGACAGCCCGGACGGACAGCAACACTTCGACGTCGCCACGATGCGCGCCTCAGCGAGCGGCGCGGGTCTTCGAGTCGACAGAACGTCGGATGCGGTCGTGTACCGGGCCGCCGGGGACCGAGACATGCTCGTCGAGGTTTCCCCCTCGTCGCTGCACTGGCGTGAAGTCGGTGTTCTCGACTTGCAAGGTGAGTTGGTCGGGTCGGGGCTGCACTGGTATTTGCCCGGACGAGACATCGGTACCTACTACACGTCGCAGATCTACGAGGTATCGGGGACAATCTACGGCGAACTGGTCACGGGGTTCGTACCTTTCGATCCTGTCTACATGGCGGAGGGCGCGGCGCTCTACGCGGAGAAAGATGTCCTGCAGGGCGAGCAGCTATGCCTCTCCTGGTACACCTGGGGCACTCGGTGGGACGACGGCACCGTGGAGGTCGGGCACACGCTGACTGGACACGACATGTTCGGATTATGTGTCGCCACTGACGCTGAGGGGTTGACTGTCCAGACGAGCAAAGTGGACGCCGAGTTCGAGTGGGCCGCAGATCAATATCATGTGGCGCGGGTCGCTTTCGACGTGGACGGCGAACCGTGGGAATTCATCGCCGATCCGCACGGTTTCCAACCGGACATGGGGGCGATTCCGAATCCGCAGCAAGAAGGACTCATGCGCCGTGTGGGCGATACCCGGACGCCGGTGCATTGGACGTCCTGGGGTGAATCAAACATCGCTTATCATCCGCCCCGACGTCGCCGTTTCACGACCGCACGGTCAGGACGGCGGTAGCGTCCGGGGCAGTGGCGGACTTCGCACTAGCGTGGTTTACGCGTAGCGATGCACGAGTCATGTTGGACGACATGGGTATTGACTGGTGATACTGGCGACTTGATCAGCCTAGCAGTTCGTAGATGGTGGCGTTCGCCGTTCCGCCGCCTTCGCACATCGTCTGTAGGCCGTAGCGGCCACCCGTGCGACGCATGTGGTGGATCAAGGTGGTGGCCAGCCGCGCGCCCGAACAGCCCAGCGGGTGGCCCAACGCGATCGCGCCACCGACGGGGTTGAGCTTGTCGCGGGACACCCCGGTGTCCGCCTGCCAGGCCAGGGGCACGGAGGCGAACGCCTCGTTCACCTCGAAGAAGGCGATGTCGTCGAGTGCCAGGCCGGATCGCTTCAACGCGAGCCGCGTCGCCGGGATGGGCCCGGTCAGCATCTTCACCGGGTCGTCGCCGGTACAGACCGCGGTGTGCACGCGCGCGATCGGCGTAAGGCCGAGTTCGGCAGCCCGTTCCGACGTGGTGATGAGCACGGCGGCGGCCCCGTCGGAGATCTGCGACGCGTTGCCCGCCGTGACCTTGCCGCCGTCGAGGAAGGGCGCCTTCAAGGCCGCCAGCTTCTCCACCGTCGACCCGCGGCGGACACCCTCATCGGCCGTCACATCGCCGGCCTCGGTGCGCACGGGGACGATCTCGTCGACGAAGAGCCCATCGTCCTGCGCCGCCGCCGCACGCTCGTGCGATTCGATGGAGTATTCGTCGAGTTGGGTGCGGGAAAGCCCGTACTGTTCCGCAATGAGTTCGGCGCCCGCCCCCTGGTTGAACCTTCCGTTGAAACCTGGCGCCGTCAGCTCGGACGCGTACCGGTCGACGGCGGGTCCGCCCATATCTCCGGTACCGGGGACGGTGGCGGCGCCCATCGGCACACTTGACATCATCTCCACGCCTCCGGCGATGACGATGTCGGCCTGCCCGGACACCACGGTCGCCGCCGCCGTAGAAATGGCCTGCTGAGACGAGCCGCACTGCCGGTCGACCGTGAAGCCGGGCACCGATTCCGGCCATCCGGCGGCGAGGACCGCCATGCGACCGATGTTGCCGGATTGCTGGCCGATGCTGATCACGTTGCCCCAGTGCACATCCTCGACGAGCGCGGCATCCAGCCCGGCGCGCGCGATCAGTTGGTTGAGCACCGTGGCCGAGAGCTCGACGGCGTGTACGCCCGCCAGGCCGCCGTTGCGCTTGCCTATCGGTGTCCGCACCGCAGCGGTGATGACCGCATCTCTCATCGCGGATGCTCCTCTCGCCTGGCTCAAATCAGTTCAATTTATTAGATACTTTGTACACCACCTTGGGAGCCACACACAGGGTGGGTTATCTTCTTAATAAGCAAACGGTTTAGCTGCCGCTTCACGACTGGTTTGGATGTACCGGATGACGATTGCCTTGGTGCCGCCTTTCCGCGCGCTGCCACCCCAAACGGGCGGCTTGCGCGCGGAGGTACGGCGGTACATCCGCGACGACCGTGCCCAACACGGCTGGTCGCCCCGAGTCGATTCGTGGATCGCCTCGTGGGATCCTGCGTTCAGCCGGCGCCTCGGTGCCAAAGGCTGGTTGGGCATGACGTTTCCGCGCGAGTACGGGGGCGGCGGATTCAGTCACGTCGAGCGCTTCGTCGTGATCGAGGAGCTCCTGGCCGCCGGCGCGCCGGTGGCCGCGCACTGGGTCGCCGACCGCCAAGCGGGTCCATCGCTGCTGAAGTACGGCAATGAGCAGCAGCGGCAGCGCTACCTGCCGGCCATCGCACGCGGCGAATGCTATTTCGCGATCGGCATGAGCGAACCGGAGTCCGGATCCGACCTGGCCAGTGTGAAGACCCGCGGCGTTCGCCTCGATGGCGGGTGGGAGCTGACCGGGACCAAGGTATGGACTTCGGGCGCACACCACGCCCACGCGTTCGTCGTGCTGGCCCGCACATCCGAACTCGACGTCGCGAAGCGTCATGAGGGGCTCAGTCAGTTCCTGGTCCCGCTGGACTCCCCCGGCCTCGACATCCGGCCGATCAGGCTGCTCACGGGTGCCCATCACTTCAACGAGGTGGCACTGTCGAAAGTGTTCGTGCCCGATGACATGGTGCTCGGCGACATCGGCGATGGCTGGGCGCAGGTCACCTCCGAGTTGGGATTCGAACGCAGCGGCCCGGAGCGCATCCTGTCCACGCAACCGCTGCTCGACGAACTGGTTCGCACTTTCAAGGCCGCCACCAGTCGCGAGTGTCCTTGGGCCGCTGCCGATCTCGGTGGTCTCGTGTCCCAGCTTGCGGCCCTGCGGCAGATGTCCGCCTCGGTGGCGGCCGCGTTGAGCCGCGACGAACCGGTCGGGATCGCCGCCGCCGTCATCAAGGATCTCGGCACGCGCTACGAGGGCACTGTCGTGGATACGGCCAGCGCGTCAACGATCTCGCGCCCAGGCGTGGATGCGGACGACGACATGGCCAGGCTGCTGGCCGAGGGCATCCTGCATGCTCCCGGCTTCACGCTTCGGGGAGGAACCAACGAGATCCTCAGCGGCGTCGTCGCACGCGGTTTGGGGCTGCGATGACGACGGCGACCGACGACGCCGACCTGCTCGCGGTTCGCCAGCTGGCCGATGACATCCTCGGGTCGAGCACCGAACCCATGCTCGACGTGCAGCGCGTCGGGCTCGAGTACAACCCCGAGCTATGGGACACGTTGACCGAGTCCGGGCTGACCCTGTTGACCACGCCCGAAGCGCGCGGCGGCACCGGGGCGAGTCTGCGGGAACTCGCGGTGGTGCTGGAGGCCTGTGGTTACCACGCCGCCCCGGTCCCGCTTGCCGAGCACGACCTGCTGGCGTCGTGGCTGCTGAGCATCGCTGACCTGCCCGCCGACTCCGGCGCTATGACGGCCGCGGTGACCGATCAGCTGCTGTGCAAGCGCAGGCTGACGGCCGTCCTCGACGGCGTGCCCTGGGCCGGTGCCGCACAGACGCTCGTCGTCGCCGGCGACGGGTTCATCTCCAAAATCCCACTGGCAGCGGTTCGCATCGACCCGGTCCTCGACATCGCCGGCCAGCCGGGCGGTCGCGTGCACATCGATATTCAGCTCGAGCCGCAGTGGTGCACCGAGGTCGCGATGTCGCCGGCGGCAGAGTTCCGGCTGCGCGGCGCGCTCGCTCGGTCCCTGCAGACGTGCGGTGCGCTCTCCCGCGCCCTCGCGTTGACGTGTGAGCACGCCCAGCAGCGGGAGCAGTTCGGCCGGCCCATCTCGAAATTCCAGGCGGTGCAGGCCCTGATCGCCAGCGCCGCGAGTTCGATCGCACTGGCCAAGACGGCTGCGGAGTTCGCCGTCGAAGCCGTCACCGACCACGGGTTCGATTCCCCGCACGGCGTTTTCGCCGTCTCGGTCGCGAAGATCGAAGCCTCCCGGGCCGCCACGCTGGTGGCGCGTAACGCGCATCAGGTACACGGTGCGATCGGGTTCACCCTCGACCACCGGCTGCGCCACTTCACTTCTCGTGCGCTGGCGTGGCGGGCGGAGTTCGGCGTGCAGCGGGAATGGCAGCACCGTTTGGGCCAACTGGTGCTCGACTCACCCGGCGGGGTGTGGGAACTGGTCACCGCGCTGAGCAGCGGCGTCTCCGAGCCCGATCGCGATCACCAAACCTAGTCAGCTTGCCATCTCGAACCGGAGGAATCGTGCGTAGAGACATCTTCGAACCCGAACACGACGAGTTTCGAGCGACCGCAAGGGCGTTCTTCGAAACCAGCTGCGTGCCCCACGTCGAGGAGTGGGAGCAGCGCGGCTATACCGATCGAGAGCCGTGGCTGGAAGCCGGGAAGCTCGGGCTGATCGGTTGGGAGGTGCCCGAGGAGTACGGCGGCATGGGCATCAAGGACTTTCGCTACAACGCGATCGTCAACGAGGAGTTCTGGCTCACGGGAAGCGTCGGGCTGGGGTTGGGTGTGCAGAACGACATCCTCGCAGGCTATTTCACCGAGTTGACCACCGACGAGCAGAAGAAGCGCTGGCTGCCCGGCTACGTCTCGGGTGAGCTGATCACCGCGATCGCGATGTCGGAACCCGGCGCCGGCTCCGACCTCGCCAACATCAAGACATCGGCGCGCCGCGACGGCAGCGACTTCATCGTCAACGGCGCAAAGACCTTCATCTCCAACGGACTCCTCGCCGATCTTGTCGTCGTCGCCTGTCGCACCAACCCGGACGCCGACAAGCCGCACAAGGGGTTGAGCCTCATTGTCGTCGAGGACGGCATGCCCGGATTCGAACGGGGCCGCAAGCTCGACAAGATCGGCCAGAAGTCCGCCGACACAGCCGAACTCAACTTCACCGACGTTCGGGTCCCCGCCCAGAACCTGCTCGGCGAGGAGGGCCGGGGCTTCTACCATCTGATGCGCAACCTGCCCGCCGAGCGCCTGGGCATCGGGATTCACGCGGCGGCGGCGGCTCGACGCGCCCTGGACCTCTCCGTTCAATACGCGCGCGACCGCAAGGCCTTCGGTCAGCCGATCGGCACCTTCCAGGTGAACCGGCACGCCATCGCCCAGATGCGGACCGAGTTGGACGTCATGCAGACCTATATCGACAAATGCATCATGGCGGTTAACAGCGGCGACCTCAGCGCCGACGAGGCGGCCGGAGCGAAGTGGTTCGCGACCGAGACGCAGTGGAAGATCATCGACCGGTGCCTGCAGCTGCACGGCGGCTACGGCTACATCAACGAGTACGAGATCGCCCGACTGTGGCGCGATTCTCGCGTTCAGCGCATCTATGGCGGCACCAACGAGATCATGCTCGACATCATCGGCAAGGGGCTGGGCTTCTGAGCGGCCCGCGCGACGCGGTCATCGTCGCGACCGCTCGTACTCCGATCGGCCGGGCCTTCAAGGGCTCACTCGTCGACGAACGCGCCGATGAACTGTGCGTCGCCGCCATTCGTGCCGCAATGGCTTATATCCCACAGCTTTCGCCGCACTCCATCAACGATCTGATCCTGGGCTGCGGCGCACCCGGCGGGGAACAGGGCTTCAACCTCGCGCGCGTCGTGGCCGTACTGCTGGGCTGGGACAGCGTCCCAGCCACCACCGTGACCCGGTACTGCGCGTCGAGCCTGCAGGGAATCCGGATGGCGATGCACGCAATCCGAGCCGGTGAGGGCGACGCGTTCGTCGTCGCCGGAGTCGAGACGGTGAGCCGGTCCCGCCGCGGCACCAGCGACAGTCCCCCGGTGGCCGCGGACGCCGACCCGCGTGACCGGTCCGCAAATCCCTGGGTGAGCCCGCGATTCGCCGCAGCTCAGCAGCGCACCCGGCAGCGAGCCTCGGAATCGGCCGCCCCGGTGTGGATCGACCCGCGGGACCAAGGCGACTTGCCTGACGTGTACATCGCCATGGGTCAGACCGCCGAGAACGTGGCGCAGATCGACGGTGTAGGGCGCCTCGACCAAGACGACTACGCGGTGCTCTCTCAACAGCGCGCGGAAAGCGCTATCGCGAAGGGATTTTGGGCCAGGGAGATCACACCCTATGAACGAGCCGACGGCACGGTAGTCGATGCGGACGATTGCCCGCGACCCGACACGACGCTCGAGGGGCTGGCACGGCTCTCCCCGGTGTTCCGGCCGGACGGCACCGTCACCGCCGGGAACGCCTGTCCGCTCAATGATGGTGCGGCGGCGGTGGTGGTGATGAGCGCCGAGCGCGCAGGCCAGCTGGGGATCACGCCGCTCGCCCGAATCGTGTCAACGGGTGTCACAGCGCTGTCCCCGGAGGTGATGGGGCTCGGTCCGGTCGAATCGACTATGCAAGCGTTGATTCACGCCGGGATGAGCGTCGCCGACGTCGACCAGTTCGAGATCAATGAAGCCTTCGCAGCGCAGGTCGTCGCGAGCCAGCGTCGACTCGGTATCGACGTCGACATATTGAACGTCAACGGTGGTGCTATCGCTGTGGGTCACCCGTTCGGCATGACGGGCGCCAGAATCGCTACCACGCTAATCAACTCACTTCGGTGGCACGACGCGCAGATCGGTGTCGAAACCATGTGCGTTGGTGGCGGCCAGGGGATGGCGATGGTGCTCGAGCGTCTGGCCGAATAGACGCAAAATCAGTTCCCCAAACTCGCGTTGGGCACGTCCCAACTCATAAGCAGCTCCTCCACCGCGTGGACATCGATGACGGGAGGCTGCGGTGTGGGCAGCGGTGTGCGGTCGAACCGAGGCGCCGGTGACGGCTGCTTGAGACCTGCAACCTCGACGAACGAGCCGCGCGCCGAATTGTGCGGATGTTCGTGCGCCTCCCACGGACTGAGCACCGGCGTCACACACGCGTCGGAGTCGGCGAAGATCTGTGCCCACTCGTCACGGCTGCGTTGAAGTAGCTTCTCTGCGATCAGACGTCGCATCTGCGGCCAGCCCGATCGATCCATCTGGTGCGGCAGCCGATCGGGATCGATGCCCAATTTGTCCAGAAGCTCGCGGTAGAACTGCGGTTCGAAGCAGCACGACTGCGACGTAGCGGCCGTCCGCGCACACGTAGGAGTCGTAGAACGGAGCGGCGTCGTCGACCATGTTGTGCCCGCGGGGTTCGTTCCACATTCCGGCTGCATGCATTCCGTGCATGAATGCGGTGTACAGGGCGGCGCCGTCCACCATTGCTGCGTCGACCACTTGACCTCGGCCTGAAGTCTGTCGCTCATGAAGCGCCGCCAAGATGCCCAGTGCCAGTAGCATTCCACCGCGGGCGAAGTCGCCTAAGAGATTGGCCGGCGCCACAGGTGGTTCGTCGGGTCGGCCGATCAGGTCCAACGCGCCTGCCACAGCGATGTAGTTGATGTCGTGTCCGGCCGTGTGGGCCAGCGGACCCTGCTGCCCCCAGCCTGTCATCCGGCCGTAGATGACGCGGGCGTTCCGAGCATGAACATCAGCCGGCCCAATGCCCAGCTTCTCAGCGACACCCGGGCGGAACCCCTCGACGAACACGTCGGCATGCTCGGCGATCGCAAGAAGACGATCCCGGTCGGCGGCTGACTTGATATTCAATGTCAGCGCGTACTTGCCGCGGTTGAGAGGCCCTGGCGGGGGTTGGGGTCCGCTGCTCGCTGGTGTGGGCCGGTCGATCCGCAAAACTTGCGCACCGAGGTCGGCAAGGATCATGCAGCCGAAGGGGACCGGGGCCAGGTTGGTGACCTCCACCACCCGCAGGCCGGAAAGCGGTGCCATCATCGCTCACTTTCGCTGGCCGATGAATCCGCGCCCAGCCAATCACGACGCACGACATCTCGGTGCTCATTGAACTCCCGGGGGCGGCGTCATGCCCTGTCCGGCACGAGTATTCGAGGCATGCCAGCGCACGGAAGCGGTCACCAAGGGCCATTCGCCAGGGCTGCCGGTGACGATGCCGCGCTCGCCGTAGTGGGCCGTCTCCATGATCGCTGGAACGTCAAAGACGGGGCCGCCGGGCACGTCCCATTCGAGGAAGCGTTGCAACCATTCGTCCGCAGACGCTTTGGCAAACTCTGCTACCAACTCGGCGCGCAGGTCGTACTGCTCGTCGCCGAAAGCGATCGCGGTGCCGTCATGCCGCTCGATCAGGTCGGGGCGGCCCACCCCCTCGCAGAAGCGCCGCCAAAACTTTGGTTCGAGAGCCCCGAGGGCCGTCGTTTGACAGATACGTGTCGTACAAGGCCTGCGACGGCATTTCATGAAGGGAGAAGGGTCTTTTCGTTCTGGTCGTCATCGCCAACTCCGTCCGGTGGGACTCGACGAGCGCGTCCCAGCATGAAAGGTCGATCCACTCCCCCTCCCCACCGCTGCGCACCGATACCAGAGCAGCGCAGACCGCCATGGCCGCGGCCGTAGCGCCGAGTTCGTTCCCCCAACTGGTTAAGGCCCAGCCGCGATGCGGTTGTCCGTCTTGCCATTCCACGTTCAATGTGCCTCCGAGGGCGTCCATGTTGAGACCGTGTGATGGCAACTTCGCCCACGGTCCCGTTTGACCGAAGCCCGTGATCGAGCAGATGACCAACGCTGGACGCTGCTTCCGCAGCTGTGCGAAGTCCACACCCTGTTCGGCCCAGAAGCCCGCCAGCTGATTCTCGACCACCACATCGGTCACCGCGATCAGCTCCAGCAGCGCGTCTCGACCTTCGGGGGTCCGCACATCCAATCCGATCGAGCGCTTCCCCCAGTTCTGGGCCATATGCTGAGGGCTGCGTCCGCCCCCGGCGTACGGCGGGATCAAGCGAATGCGATCACCCACTGGGGGTTGTTCCACCTTCACCACGTCGGCGCCCAACGCGGCCAGTTTGCCGGACGTCAGCGCCGCAGGCACCAGGATGCCCAAGTCAAGGACCTTGACGCCGCGCAACGGTGCGTAACTGTCAGCCATCGAAACTTCCTCGCTTCATATTCGCACCAGTGCATCTCGCAGCAACAGTGGTGGAGAGGTTCACTCGACCATCGCCCCTATAACCTCGGCGAGCGCACCCGGGTGCGTTATGGGCACTTCGTGTCCAGCGTCGATGGTGACTACCTGGTCAAGACCGCCCAGGCGGGTCATGAAGGTGCGCTGCAGTCGTGGTGGCAACGCTCGGTCGTGCGTAGGCATGATCCACCCGGCTGGAATGTTGTTCAGTGACAATGCCTTCGGAGTATTAGTGATCAAAGCCGTGCTTTCGGGGCACAAGTTTCGTCGGATCTGAGCGCGTTGAGCACGCGAGGCCTTGTTGCCGAAAATGAAGCGCGTGATGAGAAATGGCACGGTGTCGATGATCGGTTTGCGCACCACCGGCCGAGCCAACAACCTGACCACTACAGGTATCGTATCGATTACCGACTTGCCTGCTGGCGGTACACAACATGCAACGAAAATCAGTCTCTTGACGCGCTTTTCACCAAGTCGGTGGACTACGCCCGGGATGATCACCCCGGCGAGCGAATGACCAATCAACACAACTGACCGGTTTGCGTCGATGCGTTCGCCGATCTGGTTCACGACGCTGGCCGTGCCCACCTCCAGGCTCAGCGACGCCAGGTCGCCATCAATGTGACGGCGTCCAGGCAGATCAACCGCGAACGCGTCTATCCCGGGTTGCTGCGCAATGAGGGCTGAGATGGTCGGCGCCCACGAACCACTGCTATGACAGCCGCCGTGGAGAAACACCAGCGCCGGTGGCTGGGTCACTGAACACCGATGACATTGGCCGAACGCAGTTGATCGACATCAGCGCCGCTGTAGCCGAGCTCGCTGAGCACTTCAGTTGTGTGCTGGCCCAACGCCGGTGCCGGCCTGCGCACTCGGAACGGCTGACCATCGACGACAGCCGCGGACCCCACATATGTGAACGGCCCGGCATCGGGATGCTCAGCCTCGACGAGGATCGACCGAGCGCGGATATGCGGATCGGCCGCCACCTCACGAAGAGTTGTCGGCGCCGGGCCGAGGGGAAAGCGGTGCCGCACAGCAAGATCGACCCACTCGCGCTGATCGCGTGCGGCGAACAGGCGCGTCAGCTCGTCGCGCAGCGTCGTTTCGTCACCTCCGAAATCAACTCCTCCCGCGGAGCTCTCCGAGGGGCCGGTCAAGTCAGGACGATCGATCGCTGTGCAGAAGTTGGTCCAGAACTTGTCCTCGATGGCCGCCAGGATCACCATCCGGTTGTCACGGGTTTCGTAGAACTGGTACTTCGCTCCTTTCCAAACCCCGCCGTCGATGGTGGGCAGCGAATCCCGCTCCGTGAGTCGGTCGTCGTTGAGCTGGTAGATCACCGCATTCAACGCTTGCGCGATGACAGCATCCGAACCGGCGACATCGATGTGGTGGCCGCGACCGGTCCTCTCGCGCGCGAACAACGCGGCGGCCACTCGCAGCGCCGCGTGCACCGCGGCGGCTGCCGTCGCTTCGCCGCCCAGCTCCGTCCCACCGAGTCCGGACGGCGGGATCGGATACATGAAGCCGTCGTCGCCGCGCGCCACCGGATTCGCGCCCGCCAGCGCCGTCATCAACATCCCGTGTGTCGGGATGGCTCCATACGGTCCCAGCACCCCGAAACCTGTGACGCTGACATAGACAAGGCTGGGGTTTCGTTGCCGCTGAGCGTCGTAGCCAATACCGAGGCGATCCATCGCGCCCGCTGCGTTGCCGTCGACGAAGACATCGGCACCCTCGATCAGCCGCCAGAAGACATCGCGGCCGGCATCCGTCCGTACGTCGACGGCGACGCTGCGCTTATTGCGGTTGACTTGAATGTGAGCCGGGCTGTTGTGCGGGGTGATCTGGCCCATGAAATCGCGCAAGTAGTCACCCCGGGCCGGGCTTTCCACTTTGATGACGTCGGCTCCGAGGTCGCCAAGCAGCATCCCGAGCGTGTCGCCGTTGAGAAGCGATGCGGACTCCACCACCCGAACCCCCGCCAGCAGAGCATCCTGATGATCGTCCATCGGCAACCTAGACGGAGGTGCTGGTCGTCGTGCGGGCCTCGTTCTCCAGCACGTCGTCACCGGCGTCGGTGCCCGCGGTCTGCAACTCCGGAGTGCTGGTGCTGCCCAGTTCACCCTCGGGGTAAAACTGCATCGCCCATCGGCGCATCATCCGGAACCCCTTGCCCTCCGCGGTCGCCAACGCAGGCGGATCGGTGTAGCGCTGGTGTTGCCAGATGTTGAGGTCCGCAAGGAACTGGTTGTTGGCCATGCGCTGACGGCGCTCCAGACTGGGCGGTTGATGCGGCCCGGTCTCACCGGGAATCTTGTCCAACCACACAGTCGATCGAATATCACACGTCTCGTCGTCAACCGGGGTGACCGTCACGATGGTGCGCATGTTGTCCGGGCCCCAGAATTTCGCGCATCCCACTCCGATGCCGGCGTTGATCGCCTGCACCCCACCCTTCACCGCGCCGTTGGGAGTCAGCACCGTCTTGTCTTTCGTTCCGCCGAAGAGCATTTCGAAGTCGGCAAACGCCATTACGCCGTCATACTCCTGGCGGGTGAACTCCGGCACGTACACCGCGCGATGGACGAATTTGAAGTGCGCGAAGTCCACTCCGTTCTCCATCACGTACTGCGGGTGCAGCTCCAGTCCCTCGCGATGCAGGCAGCCCTCGGGGTAGGCGAGATAGTAGTCGTCTGCGGTGCGCCCATCATCGTAGATTTCGAACACGTCCGGCACCTCGAAGTAGGGTCCGCGCCCCTGCAGGTCGTGCCAGATGTACACGGACTCATTGCGTTCCGTCACCGGCCAGGTTGGGATACGGCGTCCCTTGTTGGGCCGGTCCTGGTACGGGATACAGACATTGCGCCCCTGGCCGTTCCATTCCCAGCCGTGGAACGGGCACACAATGCGATCCTCGTCGACATGCCCGCCATAGCCCAGGTGGGCACCCAGATGCTCGCAGTAGGCGCTCATCACCGTCAGTGCCCCGTCGGTGGACCGCCAGGCGACCATCTCCTGGCCGAAGTACTTCATCCGATGCACGTGGCCGGGTTCGATCTCGGCAGACCAGGCGACCTGAAACCATCCGGTCGGCTTCATCGACAAAGCAGGTTTCGCCATTTACATTTCCTCTCTTTCGACCGCGGGGCCGAAATCATCCCGTTTGACCGCGGCGATGAACCGGCGCAGATGTAGCTGGGCGACGGGGGCATCGCCGGCGATGATCGCGTCGACGATCTCGACGTCGCGAGCATGCAGCCAACCGACTTCTGGTCCCGGATCTTCCGTTCCATAGGTATGCAGGGTGAGTTCGGACAGCACCCGGATGAACAACTCCAGCGTCGCGTTGCCGGATAACCGCGCAATCTCCAAGTGAATATTGGGAAAGTGCTGCCACGAGCGCGGCCCGTCGACGACTTCTTTGTCCAGCAGGTCCCTGAGCCGTTTCGCACCGGCCTGGTCGATCGAGCGCGCCAGCTTGGTGATCGCGAGTTGCTCGAGCGCCATCCATACTTCGAAGAGTTCTTCGCGGTCGACGCCGACGTGACTCAGGTACCGCCGTGCCGCATCCGTGACCAGAGACCGTTCCGGCTGGGTGACAAACAAGCCTCCCCCGGGGCCTCGACGCGCTTTCGCCACCCCGCGCGCCTCCAGGATGCGCGCCGCTTCGCGGACCGCGGCAGTTCCAACGCCGAAGGTTGCACACAGATCCGATTCGGAGCCGACGAACCGACCGGGCTCCCAGCCTTCGGCACGGATGCGCTGCTCGATTTCTTGAGCGAGCACCGAGCCCAACGTTCCACCCGGCGAGGAGCGCACAGCAATCCGTTCGTCCGTCGCCAGGTCAACGCTCATCAGACACATCCAATTCGTTAGATCAATCGATGTTTTTACAGTGTAATGGAGGTGTTGCGGGTCAGCAAGGCGAAATCCGCGCTAAATAGTCGATGTTTTTAAGTCCCGCCATGTGAACTCTTTAGCGGCTAAACCCGGTTGAGTATGCCCATGTCCACCGGCAGGACGATGCCAGTGACATACCGCGCCTCATCACTCGCCAGATAGAGGACCGCGTTGGAGATGTCGACCGGTTCGACCCAGGGCTTGCCCATCGGCATCATCATCGTGAAAACGGGTTCGGCGTCGTCGATCGTTGGTTCGTCGAGGTCCGGGCGGAACAGCTTGAACATCGCCTTGTTCTCGGTGACCAACGGCGTGTTCACGGTGCCGGGCGCGATCACGTTGACCCTGATCTGCTGAGCGGCAAGCTCGTTCGATAAAGTCTTGGCGATCGCCACGACGGCGGCCTTGGCCGAGTTGTAATGGACGAGGTTCGGCACGTACTTCAGGCCGGCGCCTGAACTCGTCAGGATGATCGAGCCTCCATTGCCGCCGGCGATGACTGCGGGGACGGTCGCCGCGACCGTGTTGAACACGCCGGTGAGATTGATGTCGACAACGGCGTTCCACTCGTCTGGTGGGATCTCCCACGTCATACCGCCCGCCGGCGAGATTCCGGCGTTCGCCGACACGATGTCCAACCTGCCGAATTCGTTGACGCCGGCGTTGACAGCGTCGATCACGGCCGCACGATCACGGACGTCGGCTTTGATTCCGATCATCCGCCGACCGGTCTTCCCGACCAGTGCGATCGTCTCGTCCATATCGTCTTGGCTGGCCAACCGATACGGGGCAAACGGCTCGTCCTCCATTGCGTCGATGCCGATTATGTCAGCGCCCTCCTCTGCCAGACGCAGCGCGTGTGAGCGTCCTTGACCGCGCGCGACGCCGGTGATGAAGGCGACCTTGCCCTGTACTCGTCCCATCTCGCTGTGGTCCTTTCGTATCACTGCGCGATCCACACGTTCTTTGACCTGGTGAACTCTTCGATTCCGCGCCGACCTCCGATGCGTCCGAACCCGCTCTGTTTGACGCCACCGAACGGAACCGAGGAGGGAATCCCGAAACCCCGTTAACCCAGACCATCCCGGTTTCCAGCGCGGCACTGACGCGATGCGCGCGCCTGAGATTCTCTGTGTGCACATAGGCGGCGAGGCCGTAATTCGTGTCGTTAGCCAGGGCCAGTGCCTGCTCTTCGGTGTCAAAGGGCATCACCGTCTGGACCGGTCCGAAGATCTCCTCGCTGGCCAGTAGTGAGGTGTTGTCCACGTCGGCGAAAACGGTGGGCGCGATGAAGAAATCGTCGGAGAGGTCGCCGTTGAGGCGCTCACCCCCAGTGACCAAGCGGCCGTAGTGGTGGGCAGTGGCTTCCTCGATCACGCCGATGATCCGGTCGCACGCGGCCTGGCTGACAACCGGACCCATCAGCGTCGTGGGACTCATCGGATCGCCAATCGAGATTGCCTGCACGGCGGTCGCCAGTTCATCGACGAACCGGTCGTAGATGCCGCTGTGCACGATGACCCCAGTGCCACAGATACAGCCTTGCCCGGCAAGATTGAGAGTGATTGCACCGGAGGCTGTTTGAACAGCGGCGGAGATGTCAGCGTCGTCGAAGACCAGCACAGCGGACTTGCCACCGAGCTCCAGCCCAAGCGGCTTGAGCGTCTCCGCGGCGGTGTGGATGATCTTGCGAGCGGTCGCACCGCTGCCGGTGAAGTGAACTTTGTCGACACCGGCATGGCGGACAAGTGCTTCACCGGCATCCGGACCGCCCGGCACGATGTTGACCACCCCCGGGGGGAGACCCGCTTCGAGAAAGAGCCGGCCCATTTCCATTGCCGAGAACGGAGCCTGCTCAGGCGGTTTGACGACCACACAGTTGCCCGCGGCGAGCGCGGGAGCGACCGTCTGGCCGATTGCTGTCACAGGGCCGTTCCACGGGATGATGATTCCGACGACACCGTAGGGCCCGTCGAGGCTGTAGTCCAGGGCCGGGATCGGCCAGGTCTCGTGCACCTGCCCGCCACCTTTGTCTGCCCATCCCGCGTTGTAGGCGAACAGGTCGACCGCCATAAAGTTCTGCGCCCGAGAGATATTGAGAGCGGTCCCATTGTCGATGGTGTTCAGGCGCGACAGCCTGTCGATGCCCGAAGCGATCAGATCGCTCATCGTCGTCAGCGCTTTGCGACGCTGGTCCGCTGTGGTGGCTCGCCAGACGGGCAGAGCTGCGCGAGCAGCGGCGACCGCTTGGTCGATCTCTGTGGTACCGGCAAGGGGAACTTGCGCGGTCGGCCGGCCCGTCGCGGCGTAGATGTGCTCGAACGTGCCACCGCTGGCGTCGGTGATCTGTCGATCACCGATCAGCAATGCGGGAGTAGGCAAGGCGTCCGTCGGCGCCGTTGCGACAGTGGTCATTTGTTCGCCTCGGCCAGCGAGTTGCGATTCTTGCCGTTCGGCTTTGTCGGCTGCCACCCACCGGCGTACACCGTCCGATCCCACGTGCTGGGCCCGACGCCCTTGTCCCGCAGCACGAACTTCTGGATCTTGTTCGTCGGTGTCATTGGCAACTCGTCGACGACCTCGACATAGCGGGGAACGAAGAAGTAGGGAGCTTTCTCGTCCATGAACTTGCAGAACTCCAATGGATCGACTTCGGCGCCCGGCTCGCGGAGCAACACGACCATCAGTTCTTCTTCATGCTCCAGTTCGGGCACTGTCACGCCCACCGCCGCGGCATTCGCAACGCCTGGGAACTGGCGGGCGATGTGCTCGACTTCGAATGTCGAGGTGTTGCGGCCTTTGTGGCGAAGGGAGTCCTTCTTGCGGTCGACGAAGAAGATTTCGCCGTCGGCGTCCCGGCGCGCCAGGTCACCGGTGTGGTGCCACATGTTGCGGAAGGCCTTCAGCGTCTCGTCGGGCTGGCCAAGGTATCCGGTGAACACCGAATAGGGCACGCGCGGGCGCACGCAGATTTCGCCGACTTCGCCAACCGCGACCTCTTCGTCGTTGTCGTCGAGCAGTCTGGTCTCGACGAGGTCGTCGTCGACCGTGTAGCCCGACGAGCCGGGCTTGAGATCGCGATCGGAACTGTAAAAGGTCGCGCCCATGACCTCGCTCTGGCCGAACCCGCTTCCGACGCGTTCGATCCCGAAACGTTCCATGAACGGCCTCAGCAGCTGGGGGATCACCGGAGTCATGATCAGGGTGCGCAGCGGGTTCTCGGCGTCGTCGGCCCTGGGGGGTTGACCGAACAGGTAGACGTGCATGGTGCCAAGGGTCATCGTGTGGTTAGCGCGGAAGTGACGGATGCGGTCCCAAAAGTCGGTCACGGAGAATCGCTTGTCGATCGCCGCGCGGCTACCGGTGATCAACGCCGGATACACGCAGATGCTCCAAGCACCGGAGTTGTACATCGGCATGCAGTAGTAAAACGTCTCTCCGTCGAAAACCCCGTTGCGATAGACGTTGTTGTGACGCTGCGACCACAGCGTCCACACGGCGTGCGGTTGCATCACACCCTTGGACCGCCCTGTCGTCCCAGAAGTCCACAGCACGGCGCTGGTTTCCCCGTGATGTAGCTTGACGTGCGACTTATGCGGCTGCATCTCGTCGAACCCGCTCAGTTCGGATACGGACGCTCCGGCGAAGTCGTCTGACCCCGCCCATTTGCTCCCGTCACCATTTACGACGATGTGTTCGAAAGGCAGTTCGCCGCAGCGTGCGACTTCGGGCAAGAGGTGCTCATCGACGATGAGGACACGGGATCCGATCGCGGTAAGCAGCTCGCGCAGCCATTCACCCCGGTACTCCGTAGAGACCGGCGACCAAATCGCGCCGAGCCTGTTGATGCCGAATGTGGTCGCGGCCAGGGTGGCGGAGTTCTCCATGAACATCGCCACGGTGTCCCCCTTACCCACACCGAGGTCGGCATAGCCGCTCGCGTGCCGGTCGGCGATGTCGTCGACGCGGCCGAAGGTCAACTCGCCGCCGTCGTCGACGAGGAATGGGCGGTCGCCGATCTCGGCGGCCTGGATACGCAGCACGTCCGCCGGAATTCGGTGGGCCACCACACCCAACGGATCAATAGTCGTCATTGACTCTCCTCGCCAACAGATACCTGGAAGCCGATGCAAATTTCGCTCAAACTTGTGGCGGCCGTCACTGTAATAGTTAAATGATTTACCGTCAAGGTAGTAGCACTCGCTTGGAAAGGAACTGCAGAGATGTCGGATGTGCGCGCGCGCAGGTCGAGCAGCGAGGTGCGGGGTCTCATGCTCGGAGCCGCTCACAAGCTGTTCCACAGCAAGGGGTTCGACGCGACGAGCACACGCGAGATCAGCGTTGAGGCGGGCGTCTCGGAGTCGATGCTTTTCCGGCATTTCGGTTCGAAGCAGGCAATCTTCGAGGAAGCAGTCCTGCAGCCGTTTGCGGACTTCGTCGAGGAATTCGTCACCGACTGGATGTCCGATCGCCGACGGGGACCCGAGCGGATCGCGCACAGCTACGTCAGCGGACTCTTCGCGCTGTGCCGCAATCACCTCGACTTGATCACCACGTTGAGTTCGACCAAGACCCGCGGCGATGACGCGCAACCCGGCGCGGACGCGCGGTTATTGATTTACGAGCAGTTGGAGATCCTCGCCGATCACGTCGGCCGCTATCACGTCGAGGCTGGCAGCCGGCCCGGCCTGGATCCGCGATTGTCCGTCCGGCTCGCCATCGCCCTGGTCGTTGGCGCTGCTCAGCTCGGTGAGGATTTTTTCGGAATCGGCGACCGCCTCACCACCGAGCTCGCGGACTTCGTCGTGCGCGGCGCTGGAACGGAGCGAGCGTGACTCATTCGAGGAGGTCGACGACCGAACCCGCGACCCCGGAGCTGCGCAACCGGGTGCTCGTCGCCAGGATGTGCTTGCGCCACAGCGCTTCCGCGCCGGCCGCGTCCTTATCCGCGATGAGTTCGACGACCTTGGCGTGAGTACGGGTGGCCGTCGCCGCGCTGGCGGCCGACGAGGGACCCGACCCGCCGTCGGCGTCGACGTAGCTTTGCGTCGCCAGCTCGATGATGTGGCGTAGTACGTCACTGAGGACCGCGAGCGTCTCATTTCCCGCCATGTCGATGACCAACCGGTGGAACTCGTTCTGCAGTTCGAGCAGTTGTCCCGGGTCCGCACTCAGGTCGCGCTCGGTGGCCACCGCTTCGCGCAGGCGTTTCAAGTCGTCGGCGCTCCGTTTGCGCGCGAGCATCGCGACACAGGGACCCTCGATGGCCGCGGCCGCCGCGAAGACGTCGGCCGTCGTCGCCTGCCGGTATTCCAGCAGCAATCCGGCGTAGTGAGCGGCCTTCTCCACGCGCGGCACGCTTACCTCGATACCGCCGCGCGATCCCCGTTTGACAACCACGAGCGACTCCGATTCGAGGACCCTGATCGCCTCGCGCAGCGTGGGCCTGGACACCCCGAATTGGTTAAGAAGGTCGGCTTCGCTCGGCAGCACGTCCCCCTCGGTGAGTTCGCCGCGGATGATCCTGCGGCGCAGCTGGCGGGCGATAATGTCCGCAGCGCGTCCGACGGGTTCCACGTCGTCCTTCACGTTCACCGGCATCGCCCTACTCTAGACACCCAGTCGTTGACCGATGGGGAGGCGGGGCTGCTCTGAACAGCGCGCCACCCCCGGTCCATCGCCTCAGTGGTGCACGTCAGGCCCGTGCCGCCGCCAAACCCGCCCACAGCGCGTCGACGATTTCGCGCTGCGCGGCGCGGGACGGCGGTAGCCGGCCGGGAGCCCGGATTGTGCGCATGTACATGACGCCGATGAGCGCATCCGCCGCCCATCGGACGTCTGCATCGGAAGGCAGATGGCCCTCCCGCACCGCGCTTTGCAGCAGACTAACGAGCCGCTTACCCGCCTTGGTGATCACTTTGTCCTGGAATGCGGCGTAGAGCTCGGGATGCCGCGGTGCGTCCGCGATCAGGCGCAGCTGAATGGACAGCATTTCCGGTGCCATGACCCTGCCCAGGTGCGCGACGATGGCGTCGAGCTCGGCTCGCACGCCGGCGCCCGGTCGTGGTTGAGGCCACTCGATGAGCCGCTCCAGCGTGTCGAGGATCAGCGCATCTCGATTGGGCCACCGCAGCAGCAGGCTCGGGCGGGCGACTCCCGAACGTCGCGCGACGCCGCGCATGCTGAACCCCTCGAATCCGCGCTCGGCCAGTTCCTGCTTGGCCGCGGCATAGACTCGGTTCTCCGTCGACGGATCGCGGGGGCGCCCGGGAGCCGATACCGGGTGGACGTCCAACTCGGGCTCCTGGCTATTTCAGCAGGGCAAGCCCGTTGTCGCGCAAAAATTCCCTGCGCCGCTTCTCGTCGAGACCCTCGACCTTGAGGTACATCTCCGCCGGCTCGCGCAGCCCTTCGGCGTGCGGCCAGTCGGACCCCATGACGAGCGCTTCGGTTCCGCCAAGCGCCTCGACGAGCTTGACCGTGTCGTCCTCGGGGTAGGGGACCACGTTGACGTGGCGCTTGAAGATCTCGCTGGGCCGCTCGGTGAGTTGCCCGCCGAGCCATGGGCCCAGTCGCGCCATGCCGCGGCTCTTGTCCATGTGGCTGATGAAGTGGGGAACCCAGGACGCACCGAACTCGCTGACCAGAACCCGGATGTCGGGGAACCGCCCGAAGAGGTTGTCGAAGATCAGCGCTGACAGCGTGTCGGTGATCGGCCGCTCACCGTACGTGTTCTGCCACTGCCAGGCGGAGAACTGGAACGGCGGCCCCATCTTCCAACCCCACTGCGAAGCGACGTGCTCCTGATAGTGATTCTCCGAAATGTGATAGCAGATCACTGCTTTCGCTTCGTTGACGCGGGCCCAGAACGGATCGAAGTACGGATCACCGGGACTACGGCCGTAAGCCGGTCCGGTGCACAGGTAGATGAAGCGCGCTCCGGCATCGAGCACCCGATCGAGTTCCGCGACGGCCCGGTCGAGGTCGCGCAGCGAGTTCAGCGCCGGCGCGTAAATGGTGTCCTTGTAGTTGTAGCCCCAGTCCTCGTCGATCCACTTGTTGAACGACTCGTAGTTGTCGTACAGCGGATCGATGCCGTCAAGGTAGGGCTCGGCCAGGAGCGCCCAGCCGCCCGGATACATGATCGACCGCTCGATCTGCTGCTCGGCGAGCTGTTTGATCCGCGCATCCTTGTCGAGGTACTCGATCTGGACGGGCTCGAAGAACCGTTCGGCGTCACTGGCATTACCGGACGCACGCTGCTTGAGCATTTCGACCAGCGAACCCGGAACGTACGCCTTGTCGGGATCGGTCTCGAACGCCGTAACAATCCGCTCGTTCGCGAGCAGCGCCTTACCACCCGTCGGGGTATCGATCAGGCGCACTGCGGTGTCCAGCTTCGCCTTGGGCATAAACCTGGTGAAGCAGTCCTTGGCCTCGTACGAGTGCTGATCGAAGTCCACCAACTTGTAGGGCAGCGGTCCGACGGTGTCCTGTATCAAGGCCATGTCATTTCTCCGTCCTCGGTCTGTAGTTCGCTCAATAATATACCGCATTGGTATGTAACGAGACCATACTGCGAGGCGCACTACTTCCGCTGGCCGTCGGCGCAGGATTCAACGCCCGGTTGTTAAGGTCCCCTCGATGGCAACCGATGTTGCGGGCGTTGGCGAAAGCGGCCGCATACGGGTATTGCGTTTCGTCAGCCTAGGTGACCGAAGAGAGGAGTTGGTATGCCTGTCGACCGGCTGTTGCCCACCGACGAAGCCGCCGAACTGATCGCGCTCGCCCGTGAGATCGCCGACAAGGTGTTGGACCCGATCGTCGACGAACACGAGAAGAACGAGACGTATCCCGAGCAGTCTTCCCACAATTGGGCGCGGCGGGGCTGCTGAGTCTGCCGCAGCCCGAGGAATGGGGTGGCGGCGGCCAGCCGTTCGAGGTCTACCTTCAGGTACTCGAGGAACTCGCCGCGCGCTGGGCCGCCGTCGCGGTCGCCGTCAGTGTGCACAGCCTGTCGTCGCACCCACTGCTGACCTTCGGCACCGACGAGCAGAAGCAGCGCTGGCTTCCGGAGATGCTGTCGAGCAACAAGATCGGCGCCTACAGCGTGAGCGAGCCGCAGGCCGGTTCCGACGCCGCCGCACTGCGGTGCGTCTCGAAGGCCGACGGTGACGGGTATATCCTGAACGGCTCCAAGTCGTCACGCACGGTGGCGTAGCGGACTTCTACACGCTGTTCGCACGCACGGGTGAGGGTTCGAAGGGCATCTCTTGCTTCCTGGCACCAAGCGACCTGGACGGCCTGAGCTTCGGCAAACCCGAGAAGAAGATGGGCCTGGACGCCGTACCCACGACATCGGCGTTTTACGACAACGTCCGCATCGACGGCGATCGTCGCATCGGCGCCGAGGGCCAGGGACTGCAGATCGCTTTCAGCGCCCTGGACGCCGGGCGGCTCGGCATCGCCGCAGTCGCGGTCGGCCTGGCGCAGGCCGCACTCGACGAGGCCACCCGGTACGCCAAAGAACGAACGGCCTTCGGCCGCAGGATTATCGACCACCAGGGGCTCGGTTTCCTCCTCGCCGACATGAGCGCCTCGGTGGTCAGCGCCCGCGCCACGTATCTCGATGCTGCGCGCCGGCGCGACCTCGGCAGGCCGTACGGCGCACAGGCCAGCGTCGCCAAGCTCATCGCCACCGATGCCGCGATGAAGGTGACGACGGACGCCGTGCAGGTATTCGGCGGCGCCGGCTACACCCGCGACTACCGGGTCGAGCGCTACATGCGCGAGGCCAAGATCACACAGATCTTCGAGGGCACCAACCAGATTCAGCGGGTAGTCATCGCGCGCGGGCTGGCCAACTGAGCGGGGAGGCGACAGTACACCTGACACGTTGCTCGCCGCGCGACATCGGGGGCCCGGTGCCGGCACTGTTAACGAAGCGCAGACCCTGAACTGACCGTCAGCTGTTCGTCCATCGAGGTGGCCGCTTCTCGGCGAACGCGACCGCGCCCTCCTTGGCGTCGTTAGACGCGAAAACCGGGCCGATGATCTCGAATTGGCGGCGCCACACCTCGTCGGCCGCCCACTCGCGCGACTCGATCATCACGCGCTTGGTCGCCGCGACGGCGAGCGGCCCGTTGGCGGTGATCTCTTCGGCCAGCGCGATCGCTCCGGCGAGCGCGCCGCCCTGTTCGGTCAGCACGTTGACCATGCCCAACTCGTGCGCGCGGGGCGCCGGAAGGTTCGCACCGGTCAACGCCAGCTGCATGGCGATCGCCGACGGTATCCGCTGCGGCAACCGGATCAAACCCCCACCGCCCGCCACCAGGCCGCGCTTCACCTCCGGAATTCCAAAAGCGGCATTCTCGGCTGCCACGATCAGATCGGTGGCCAGCGCTACCTCGGTGCCACCTGCGAGGGCGTAACCTTCGACAGCGGCGATCAGCGGCTTCACCGGAGGCCGTTCCGTGAAGCCGAGACCCCGGCCTTCTACCGCGACGTTCTCACCACGGGCAAAGGCCTTGAGATCCATACCGGAACAGAATGATCCGCCAGCTCCGGTGACAATTCCGACCGACAACGCCGGATCATCGTCCAGCCGGTCCGTCGCCGCAGCGAGACCATGGCTCACCGCGGCGTCGATCGCGTTCTTCGCATGCGGGCGATTGATCGTGATGATGAGGATGCGGTCGCGTTGCTCGACAAGGACTGGGTCGTTGGCGTCTGAAGTCACGACTAACAGAATAATAGTATGACTGATTGCGACGCCGCCGGCCGCGTGCCAATGCACCTGGCGACACCCGATGGCCGCCCACGGCGTAATCCACCGACGTGCCTCCTATACGCGTATGGCCATTGCGTGAGCCACGGCTTCGAACTATATATGTAAAGGTCGCTCGCTCGAAACAATTCGGCGCGATGCATCGCCCTCGCATCCGCCGCATATGGTTAGATTATTTTGATGGACAAAATAGGCCAGACCCCCTCTGCTGCCGCCAAGGTCTCGCTGCTGCTCGAGCGGGTGGCGCTCGAGGTGACGGACGGACGACTTCCCAGCGTGCAAGTGGCGGTCGGATACGGTGGCGAGCTCGTCGCCTTCGAGACGTTCGGCGATGCCGACCCGACCACTCGCTACCGGCTGCAGTCAGCGAGCCGACCATTCGTGGCCGGCGCGCTCTGGAAGGTCATCGACGAATATGGCGTCGACATCGGCACACCGGTATCGACTTGGATACCCGGCTTCTGCGGCGGAATAACGCTGCAAGACATCGCAACTCACCGGGCAGGTCTCGCCTACGCGCCGTTGGGCGCCAAGCGGATGGCCACGCGGGCATCGCGCCTCGAGGCCATGGCGCGGTGGCAGCCCGATCCCGAAACCCGCGGACACCTGCAGTTCGCGCTGACGTCGTCGGGCTGGGTGATCTGGGAGGTGATCGAGTCGCTAACCGGGCTGCCTTTGCCGGAGTATCTGGCCAAGCACATCGTCGAGCCGCTCGGACTGACGGCGCAGCTCGCCGTGCCGATCGAAGATCAGGGCGACGTGGCGCCCATGGTTCTGCTCGGTGATCCCTCTGAGGAACTGGACCCCTGGGGTCCGTGGTACCTCGACCCCGCCGATGTGCTGGCCAGGGGCGAGCCATCGCACAGCCTGGTCGCCACCGCGGCGGATGTCGCGATGCACTATCAAGGCATGCTGCACTCCGACGTGTGGACGCGAGCGGCCGTCGCCGAAGGTTGCCGCGTACATGTCACCGAACCAGTGCACGGTCCAATCGAACACGGGGGAACCGACTATCCGGTGTCCATCGGGCTGTTCGTCACGGTCCGCGGTGAGTCGTGGCAGAACGGGTGGATGCCCGCCACCGGATCACCGGCCACGTTCGGCCACGGCGGCGCGCCGCTGCAGCAGTCATTCTGCGACCCCACCACCGGCCTTAGTTTTGCCTTTCTGACCAACGGATATCCCGCAACGGGTTACGCCCTGGACCGCTGGGGCAAGAACCTCTCCGCCGTCGTGCTGGATCTGGCCGGCGACATCGTCTGACCGGGCTCCACATCGGGTGAACGAACCCGACTCTGCCGCTCAGACCGAAGCAGCCACCGACGGCCCGACCACGAGCGGGCTTGGATCACACCTTCGTCGCGCCCATGTCCACGGTGAGCTGAGTTCCGGTGACCGCGCGGGAGAGTTCGGACGCCAGAAAGACAACCGCGTCAGAGATGTCGTGCGGTTCGGCCAAGGGAAGGCCGGGCATGAGGCTGGCGAAGGAGATCCCGTAATTGGGGTGCGCCGACAACATCTCGACCATTCGAGCGTCCTCAGTCGCCATCACGGTGGAGACGCCCCAGGGATGGATGGAGTTGACGCGGATGCCGTACTCGCCCAACTCGATCGCAGCGGACTTCGTCAACCCCACGACTCCATGTTTGGCCGCGCTGTAGTGCGCTTGTCCCGGAAGGGATTTCAAGCCAGACACTGAACTGATGGTGATGATCGAACCGCCATTGCCCGCGCCCAGCATATGCGGAACCGCCGCCTTCAAGGTGCGCCACACGCCCGTGAGATTCACGTCGATCAGGGAATTCCACTGGTCGTCCGACATCTCCCAGAAGCGGCCCCAACTCACGATTCCCGCGTTCGCGACCACCACGTCCAGCCGCCCACCGAATTCTGCTACGCCCTGTCCCAACACCTGCTCGAGCGCCTGCGAGTCGCGGACGTCAGCGGTCCCGGCGACGATGCGCCCGCCGTTCTTCTCGACGAGCTTGATCGTCTCCTCGAGGTCTGCGGCGGTCGCTGGCGGATATCCCTCGTGCGGTGACACCCGATCGACGATGTCGACGGCGATGATCGCCGCGCCCTCCTGGGCGAGTCGCAGAGCGTGGCTGCGCCCCTGCCCGCGCGCAGCGCCGGTGATGAACGCCACCTTGCCGCCGAGTAATCCCATTGGTGCCGTGAGCCTTTCGTCAGAGCGTGATGTCGTGTAGCCGGCCGGTCAGGAATTCGGGGCGGCCCATCATGCGGGGTAGCAGCCGGCGTCGGGCGAATCGCCAGCCGGCGGCGGTGCGAATTACGTCGTCGCGGTAGACGCCGAGAAACAAGATGCCGCGGCCGTCCGCCGCCCGTCGCGCCCACTCCGTGATGGTGAAGTGGGTCCTCGCGGTGTCGCCGTCGACCTCGACGAGGCCCTGGTGCAGGGTCTGGAACACGAAGTCCAACCCGGAGACGGTGCGCCCGATCGTTTCGGCGATGGCCGTGCGCCCGACCGCATCGTCGGTGGTGGGCGTCGACAGCACACCGTTTTCGGCGTACGTTTCGACGGCCTCGTCGACGGCGAAGCGGCACATCGCCTCCGAGTAGGACGCCGCGAGGTGGTTGATCGCGATGATGTCCGCGACCTGCTGGGGGTCGGGCTGACCGATGATCATACGGCGGCCCGCAGGAGTGCCGTGGCGACGACGTTGGTGTCGTCGTTGTCCTGGTGCATCCGCGCGCTGACGAGGACGGAGCCGGCCAGGTCCGACTCGACCGACGCGGCGGCCACGAACGGACCGGTCCGGCCCGCCTTCACGATGCGCACGTCGAGGCTCTGCACCTGTCGCACCCGCCCCGCCGCGTGAAGCGCAGCGGCCTCGAGCGCGACGATGATGGGTCCGTGGTGCAGCAGCACGCCGCCGAGCTCGGGCGTGAGCTCCTCGATGACAACCCGTCCATCGGCCTTTAGCCGGGCACCGTAGGCGCTGGCGAGCGGCGGGAGGTTGCCGGTGTCGGGTACCCCGGGGCCGGGATCGACGTATTCGAATCCCGTTCCCGTTGGGGAGATCACCGTCCAGTCGGCGGTTCCGAGGCCGAGGAGCCGATGCGGGTCGTCCTCCGCGGTGATCCGCGCCTCGGTGAAGATCTGGCTGCGCGCCGTCCGTGTCATCGATCCGTGCACTGCCACCGCGCTCACGTCTTCGGCCACAGGTCCACACAACTGGATGCCGACGTGAGTGAGTGCCAGTTGCCAGTGCTGGTCCACCGCGATGCCGGCCGTGTCGAGCATGGCGATCGCGAGGGGTGCCGCCAGCAGGCCTTCGCCATGCCGAAGATCGCTGCGAACGGCCATCCGACCGAGCGCGTCGTAGCCCTCACCGAGAACCGACCGGCACCCGAGATACCGATAGCTCATGAGATTCTGGACAGCCTGCGTCCAGACGCCGTATGCCTGGGTGTTCAC
Source organism: Mycobacterium sp. 050134 (assembly GCF_036409085.1). Taxonomy (NCBI): domain Bacteria; kingdom Bacillati; phylum Actinomycetota; class Actinomycetes; order Mycobacteriales; family Mycobacteriaceae; genus Mycobacterium; species Mycobacterium sp. 050134. Next base: position 89,902 of record NZ_JAZGLV010000001.1, read on the forward strand.
ATTTGCTCCCACGAGTCGAGAATAAAGTAAATAAACTAGCTATATGCCGAATGGCAAGTAGCTAGGCGTTCGCGCCCACGGCGTCGTTCAGCAGCGGGGCCAATCGGGTGCAGATAGTTTGGACGTTGCGCGCGACGTCGGCTTCCGCCATGCCACCGATCGAGGCCCACAGGAACACGGTCTGTACGGGCGCGCCCGCGGTGTGCTCCCGGATTTGGGCCGCCACGGTCTCGGGTCTGCCGTACATGAAGTAGTTGAGAGGGCCGTCGCGGCCCTGTCGCACCAGGCGTTCGACGTCGACCGGCTTGGGTGTCGGGGCGCCGGTTCCCTCGACCATGTGCTTCCGATAGGAGTCGAGTTGGTGGGCAAGGTGTTTGGAGACCATCGGCCAGTCGCGCTCGGGATCCTCGGACACCCAGCCCTGAATCCCGCCTGCCATCACTCCCGCCGAGGCCGGATGACCGCCCTCGGCGAGGCCCTTCGCGTACGGTTCCCACAGCGCACCATCGGCCGAAAGTAGCCGCTCGCCCAGCAGGCCTGCCCGCCGCGCCCCGTTGGGCCCCTGGTAGCCCATCCAGACCGGCAATGGCTGTTGCACGGGTAGCGGACGAACCCCGCCCGTCCCCCAGAGCCGGCGCAGGCGCCGTACCGTGTCGTCGGTCTGCTTGTAACGCGCCGCCATTGACGCTTCGAACAGTTCGAACTCCGGAATGCGGTAACCGGTACCCACACCGAGATCCAGTCGCCCTTCGGACAGGATGTCGACGACCACGCTTTGCTCGGCGATCTCAGCCGGGTGGTGCAGAGGGGCGATCAGGATCGCGGTGCCCAGCCGGATGCGCCGGGTCCGTGCGGCGGCCGCTGCCGCCATCGTCAGCGGGCTGGTCAGATAGCCGTCGTCGAACAGGTGGTGCTCGGAGAACCACGCCGACGAGGCGCCCAGGCGTTCGGCCTCTTCACACATCTCGAGGGTGAAACCGTAGAGCCTCGAGGGGTCCTGCGCCCACTGTGCCGGGTTGCGCAGGTCGAAGTACACGCCGACGTCAATTGCCGATCCCGAGGCGGCATTCGCGGAGACGGCGACTTTGCCGTCCAGTGGCCCCGTCACTTCGCGTTCACTCCAGGCGAGACGGGCTTAGAGGTGAGCGCTCTGGTGTCAACACCGGCCCAGAAGTCGGTCCACGATGATGCCTGGGGCAGAGTCGGCCCGCCAGCAGGTGACCACCCCTGGAAGTCGACCGCTTGGGGATGCTCCACGTGATCCGCTGCGTACCAGTGCTGTTCGCACCGGCGAGTAAAGAACCACCGCCCGTCGACGCGCTGGTACTCGTCGTCGTACCGGATCGCCATGACGATCCAGCGCTCCCCGACCTCGTGCTCGGCGCGGCAGTAGACGTTGCCGACCGCATGCGTGTCGTCGACGATTTCGACGCGATGTCCGACGATTTGGTGCATCGATCGATAGAACTTGCGCACGAGCGGCACCAGCGCATCGCGAAGCGCGTCCCGACCGTAGCGATCGCGCCCCACCCGCACGTCGGGAACGAACAGTTCCACCCAGGCATCGATGTCGCGATCATCGACGGCCATGGCGTAGCGGATGGGCAGCTGCTGGATCTCAAGGGTGTCCTCGATCCGGCGCAGCCGGTCCTCGATCGTCATGCGGCTCCTCAACCCTCTTCGATGATGATTGCCATCTCCGGGCACGCGGCCGCGCCATTGCGCACGGCCGCCTCGTCACCGGGCTCGACGACGTGGTCTTTCAGAATCGAGTAGCCGGAGTCGTCGATGGGAAAGAGATCAGGATCGACCGCATAGCACTGGGCGTGGCCTACGCACTTGGCTTGTTCGAGTCGAACTTTCATGATCGTGGCCCCCTCTTGGCTGCCGAGTCTTCGTCTCGATACATCTAACTAGTTAACCTGAATAGTCGCGAGCATACCGCGTCGACCTCGCGAAGGCGATCGTCGAAAATTGCGGACAGCGCCGTCGGGGTGAATGGCGCGAACAGTCCTTCCGCACGGGTCGTCTCGCGGCCGCGGTCAATGTGTCTGACCGCCGTCGGCCGCGAGCTCTGCCCGCAACCGCTTCTTGTCGACCTTTCCGCTGGCGAGTACGGGTAGTTCCGTGGCGATGACCAGGCGCCGTGGCACCTTATAGCCGGCGAGGCGCAGCCGAACCGCCTCCTGAAGCCGTTCCAGCGTCGGCCCAGACCGCCTCACCCCAACGGGGATCCGGTACGCCCACCACGGCGCACCCGGCGACTTCGGGCAGCGCGCCGATCACATTCTCCACCTCAGGCGAGTACACGTTCTCGCCACCGGTGATGATCACGTCTTTCTTGCGGTCGACGAGGTAGAGCAGCCCGGTCTCATCGAATCTGCCTATGTCGCCGGTGTGACACCAGCCATCCCGCAGGGTCGCCAGCGTCGCGGCCGCGTCGTCCCAATAGCCGCGGAACAACATGTCCGACCGGACCACGATTTCGCCGGGCGAACCGGGGGCCACGTCTCGACCATCGTCGCCGACGATCCGTACCCGCACACCCGGGAACGGATAGCCGACAGAGCGCAGCCGGTCGTCGGCCGCTGCGGGGTCGTGCAGCTCGCGCGGCAATCCGGACGCGATGGCCTCGGTCTGGCCGTAGAGATTCAGGAATCCCGCCTGAGGCATCACCGCCATCGCTCGCGCCAGCGTCGCGCCGTCCATCGGCGCCGCCGCATAGACCACGGTGCGGACGGATTCCAGCGCCCGGCTGGCATCCGGAAGCACGTCGAGCAGTGCCTGCAGCATGACGGGCGCGAGGTGCAGCACACCAATCCGCTCGGCCGCGATCAGTCGAAGTGCCTCGGGGACGTCGAACCGCTCCTGCAGCACCACCGTTCCGCCCCGTGCGTGCAGCCCGCCGATGATGCCCATGGCACCGACGTGGAACATCGGCATGTTGATCAGACCGCGATCGCACGAGCCCGTCGCCATCTCGGCGTTCATCGCATAGAACACCCGGCGGAGCTCGCGCTGGCCCAGCATGCAGCACTTGGACGGTCCCGTGGTGCCGCTGGTGAACAAGAGGCAGGCGATGTCGTCCGCGCGGGCGCGGTAGTTCGGTTGCCGGTCGTGTCCCGAACCGAGGAACTCCTCATAGTCGACCAGGCCGTTCCGTCGACCGCCGAAGCGGACGATCGACGGCGACCACGTCAAGTGGGCGGACAACTCGTCGAGCACGCCGGCGAACTCGGGCGCAACAAACACCACGGCGGGCCGGACAAGTTCGAGGGCATCCCGCACCTCAGCCGGAGACGATCGGAAGTTGATCGTCGCGAGGATGATTCCGCTCAACTGCGTCGCGGCGATGATCTCGCCGAATTCGATTGCGTTGCGGCTGTATACGGCGACGCGATCCTGCCGCGCCACCCCCGCGGCCATCAGCGCCGACACCAGACGCTCTGCCCGTTCGCGGAGTTCGCAGTGGGTGAGCACGCGTTCTTGGTGCCGGTAGGCGGGCACGTCGGGGTGGCGCGCGGCGTTGTCGATGACGATGTCGCCGAGCGTCAGCTCGCCCGCGTCACTGCCGCTGTGCTCCACGGGCGGCTCAGTCGCTGGCCGGAAGTGGCTTGGCTTCCATGATCACCATGGGTGTCGTGCCGATGGACAGTGATCCTTTGCCGGGCTTGGTGACGAGCACTTCGGCGAGCCCACCACCCTGGGCCGTCTCCAACAGCAACGAGATGCTCATGGGGCCTCGCTAGAACACGTAACGCGCAATGAGATCGGCCACCGCCGCGGGCTTGTCGACGCCATCGATCTCGACTGTGTGGCGCACCGTGAGGTTCACGGTCGACTCGTCCACCTTCGCGGCGTCGACGAGCGCCGAGCGCAGCCGAATTCGGCTTCCCGCCTTGACCGGAGACAGAAAGCGCACCTTGTTCAGGCCGTAGTTGATGCCCATCCTGGCCTTCTCCACTCGGTAGTTGGCCTTGCTCATGCCGGGTATGAGCGACAGTGTCAGGAAGCCGTGGGCGATGGTGGCGCCATACGGGCTCTCCTTCTCGGCCTTTTCCACATCGACGTGTATCCATTGCCGGTCGAGCGTCGTTGTTCCGAAGTCGTCGATCCGGTCCTGGTCGACCACCAGCCAGTCGCTTACCCCAAGCTCCGCCCCAACTAATCCGACCGCTTCGTCGATGGACGTAATGACCTTCACAACAACCTCACTTTCACCAGCACGCTATCAGGTTATCTATTTAACGGTATAGGCTCACCGAAATCACTGCCGGGGCACTCCCGCTTCACCGAAGGACGACTATGACAGCGACGACACCCAAAGCCGCCATCGTGGCCGCAGCACGTACACCAATCGGGACCGCGCGCCGGGGAACGCTCGTCGACGTCGACGCCCGCGAGCTCGCCAAGCCCGTCGTTTCCGCCGCGATCGAGCGGTCCGGTCTGGAGCCATCGGAGTTCGAGGATCTGGTGCTCGCCGAGGTGCTGCAGGGTGGCGGCGACATCGCGCGCTACGTGGCGGTGGACCTCGGGCTCATCGGCGCGGCGGGGATGGCCGTCAACCGCCAATGCGCGTCGAGCCTGACCGCCATCGCGGTGGCCGCCGGACAGATCGCCGCGGGCATGAATACCCATCTGCTTGCCGGAGGGACCGAGTCCCACTCGACCTCACCGATGGCGCGCAAGCGCAAGCCCTTCACCTCGGGCAAGGAGCCCTCCGACTACGACGATCCGTGGATGTCGCTGTCGCATCCACCGACACCCGACGCGCCCGCGGTCGACATGTCGATCACCGTCGCGCACAACTGCGCCGTGCAGTACGGGATATCGCGGACCGACCAGGACGAATGGGCCCTGCGTAGCCATCAGCGCGCCGTCAAGGCCATCGACGGCGGGTCTTTCGCCGAGGAGATCGTGCCCGTGACCGTCCCTCGGCCCGACGGTTCGACCATCGCCTTCGATACCGACGAGCACCCCCGTCGCGAGTCCAGCATGGAGATCCTCAGCGGACTGAAAGTGCTGCATCCTGAAATCGACGGCTTCTCGGTGACGGCGGGAAACTCGTCCGGCCTCAACGACGCCGCCGCCGTGGTGGCGTTGACGCGGCCCGACACGACAGCAGACGTGCTCGCGCGCGTGCTGTCGTGGAGCGCCGTCGGCGTGCAGCCCAACCGCACCGGCAGTGGCCCGATCTACGCGATCCCGAAGGCGTTGGACCTCGCCGGGTTGGCGACCGACGACGTCGCGCTCTTCGAGATCAACGAGGCATTCGCCGCGCAAGCCGTCGCATGCACCAGGGAACTCGGGCTGGACGAGGAGATCGTCAACGTCTACGGCTCCGGGATCAGCCTGGGGCATCCCATCGCCGCGACGGGGGCCCGGATGGTCACGTCGGCGATCTACGAACTGCGCCGGCGCGGCGGCGGCATCGGCGTGCTGTCGATGTGCGCCGGGGGCGGCATGGGTGCGGCCATGGTGATCGAGGTGAGCTGATCGCTCGGGCACAAATCGGTATATAATTACACTTTTGAGCCGCCGGAAGGACCCCACCCAGCCGATGACCAACATGTCGACCGCCGAGGCCGAAGAACTCGCCGACGCCGTTCGCGCAGTCTGCAATAAGTACGCGCAGCCGGAGCAGGTGCTCGCCACGGCCTACGAAAACGCGGACGGCTACGACGAGGAGCTCTGGTCGGTGTTGTGCCGTCAGGTCGGGGTGGCCGCGATCGCGGTCCCGGAACACCTCGGGGGTGCGGGCTATGGCACCGCCGCACTCGGCGTCGTCGCCCACGAACTCGGTCGCGCCCTGGCACCCGTTCCGTTCCTGTCGTCCGCGGTTCTGGCCACCGGACTGCTTGCCGACGTGCATGACGTGAGATCCCTTGCGGCGCAGCGGTTGTCCGATCTCGGCGATGGCGCACGCACGGCGGCGGCGATCCTCACCGCCGACGGCGGAAAGTGGGCACCCGCTACCGTTCCATTCGCCGCGCACCGGGATGGGGAGGACTGGCGTGCCACTGGAACCGCCCGTCACGTCCTCGGGGGCGCGAGCGCAGACGATCTCGTGATCGCGGCCACCACCGTCGACGGGCTGGCACTTCTCGTCGTCGACCCGGCCGACACGGCGATCACCGCCGAACGGCCACTGGATGGCACCCGTCCGTTGGCGACGGTCGTGTGCATGAACGCACCCGCCGTGCGCATCGCCTCCGCTGGCGTCGAGGGCATCGTCGAGCGCAACGTGATGCGCGCGCTCGCGGTGCTGGCCGCCGAACAGGTGGGGGCCTGCGAGCGCCTCCTCGAGTTGTCGACGGAATACGCGCGCACCCGCATTCAGTTCGGCAGGCCAATCGGCGCATTCCAAGCCGTCAAGCACCGGTGTGCCGACATGCTGGTGAGCCTCGAGTGGGCCCGCTCGGCATCGCAGGCGGCGCTCCTGGCTCTCGAGGAGAACACGCCTGCCGCGGACCCGCGTTGGCGGGCGAGCATGGCGAAAGCGGTGTGCTCCGAGGCACTTCGCGAGGCCGCGCACGCGAACATTCAGATTCACGGTGGAATCGGATTCACGTGGGAGAACTCCGCAAACCTGTACGTGCGTCGCGCGCGGTCCGACGAGGCACTCTTCGGCCTGCCCGGGCGGCACTGGGATGTTCTGGGGGCCCACATCCGTGCGATGGACGGCGACCCGGACGCTGGCGGTCCCGATGACACGGGCGGCATCGGCGCTGTGGCCGCGACGCAGGCGCTGCGGTCGGAGATCCGCGAGTTCCTCACGGCGGCACCGAAACCCGCGGGCCTTCGCAACTACGGTCCCACTCCCACCTCCGACGACGTCGAGCCGGGCCGCATCTGGCATCGGTACCTTGCCGACCACGGTTACGCGTGCCTGCACTGGCCCCGCGAGTACGGCGGTGCGGATGCGTCCGTGGCGCACCAGGCGATCTTCGCCGAGGAGTGCGCCACGGCCGGGGTGCCGCGCCAGTTGGGCATCACCGCGATCGATCTCGTCGGGCCCGTGCTGATCGCGTACGGATCCGACGAGCAGAAACGGCGTCACCTCGAGCCGATCCGGCGGGGCGAACACATCTGGACGCAGCTGTTCTCCGAACCGGGGGCGGGTTCGGACCTGGCGGGGATTCGCACGAAAGCCCAACGCACAGAATCGGGCTGGCGTGTCGACGGGCAGAAGGTGTGGAGCTCGGCCGCCAAATCGGCTGTCTTCGGTCTCCTTCTGGCCCGGACCGGTCCGGACGCCCACCGGGGGCTCAGTATGTTCATCGTCCCGATGGACGCCGATGGCGTGACGGTGCGCCCACTCAAGCAGATCGACGGCGAGAGCAAGTTCAACGAGGTGTTCCTCGACTCGGTCGACCTGCCGGAGTCCTCGCTCATCGGCGAGGAAGGTCAGGGCTGGAAGATCGCCATGCTCACGCTCGGGCGTGAACGGCTGACCCTGGGGTCGCAGGCCGTCGGGATGTTCCAGCGTCACGCCCGGATGACCGAGGAGGCCCGTCACCGCGGTGCGCTGGACGAAACGCTGGAGCGGGCCTTGACTAGGCTTTGGGCTCGAATGTGGTTGCTGCGCTTCACCTGTCAGCGCGCCGTGGCCGACGGCGACACCACATCGGCGGCGTTCTCGGTACTCAAGCTGATGACCTCGGAGACCGATCGCGACCTCGGCGATCTGGCCACCGAGGTGCTCGGGACCGATGCCTGCGTCGATCCCGGCACCGATGAGTTGGTGCAGCAGATGCTGGTCGGGCGGGCGCAAACGATCCTCGGCGGTACTAGCGAGATCCAGCGCAACATCCTGGGCGAGCGCGTGCTGAAACTGCCGAAAGACCCACGGTGACAAACACTTTCACCGAAACCTCCCTCGCCGCGGCACTTCGGCGCCGCCTGCGGCCGGGAATGACGATCGCCCTCGGCGACGGCGTGGGCAGCCCGTCCGTGGTGGACGACGGCACGACCGTGGGCGAGACGCTCGCCGCCGCCGCGCGCGAGGTCGGCGGCGTGCGATTGGTGCTCGGGTGGCTGCCCGCTCCCCCTCAAGGCCTCGACGCCGCCGCCTTCGACGAGGTGGTGGCGCTGATGCCCGGTTGGGGGCTGCGCGACCTGCTCAACCAGCCGACCGCGCGCTTCCTGCCCACTCGGCTGACGGGCATCGCCGCCCTGCTGGGCGAGTGCCTGCGCCCCGACCTGCTCGTCACCCGGCTTGCCCGCCGCGACGGTCGTCTGCACTTCACCACCGAGGTGTCCTGGCAGCGCGCCGTCGTGGATGCCGGCACGACGACGCTCGGCATCGTCGACGACTCCGCGCCGGTTGCGTCGGCCGAGCCGATCCATTCGGCCGCGGTGCTCCTTGCGGGACACGCCGCAGCGCAACCGCTCCGACAACCCGCCAAGGACCCCGAACCCGTACACGAGGCGCTCGCGGACGAAGTCCTGCGCTGGGTCCCGGCAGGCGCGCGGGTCCAGTACGGCCCGGGTCAACTCGGTGTCGCCCTGCTGCGCCGGGCCGCGGTGCCGCTTCGCGTCGACACCGGCATGATCACCGACGGCGTGGTGGATCTCGACCGGCGTGGGCTGCTCAGCGCGGCCAGCGCTACCTACCTGTTCGGCGGCGACGAGCTCTACGACTGGGCCGACGGCCGCGACGTTCTGCACGGAATCGAAGTCACCCACGACATGACCCGACTCGCGACCAGCGAGCCGTTTATCGCGGTGAACACCGCCATCGAGATCGACCGGTTCGGCCAGGTGAACGTCGAAGGCCGCGGCGAGAAGGTGGTAGGCGGCATCGGCGGCCACCCGGACTATTGCATGGCCGGTCACATCAACCGGGGGGGTCTGTCCATCATCGCGGTCCCCAGCTTGGTCAACGGACGCTCGCCACTCGTCGACCGGCTCAGCCGCCCCGCGTCGACCGTCGCCCACGACGTGGACGTCATCGTGACCGAACACGGCAGCGCCGATTTACGTTGCGCCAGTTGGTCTCAGCGCGAGGCGCTCATCACCAACCTCTTCGACCGGTAAGGAGATCATTCGATATGGGTCAGCTCGACGACAAGGTGGTACTCGTCACCGGCGGCGGCCGGGGCATCGGACGGGCGCACTGCCTGGAACTGGCCGCCCAGGGCGCGGCGGTCGTCGTGAACGACCCCGGCGTCGACCGCGACGGAACGGCGAGTGGGAGCGGCACGCGCCCGGCGGAAGAGGTGGCGCAGGAGATCTGCCAACTCGGTGGCCGAGCCGTGGCCCATCTGGGGTCGGTGACGTCCTGGGAGGACGCCGCAGACATGGTCAGCGCTGCGGTGGACACCTTCGGGACGATCACCGGAGTCGTGAACAACGCGGGCATCGTTCGCGACGGCATGATCGCCGGGGCCGACGAAGCGGACTGGGACGCGGTGGTCTCGGTACACCTGAAGGGAACGTTCGCCGTCACACGGCACGCGTGCGCATATTGGCGGTCAGCGGCGAAGTCGGGTCAGCCGATTGACGCGCATGTGGTCAACACCGTCTCCGGCGCCGGGTTGTGGGGCAACGTCGGGCAGGCCGCCTACGGTGCGGCCAAGGCCGCGATCGCCAATCTCACCGTCGTGACCGCCCTGGAGATGAGGCGTTACGGGGTCGCGGCGAACGCCATCTCGCCACTGGCGGTGACGCGAATCAGCGCGGATTTCTTCGCGGGACCCCGGGCTGAGGATCCCGCACTCGATCCGGCGCGCAGTTCGGCGGTGGTGGCGTGGCTGCAGTCGGCCGAGTCGTCCTGGCTGACGGGTCAGATCCTCCGGGTCAACGGGCACACACTGAGCCGCATCGACGGCTTCGCCGAAGCGCCCGGCCGCTACCACGCCAAGGACGGGACCTCGCTGGACTTCGCCGAGTTGGGGCAGGCGATGTCGTGGCTCTTCGGCGTTGCGCCGAGAGGGCTCGCGGGTCCATTGCCCACGGCGTAGCAGTAGAGTACATATAGTACAATTAGATAACTATTTATCTGATTGCATCATCGTCCCGATTGCCTTGAACGTAAGGACCCCGATGTCACATCCGACGCAGTCCGCGCCCGGTGGCATTGCCACCGACTATGCGGCCGATGTCGCCAAGTTCCGGCTGGACTTCCGGAACTATCTGCGCGAGTCACCCGAGGCGGCCCGCTGGCGGACCGCGGTGTTCGACAACACCGAAGATCAGATGGCGCACGACAGCGCGGTGATGGCACGCCTTTTCGAAGACGGCTGGAACCGCTGGGGTTGGCCCCCGGCTATGGGTGGCTTAGGGGGCGACGCAATCCATCGCGCGGTGTACTACGAGGAACTGGGATTCGCGTTGATTCCCATTCCCGCCCAGCAGTGGTCGCTGGAAGTCATGGGGCCGGCCTTGCTGAAGTACGCGCCGCAACTGGCGGAGCGTCACCTGCCGGACTACCTGGCGGGCAACGAGTGGTGGGGACAGGGTTTCTCCGAACCGGAGTCGGGTAGCGACCTGGCGTCGTTGCGTACCAGAGCGGTCGACGACGGCTCCGGCGGATTCGTGGTCAACGGTCAGAAGATCTGGACCAGCCAGGGAGCCACGGCCAAACGCCTCTTCCTGCTGGTCCGCACCGGCGAACCGGAGTCGCGCCACCGCGGTCTGACGATGCTGTTCGTCGACACCGACGCGGTGGGGGTGACCGTGCGACCCATCGCGCTTGCGAGCGGACGACGGGAAGTCGCCGAGGTTTTCTTGGACGACGTTCGGGTGCCGCGGGAGCGGCTGCTCGGTGAGGTCGGAGGCGGTTGGGCGCTGACGATGTTCTTGATGCAGTTCGAACGCGGGATGTACGGCTACGCGGTACTCAACAAGGTGCTGCCGGAGCTCGGCCGGCTGCGCGCCCACATGGTGGCCCACGGCGCGTCCGACGACGCGCGCAAGCGCTTCGCGCGGGTGTACATCGATATCGCGGCCGCCCAAGCCCGCACCGCCACCACCGTTCGGCGGCTCGCGCGGGGTGAGGTCATCGGGCCCGGCAGCAGCGTGGACAAGCTGTTGTTCGGCAAGGCCGAGAAAGCCGCCAACGACCTGATCCTCGACGCCCGACGCAGCTGGATGATGGCGGGGCCGTCGGGGCCGAAATCGAATGAACTCGACACCGCGCGGGCCGAGTGGTGGTACTCGCGCGCGGCCACCATCATGGGCGGCACCGCAGAGGTTCAGCGCGGCATCATCGCCGACCATTTGCTCGGGCTGCCGAAGGAAAAGCGATGAGAACCCCCATTCACGCGGAGGACGAAGCGCTCGACGAATCGTGGACGATGATCTCTGAAGCCGTGTCACGAATCTTCGAGGACATCGCACAGCGACGTGCCCACGTCGCGATCGAGCCAGAGTTGCAGCCGCTCGGCTGGCATGAGATCGAAGCCGAGTATCCAATAGCCGCCTGCGCTCTGCTCTTCGACGCGCAGGGCGGTTCGCTGGCCACGACGAATTGCCTTGCCCGCGTGATGCTCGCCGAGCTCGCCGGCCTCGTCGACGGTGCCGTGGACGGACTGGTGCTACCCGAGCCGTCGAGTGGATCCGCACCGGCGTCCGGCGAAAGCCGCATCGTCGGGATGGTGCTGGGGCCACCCACCGGGCGGCTGATCGTGCCGGTCTCCGGCGAGCGGGACACGGTCTCGATCGGCGTGGTCGATGCCGACCTGCTCCACTCAGAGCGGATCGACACCTTCGACCCTTCGGTGCACTGGACCAGGGTGCAGGGTCCGCTGGACATCACCCTCACCGAGGCGACCGCCCAGTGGCGCCGCGCCGTCGCGGCCGCCCAACGAGCGCTCGGCACCGAACTACTGTCCCTGGCGTCGAGCGCACTCGACGTCGCGACCGAGCAGGTAAGCGCCCGTACGCAATTCGGTGTCTCGATCGGATCGCTGCAGTCCCCCCGCCACGCGCTCGCTGAGGCTGCCGCTCAGATCGCCGGGGCCCGGGCACTTCTCGACCAGTCGTGGCGGTTCGGCGGTCAGCTGTCCGCACTCGCCGCCAAGGCGGCCGCCGGGCGGGCGCACCGCGCCGTGGCGGACGTTGCGCTGCAGGTCTGTGGCGCGATCGGCCTGACGGCCGAGCACCGACTGCACCGCTACGTATCGCGGGGATTCCAGCTCGATGCGCTGTGCGGTGATCACGACCGCCTGGAAACCGAGATGGCCGAGTACCTGTTCGACGTCGACGCGGGCGACCGGGCCCTGCCCAACCTCATCTCCTGGACCTAGCCCGGATCGAAGGAAGTTCATGCGCCGCAACATCTTCGAGGACGTTCACAACGATTTTCGGACGACGGTACGTCGGTTCTTCGAACGCGAGTGCGTGCCCTACGTCGACGACTGGGAGCGCGACGGCAAAGTAAGCCGCGAAGCCTGGTTGGCCGCCGGCGAACACGGACTGATCGGCTGGGAGTTCGACCCGAAGTACGGCGGGCTGGGCGTCAAGGACTTCCGCTTCAACCAGATCATCTCCGAGGAGATGTTCATGACCGGATCGGTCGGTATCGGTCTCGGGGTGCAGAACGACATCCTGGTGCCGTATCTGGACCGACTCACCACCGAGGAGCAGAAGGAACGCTGGCTGCCGAAGTTCATCTCGGGCGAGTACATCGGCTCGATTGCGATGTCCGAACCCGCCGCCGGATCGGATCTGGCGGGCATCAAGACGACGGCGCGCGAGGACGGTGACCACTGGATCGTCAACGGGCAGAAAACTTTCATCAGCAACGGGCTTCAGTCCAAGTTGGTATTGACCGCCGTCAAGACGGACCCGTCGGCGCGGCACAAGGGCATCAGCCTGCTGATGATCGAGGACGGGATGGAGGGGTTCACCCGGGGCCGCAAGCTCGACAAGATCGGCCAGTACTCCGCCGACACCGCGGAGCTGTTCTTCGAGGACGTGCGGGTGCCCAAGCAGAATCTTGTGGGCGAGCTGAACCGGGGCTTCTATCACCTGGTATCGAACCTCCCCAGCGAGCGGGTCGGGGTCGCGTGCTATGCGTTGCCGGCGGCCCGCAGAGCGCTCGATCTGACCAAGGCGTACGCGTCGGAGCGTACGGCGTTCGGGCAGCCGATCGGCACGTTCCAGGTGAACCGTCATTTCCTTGCCGAGATGTAGACGAAATTGGATGCGGCGCAGTGCTATCTGGACCAGTGCGTGCTGGCGGTGAACGACGGCACGCTGAGCGACGAAGACGCCGCCGGTCTGAAATGGTGGACCTCGGAGGTGCAGTGGGAAATCGTCGACCGCTGCCTGCAATTGCACGGCGGCTACGGCTACATCAACGAGTACGAGATCGCGCGACTATGGCGGGATTCCCGCGTCCAGCGGCTGTACGCGGGCACGACTGAGATCATGAAGGATCTTGTCGGCCGGGCGATGGGTTACTGACCACCACGACAACAAGGGGGTGCGCCTTGGAAGTCACCAGTCTTCGCGAGCCGAAGATGGCCGACCGGGTGGCCACCATCCTTCGCAAGATGTTCATTCGGGGCGAGCTCGCCGAGGGCACGATGCTGCCGCCGGAATCGGAGCTGATGGAGCGCTTCGGCGTATCCAGACCCACGCTGCGAGAGGCGTTTCGCGTCCTCGAGTCGGAGTCGCTGATCGCTATCCAGCGTGGTGTCCGCGGCGGTGCTCGGGTCACAAGGCCGCGGCGGGAGACGCTGGCGCGGTACGCGGGCCTGATCCTCGAGTACGAGGGCGTCACGCTCAAGGACGTCTACGACGCGCGCGTCGCCCTCGAGGCGCCGATGGTCGTGCAGCTCGCCAAGGACCGCGAGCCGGAAGTCGTCGCCGAGCTCGAGGCGATCATCGAGCGGGAGACCTCGCTGGCGCCCGGGGCGGCGGCCATCGATACCTTGACCGACTTTCATGCGGCCATCGCCCGGCTGTCAGGGAACAAGACGTTGCAGATCGTCAGCTCGATGCTGCACCACATCGTCGAGACCGCGAACCGCTCGCTTCAACCCACCGACAACGGCCGGGCAGAGCAGGCGCTTCGGCGATCAGCGAAGACGCATCGCATGCTGTTGGAGCTCATCAAGGCGGGCGAGGCCGACAAGGCCGGCGAGCTGTGGCAGCGGCACCTTCACAAGGCCGAGGAGTTCGTCCTCAGCGGCGCGGAGTTGTCGACCGTCGTCGACCTCCTCGAATAGCTTGTGCCGCTGCTACTTCCGGTTCGACCGACTACGGAAGGCCGCGACCCGCTCCTGGAACTCGGGGGTGGAGAACGACGTGTACTCCTCGGCCAACGCATACTCCAGCACGCCCAGGGCGGCGCGCGAAAGATGCATGTTCATCGCCACCTTGGTGGCGCGCAATGCCTGCGGCGGTAGCGCGGCGAGTTTCTCTCCGAGTGCCAGCGCCTCGTCGAGCACGGCGTCGTCGGCGGCGATCCTCGTGACCAGGTTGAGTTTCTCGGCGTCGGCCGCGGTGATGCGGTCCCCGAGAAGGACGTACTCCTTGGCCTTCATCAGCCCGATCAAAAGGGGCAGCATCGCCGCGCCGCCATCGCCCGCGACGAGCCCCACCGCCACATGGGGGTCGGCCAGGTAGCTGCTCTCCCCCATCACCAGGAAGTCGCTGAGGAGCGCGATCGAGCACCCCAGCCCCACGGCCGGGCCGTTCACGGCGGATACCAACGGCTTCGGGAACCCGATCACCTCAAGGAACACCGTGCGGGCTTCGTGGATCTGGAACTGCCGCGCGGCCGGGTCCTCGATCAGACGGCCGAACATCACCATGTCGCCGCCCGCCGAGAACGCCTTGCCGACGCCCGTGGTCACCACGGCGCGCACGTCATCATCCGCGGCGAGAGTGCGCCAGATGGTCGCGAACGCGTGATGGACGGCTTCGTCGACGGCGTTGAACGCCTCGGGGCGGTTGATCCGCACGACATGTACGGCGCCGACCTCCTCGACGAGAAGCTCGGGCGCAAATTCCTCGTATCCGGCCAGCGTGGCGCTTTCGGTGGTCGTCATGGCGCTCCTGTCAGTTCTTGCCGGTGGAGAGGATGGTCACTGCCGACACGGCGGTCGGGCCGCCGATGTTGTGCGCCAGCGCGATTCGGGCGCCGTCGACTTGATTCTCGGCTTCCCCGCGCAACTGGTTGAACAACTCGTAACACTGGGCGACGCCGGTGGCCCCAGGCGGATGGCCCTTGGCCTTCAGCCCCCCACTGGGATTGACGGGGATGGGACCGCCGACGTAGGTGTCCCTGCCCTCGATCAGCTTGTAGGCCTCGAATCTGTCCGCGAAGCCGAGGTCCTCGTAGCTGATCAACTCGACACCACTGAAGCAGTCGTGCACCTCGGCGACGTCGATATCGCGCGGGGTCACCCCGGCCATCGCCATGGCCGCCTTCGCAGCACGCACCGTAGGCGGAAACGTGGTCATGTCGGCCTTGTGCTGATGCATAACCCTGTCCATGCCCAGCCCGACCCCGCGCACCCACACCGGCCGGTCGGTGTAGCGGTCGACGACGTCCTCGGCGGCGAGGATCACCGCGGCGGCGCCGTCGCTCTGCGGCGTGCAGTCGTACAGACCGAACGGTTCCACCACGATCGGAGCGGCGAGGGCCTGCTCGACGGTGATCTCGTAACGCAACTGCGCCTTCGGGTTCGTCAGCGCGTGGTGGTGGTTCTTCACCGCCACCATCGCCATGTGCTCCCTGGTGGCCGGCGACTCGTGCAGGTACCGAGTCACATGGAGGGCGAAGTTCGCCGGAGCGACGAGGCCCAACGGGTAATCCCAGGCGTTGTCACGCGTCATCGCCGCCCAGTCCCAGAACGTCGTGTTCGACGCCGTCTCGCGGACCTTGTCGGCGCCGACGACCAGCACCACGTCGTACCAGCCCGCGGCGATCGCCATCGCCCCGTTGCGGATCGCGTCATTGCCGGTAGCGCAGGCGTTCTCGACCCGAGTGACGGGAATGTCGGTGAGGTCAAGGGTGTCGGCCAGGATCCCGGACGGAAACCCATCGGTAGTGGCCAGTTCTCCCAACCACGCCGCCTCGATTTTCGACTTGGTGATGCCCTTGTCCACCCGGCTCGCCGCTTCGGCGTACGCCATCGGAATCAGGTCTTTGACGCCCAGGTCGAAGTGTTCGCCAAACGGCGTCATGCCGGCGCCGACGATTGCCACGTTTCTCATGCCAAGACCTCCTCGGCCGGACGGCCCGGCCAGAACATGTATCCGTAGTCTGGTACCCCCGCGCGGGTCGCGACCTTGCGCAGCACCACTGCCCCAGGCTGACCGATCGTCACCTCGCCGGCCGGTATTCCGGTGACCTTCAGCAGGACTCGCACCGGGCTGTTATCCAGAGCCACCACCGCCAGCGAGTAAGGACCGGGCAAATCCGGCACCGGAATCCTTACGGTCGTGTGGGTATAGACGGTGCCGGTGCGCGGTAGCGGCTCCAACCGGTACTGGGCGGCCAGCGTTCCCGACTCGTCCACGCGGCGCCGCGGCGGAAACTGAGGGTTACCGTCGACGCCGGGTCGTTCATCGAACACGGCGGCCTCCCAACGGATCTTGGGCTCGAAGGCGCGCGCATAAGCCGGCAGCGATATCGGAATGCCCGTGCCTTCGGCGATCTTTGCCCGCGGCAGGTCCCGCGCCTCCACCTCGTCGCGCGCCACCCGCACGGGCGCGCCGGCCGCCGTGAGTTCCGCAACGCTGATTGTCGCGTTCTCGACGGCGACGACCAGACCCGTCGTGCCGGCGTCCAGGGCGTCGGCGATCAATGCGATCAGCACACTACCCGCCGTCGTCGAGTCGGCAGACGCCGAAGAGGTGTTCGGTTCGACGCCGAGCACCACCGGCTTCGCCCCCGCGACGACCGCGACGGCGGCACCCGCAGGCACGCCGAGACTGGCGAAGCTGGCCCGCACGCCCACCTCGCGCTGCAAGCGCGGGTCGGCGTAGTCGTGCCGCGATCCATCGTCGGCGCGCGCGGTCATAGGGAGGCTGCGCGTGACACGGCCGACCGGATCCAGCGCCGGACCGGCGTCCCCAGTCAGCAGCGCCGCCGCACCGGCGTACCGATCGTCGTCGTCCGCGGCGATCACCAAGGTCCCGGGTGTCGCTGCGACGATCTGATCCAGCACCGCCGGGGCCCCGCCGAGGACCTCGGTGATGGTTGTGTCGCCGGACAGTCCGAGGCCGGCCAGCAGAACCGCGCCGTTGCCCCCTTCGATCAAGGGGAAATTGCGGGAGACCAACACCACCCGCCGGGCAAGTGTTCCCGCGAGCGCGGCCCGGCCGGCGGCCACGGCCATGGTGACCGCATCCTCGTCGGGCCCACGGACGCGACGACCGCCAGCTATCCACGGCGGACGGTAGGTGCCGATCGCGGCCACCTGAGTCATGAGCGATCCTTTCTCCGTACGCCATTAAGTACACCGGCAATGCGCTATATAGTTATATCATTATAATGGTGATGCCCTCCACTCCCCAAGGGGTGTACCGATAACCCGGTCGATTCAGATAGATTATTTGGCTATGACTGCACTGCCCCCGCCGCTGCGGATCGAGCCACGCTGGACGGACCTGGACCCGGTCGGACACGTCAACAACAACGTGTTCCTGGTCTACGCGGAGGAGTCCCGGGCGCGGTATCTGCAGGCCACGCTGCCCGACGCGTGGGGGCAGATAGTCGTCGTGCATAACGGCATCGACTACCACAGCTCGGTCGAGGCGTCCGACGCCGTGCTGGTGACGTCGGCAGTGGAATCTGTCGGCACGTCCTCGTTCACGACGGTCAATGTGATTGCCACCGAGGAAGGACGCAAATGCGCAACGGTCCGAACCGTCCAGGTGGTGCTCGACTCGGACCGGCGGGGTACTCGTCCGTGGACCGAATCCGAGCGTGCGGCGCTGCTGGGGCTCGTTGCGGAGCCGGCGGACCGGTAGGACGATGCAGATTCGCGAGCATGCGTCGTCGGCGAAACCGGCGATCGTGCTGCACGCGTCCGAATTCCAGGTGACGTTCGCGGAACTCGAAGCTCGAGCGAACCGGTTAGCGCATTATTGGCGCCGGCATGGATTGCGTGAGGGCGACACCGTCGCGCTTGTCATGGAGAACAACGAGCACATACACGTCGTGATGTGGTCCGCCCGGCGCGCCGGCCTCTACTACGTACCTGTGAACACACACCTGACTCCCGCCGAAATCGGCTACATCCTGACCAACAGCGATGCCAAAGCGATCGTGGCCTCGGCCACGATGAGCGCACGGTGCGGAGAGCTCGACGATTACCTCACCGACGTTCCGACCCCGCTCAGATTGATGACCGGAGCTGCGCTATCAAACTGGACCGCCTATCCCGAATGCGTTGCGGGTGAACCAGACACGCCGATCGCCGACGAGTTTGAGGGCGATCTGCGGCAGTACTCGTCGGGCACCACCGGGCGACCCAAGCGTATTCGGCGGACGTTACCGCATGTTGGCGCCGGCCGTCGCCCCGAACGTGCTCACTCCGCTGCTGAATGCGTTGGGCATCACCGGCCGGTCGGTGTATCTGAGTCCGGCCCCGCTTTACCACACCGCGCCGTCGGTCTGGTCGATGTGTGTGCAGGCGCTCGGCGCTACCACGGTGGTGATGGAGAAGTTCGACGCCGAGCAGGCGCTGGCCTGCATCGAGCGCTACCACATCACCCATGCGCAGTTCGTCCCCGCAATGTTCGTTCGCATGCTGAAGCTGCCACCCAAGGTGCGCAACGCCTACGACTTGTCCAGCCTTCAGCGCGTCGTGCACGCCGCGGCGCCGTGTCCGCCCGAGATCAAGCGACAGATGATCCAGTGGTGGGGTCCGATCATCGACGAGTTCTACTCCTCTTACGAGGGCGCGGGAATCAGCTTCATCACAGCCGAGGAGTGGTTGCAACACCCCGGATCTGTCGGCCGCTCACTGCTCGGTACGCCTCACATCCTCGGCCCAGACGGCAGCGAGCTGCCGGCAGGCCAGACCGGAGACCTCTATTACGAGAGCGGCTTTGCGTTCGACTATCTCAACGATCCCGTCAAAACCGCCGCATCCCACAACCCGAACGGATGGGCGACGGTCGGAGACGTCGGACACCT
Organism: Mycobacterium sp. 050134; assembly: GCF_036409085.1. Classification (NCBI taxonomy): domain Bacteria; kingdom Bacillati; phylum Actinomycetota; class Actinomycetes; order Mycobacteriales; family Mycobacteriaceae; genus Mycobacterium; species Mycobacterium sp. 050134. Next base: position 109,010 of record NZ_JAZGLV010000001.1, read on the forward strand.
CGACGAGGACGGCTACCTCTATCTCAGCGATCGGCGCCACCACACCATCATCTCCGGGGGCGTGAACATCTATCCGCATGAGGCCGAGAACTTACTCGTGACCCATCCGCGGGTCGCCGACGCCGCCGTCTTCGGGATTCCTGACAGCGAGATGGGTCAGCGGGTCGCCGCAGTGGTCGAAACTGTGGACCCACTGGACGCGCCCGATGCCTTCGCCGACGAGCTGATGGACTGGCTGCGAGGCCGGCTCGCGCGCTTCAAGTGTCCGCGACAGATCTGCTTCGAGAGCCGTCTGCCGCGAAGCGACGCCGGCAAGCTCTACAAGCAATCCCTCATCGAGAAGTACAGCGGGCCGGCTGAATACGACGCGGGGCACGCTCGGGGATCGAACGGCGCATTCCAACAGCCGGAGCCGAGCTTCTGAGCAGAGCACTACGTTTCGTGCAACTCGGCTAAGGTGAACCAACCGCTGCGTCCAGCGCCGCCTGCGTCCCCACTTCGATGCCCCGGTCCGCGACGGCGTCATCTAGCTCGTAAAGACCGTCGACTGGCCCACCGGCGAAGTGGCGACGGACGGCATCAACTTGAACTACCCCAGGTTTTGTTCCGATGTCTTATGTGATTCTTGCGGCCCACTTCGTGGGCCGCAAGGGTCGGACAAGATCATCGCGGCGAAGAAACGTCAGAGCCACGAGCAGTCGTGCGCAACCTGACGGCTACCGATCGGCTGCTGGCCGAGGGCAACGACACCTCCGCGGTCTGCCGCGAACTGGGTGTTGCCGCGGCCCTATCCCCATCCCCATGGCGGAATCGGTTCGGACTTGGCAGGTCCGGGCAAGGGCTATTCCATGCCGGTACGGCCGGGCGTCCAAAAGGGCTTGGTGAGGATGTCTCGCCGGTCCCAACCACGCTCGGTGATGAGGATCTTGCGGAGCGTCTGAATGGTGCGCGCCTCGCCGGCGAGGTAGGCGACGCCGGGTTGATCGGGCAGCTCGAGTGCGCGCACGGCGTCGGCGAGCACAGCGGAGTCCTTGGCCGTGGCCTCCCCACGCTGCACGCGATGCAGCGGTCGAGCCAGATCGAGGTGATCCTCCCCGTCGGCCGCCTCAATCACGCCGTGCACCTTCGCGGTCGACGGCAATGACCGCAGCATGGCGCCGAACGCAACCGACGCCGTCTCTTCCCCAGCGAATACGTGATACGGGGCGTCTGGTCGCCGGCAACTCACGCGGCACGGTACGGACGTTCATCGAAAACCTCCCGGCCACCGAAGCGCAGCACACCGCCATCGCGTCCGGAAACTGGGAGCGACTCACCGCGCGCGGAACAGGGTGGAGCCTGGATCACCGAATGGAACGACAACCCAAAACCGTTTCGCTGGACTAAAACCGCCGACGAGATCCTCGACTCCCTCGCCAAATACATGGCAAGAATTTCAGGCGCGACACACTAGGAAGCGCTGCGTCCAGCGCCGCCTGCGTCCCCACTTCGATGACACGGTCGGCGAAGGCGTTATCCAGCTCGTAAAGACCGTCGACTGGCCCACCGGCGAAGTGGCGGCGGACGGCATCAACCTTCCAATCGGAAAGGTTGGGGTCGCGCATTCTGGCGAGCTGTTCAGCGTGTAATCGCTGACGGGCTTCGTCGGAGCCGCGGCCGACGACGGACCAGTCGGAGCCTGGGTAGCGGGCGACCCAGGTCCCATCCGGCTGTTCGGTGACGGATAGCCTGAACACGAACGAAATATTCCGCTCAACCATGAGTCGCTCGATGTCTGCTTGCGATTCGATGTCATTGCGGCACACCATCCCGGCTTGACGAGAAACAACGCCGCACCATCTGGCATTTCGCCGTTGGTGTTCAATGCGCGGCTCCTGTGGTCGGTGGATCCGCGACACGCCGTGGTGCCGCTTAGCGCGTGATGGCACTATATAGCCAGCTCAAATACCCTTTCGCTGCCTCAACCAGACGGGCTCGCAGGCTCTCCTAAAGCCGGTGTCGCAGGTTCGAATCCGCAAACCCACTTTAGCTCCGCGGTTCTTCCGTTTGGGGCCTTGGCGGCGCCGGTGGGTTGGTAGTCCCCGGTGGGGTCGAGGGTGAAGTCGCGCAGGACTGCTGAGGTGGCGCGTTCATGACGGTGATGTGGCGCCGTGACCGGCCGATCCCCGAAGTGCCCGGCAGCATCGGGAATACCAGGCTGAGTGCGGTTGAGGGCCTGGATCTGGGCCTTGTCGTCCACGCACAGCACCATGGCCCGTTCTTGTTTATTGCGGAGCCAGGCCGAATGCCCGCCACACCCGGGAGAGTATCTACCGACTCAGGCCGAGATGCTCAGCCATCGATCGGGTCGACCAGTGAGCGGCGTCAGGCGGGGTGGTCTCCAGCATCGTGGTGATCAGGTCCTCGGTGATCCGTCGCTCGGTGCATGCAGGGTTGCGTTGCGGACTGCGATACGGACGTGAGCTGCGGTCGACTATCCCGGCTGGCCCCAGCATGCGGTAGCGGACGGCCGACCTGGGCGCTGCCGTCGGTGAGACTTGAAACCACTCAGCGGCACGCCGCCATAACCTGACGCTCATCAACTCGCCGAATTGGCTCACGAACGGTTTGAGCCGCAGCATCCCCGCGTTGACCGCCGGGTTGGAAGGCTCATTGACGGCCCGCCAGGCGGTGATGATCGGGTATGCGCAGACCTAGCGAGTTACCGGCGATCGGGTCCGGCAGCACCGGAGGGGCAGGTGAGGGCCGGCAGCACAAGCATATTGATGACGTTCCGCACGAAATCGGCGTCGACGGTCTGTCCGCTCGCCGCCCGTAGCAGACCGATCGCCACGATCACATCGGCAACCAGTGACCAATCGCGGTCGCCGGGTATCTCGCCGCGGTGGGCAGCTTGGGCGAAAATGGCTGACAGCACGCGGCGGCCTTTGAAGAGAAGTAAATCGTCGAGCGCAGAAGCCAAATCGGGATCCTGAGCGGCTTCCAACCCGACCCGCAGGATCAGGTCATTGGAGATCAGGTCGTCGTCGTTGCGGGCTGTGCGCTCGACGATCACCTCCAGATCCCCCGATAGGCTGCCGGTATCGGGCGGGTCGTCGTCCAACAGATCGGGGCGCCAATAGACCAACGCGTCGGTGATCAGTGCCGCTTTCGATGACCAGCGGCGATAGATAGCGGCTTTACCGACACCGGCCCGTGCGGCGATGTCGTTCATGCTGGTGGCGTTGTAGCCGTGTTCGGCCAGAATTTCCAAGGCAGCGTTGAGGATTGCGGGATCACGTGACCGGTCGAGGCGCCCGTTGGTGCGTTGGCGCAGTTTGGACTGGGATTCGGCGATAAACTCGGGTCGACCAGACGTTCGGGCGGCACTCATGTGGTTGAGAGCTGCCGGATTGGCGCGGTACTGTCGTCGAAATCCCGTCCGGGACGCGTCTTCTTGACGATCTTGAAGGTGTTCAGCGGCCACCAGAACCAGCGGCCGAGTGCCGCGGCGATCGATGGGGTCATGAACGCACGCACGATCAGTGTGTCGACGATGAGGCCGATGCCGATGGTCATGCCCAGTTGGCCGATGACGCGCAGGTCGCTGACGATCATCGACATCATGGTGAACGCGAACACCATCCCGGCCGCGGTGACGACGCGTCCGGTTGCTCCCATGCCTCGGATCATGCCGGTGTTGAGTCCCGCGTGTATCTCCTCTTTGAGGCGCGAGACCACGAGCAGGTTGTAGTCCGAGCCCACTGCCAGCAGGATCACTATGGACAGCGGGATCACGATCCATTGCACGCCTAAGCCCACGATGTCCTGCCACAGCAGCACGGACAGCCCGCACGCGGTGCCCAGCGACGCGCCCACGGTGCCGACGATCACCAGTGCTGCCACCAGACTGCGGGTGATCACCAACATGATCGCGAAGATCAGGATCATCGACGCGATGACAGCGATCAGCAGGTCGGTTTTGACGCTGTCCTGCATGTCGGAGTACATCGACGCGGTGCCGGCAAGCGAAATCTTCGCATTGGACAATGGGGTGTTCTTGACGGCGTCCGCGACGACACCTTTGAGATCGCGGACGTGTGCGATGCCTTCGGTGGATGCGGGGTCGCCCTGGTGGGTGATGATGAAGCGGACAGCTTTACCGTCGGGCGAGACGAACATCTTGAGGCCACGGTTGAAGTCAGGGTTCTGGAACACATCCGGTGGCAGGTAGAAGAAGTCGTCGTTCTTGGCCTGATCGAAGTACAGCCCGATCTCGGTCGCGCCTTTGGCCAGTTCCTGTTGCTGAGCCTGGGTGCCGGCCATGGTGCTGTGGGTCGCGATCATGAAGTCCCGCATCTTTGTCATCGAGCTGATGGTCGACTTCAGAACTGGCAACATCTGTGGGATCAACTGATCCATGCGGTCCAGATCGGTCGTGAGCCCCTGGAGCTGGTCGCTGAGGGTGTCGACGCCGTCGATGGCGTCGAAGATGGAGCGCAGCGACCAGCAGATCGGGATGTCGAAGCAGTGCCTCTCCCAATAGAAGTAGCTACGCAGTGGCCGGAAGAAATCCTCGAAATCGGCGATATTGTTGCGCAACTCCTGGGTGGTTTCCACCATCTCGTGCGTACGGCCGACCATGCTGTGTGTGGTCGCGCTCAGCTCGGAGGTGATGGTGTACATGCGCTCCATGCTGGCGACGGTCCTGCTCATCTCGTCGGCCTGCTCAAGCATCTGAGCAGAGTTGTCGTTGTTGAACTTGGCGCCCTGCAAGGTTCCGGCATTTTGCGCACCGAGCATGAATGGGATCGAACTGTGCTCGATCGGCGAACCCAATGGGCGCGTGATCGTCTGCACCCGATCGATGCCCCGCATATGTGCCACGTTCTTGGCGACCCGGTCGATGACGAGCATGTCCGCGGGGTCGCGCAAGTCGTGATCAGCCTGCAACATTAACAATTCCGGGTTCATCCGAGCCTGGGAAAAGTGCCGGTCCGCCACGCCCATTGCGAGGTTGGCCGGCATGTTGGCGGGAGTGAACTTCTGGTCGTTGTACTGCGGCACATAGGTCAGCAGGCTGATGAAACCGATGACGGCGACCATGGTGGTCACGAAGATGATCGGGATCGGCCACCGTACGACCGCAGTGCCGACCTTGCGCCAACCCCGCGCCGAGAGGTCACGTTTGGCATCGAACAAACCAAAATTGGACCCTACCGTGAGAATCGCCGGTGCCAGCGTCAGCGCCGCCGCGATGACCACCAAGACCGAAATCGCGCAAGGCAAACCCATGGTGTTGAAGTACGGCAGCGTGGTGAAGCTCAGGCACATGGTGGCACCCGCAATCGTCAAGCCGGAACCCAGAATGACGTGCGAGACACCGTGATAGGCCACATAGAACGCCTCTTCGCGATCTAGGCCCTTCGATCTTTCCTCTTGATATCGGCCCAGCAGGAAGATCACATAATCCGTTCCGGCGGCCAAGGCCAGCATGGTCACCATGCTCACCGCGTACGGGGTCAAACCAATGATGTGCAGGTAACCCGCAGCGGCGGTAACACCCTGCGCGGCAAACAGTTCCAGCCCGATGATGACCATGGACACCAACATCGTCACGACCGAGCGGTAAATGGCGAGCAGCATCACGATGATGACGGCGACCGACACCAACTCCATCGTCGCCATGCTTTGGTGCCCGGCGACGCTGGTATCAGCGTTGAGAACGCTGTTGCCAGCGACGTAGGCCTTAACACCCGGCGGCGCCGGCACCGAGGCGACGATGTCACGAACAGCGGCCACTGACTCATGGCTCTCACTAGTGCCCTGTGAGCCGTTGAGGAAGATCTGCACGTACGCGGACTTGCCGTCCACACTCTGCGAGCCCGCCGCGGTCAGCGGATCACTCCAGAAATCCTGAACGTTCTGCACATGCTGATGATCGGCGGTCAGCTTGGCGACGATCTCGTCGTAGAACTTGTGCGCGGAATCGCCGAGCTTGTCCTTTCCCTCGAGCACAACCATCGCCGAAGAATCCGAGTCGTACTGCTGAAACACCTTGCCGATGTTCAGCATCGCCCGATAGGACGGCGCACCGGTCGGGCTCATCGGAACCGACCGGCTCGCCGCGACCTCATCGAGAGACGGGACCAGGATGCCCAGGCCGACCGCGGCCAGCACCCAGAACACGATGATCGGCAGCGAGAAGATCCGGACCGTCCGCCCCAGGAACGGGCGATGGGGCTTCGAATGTTGAATGCTCATACGGATTTCACCAAACAGTAGATGAACGGTTTGACCAAGTCGGTGCTGGTCCGGTCGTCGCGCACGTCGCCGTCGACCGTGACCCGGCAGCGAAGGTCGCTGACGTTTCTGTCACCCTGCGCCATGATGTTGGCCGACATCGACGGCAGCGTCGTCACGATGGTGAACGACCAAGGCAGCGGCGTGTTTTCGATGAGATGGGGTTGACCGTTCTCATCGAGGTAGTTGAGGTTCGCGGTGCCCCCGGACCCGGTGATCTCGTAGGTGATGTGCTTCGGATTGAAGTTCGCGGTAATCCCAGACCCCTCCGCTGACTTCGGCGCTCGCGGTCCTCCTGACCCGTGAATACGCAGGATGGCATAGGCGCCGAGCGCGACCACGACCACAAGAAGCATTGGGATCCAGAAGCGCTTCATCACCCGGTACAGCACTGCATGCCCCTCTGTCCCCTTCGGTTCGGTCATTCAAGACACGGACGGTCGAGTATCCATGCCGCTCGAACAAACGGAACCCGAGTTCCTTGAGCGGACCGTACGGAATCTACCGCATACCGCGCGGACAACCCGCCGACGCGCGGGGCGGCATCACCGACGCCCGGGCACGGCTGCCCGAAGCGGCACGGTGAGAACGCCGAGGTTCAATCACTGCGCACCGACGAGACGTCGCCGAAAGACGCGATAACCAGCGCTTATCCGCCGCGATCGGGCCATTCGGCAAGAATCTGGCGCTGCTATGACCTCGCTCACTGCTAAGTGTATATTATGACCGAACTCACAGATGAGGTAGTCAATGATCCGAAGGCAGAACCGTGCGGCGATCGTCGGTGGTCAGTCTCCAGCCGCAGGGTTGATCACCGCTCACCGGCTGTGGGTAGGCATGCTATGGATTCTGTTCATAGCGGCGGTCAGTGCCGTTTTTGCGACCGCCGCGCTCGGGCAAGCGCTAGTGGCCATGATCATCGGCCTGATTGCCGGCGCATTCTTCGCCGGCATGGCCAGCTGACCGATCTACGGTGGCACACACGCCGCCATGACCCTTTCGTGCGCACAGCGTTCGATGGACCGCCGAATAGAATTCGGGTCCGCCCCAACTTCAAGTGGGGCCAACCGTCCGCACACGGGTAACAGCCGTTCAAGTAATTCGTCATGCAACCGTTCGAATCCGGCCTCGTCCGAGCACAGCGCCTTTGCCAACCGGTGCTTCCGTCCAGCACGCCATGGTGGCCTGGCCGCGCAGCCTACTCGGCACTGACGACACGGCATGACCTTCCGAACGGCGAAGGCTCGCCACCGCGCCCGAACACCTGGCAAAAGTGGAATCGAATTGACCACCGCATGACTGTTACGGGCGGGCCGCGAGTCGACAGCCCTTACGCCTCAACCGAGCCGGATGACGACCTTGCCCACATGTCGTCCCTCCCGTAAACGCTCGAACGCTGCACGCGCTTCGGAGTATTCGAAGACGTCGTCAATGACTGGTTCAAGCTTCGAGGTAGCGACGGCGCGCACGAGGTCCCGAAGGTCGGATCTGTCACCCACGGTGATGGACCGTGTTGTGGCGGAGGCGCCGTTGAGGAGGAAGTAGTCGATGCCGGGGTTGTCTTCGCTCAGAAAGCCGATCAGGACTACCTCTCCGCCCGAAGCGACCGCCCGTAGGGACTGGTTGATGGTGGCAGGCCCGCCGACCTCGACGACGCGATCGACGCCGCGACCATCGGTAAGATCGCGCACCCGCTCACCCCAATCCGGCGTTGTGCGGTAATTGATTATCTCGTCGGCGCCCAGCGCGGACAGGCTCTTTGCCTTCTCGGCGCTCGACGTCGTCGAGATGACCCGCGCACCGACCAGCTTCGCCAGTTGCAACGCGAAGATCGATACTCCCCCGGATCCGAGGGTCAGCACCGTTTCCCCGGCGCGGATCGGTGCGTTTCCGCCCAGCGCGTTCCAAGCCGTTACGCCGGCGCACGGGAGCGTGGCGGCCTGTTCGTCAGTCAGCGAGGCCGGCACCGGCACGACCGATTCCTGTGAGACCACCTTGTATTCCGCGAGCCACCCATCCTGGCCGTTGCCGTAGCTCTCGGCGTGCGCGGTGAGCGGTAGTGGCCCACCGAACCAACGAGGATGAAACGCGCCGACGACGCGGTCGCCCGGATGGTAATCGGTGACCCCTTCACCGACCTCGACAACTTCCGCAGCCGCGTCACTGCACGGCACCAGGCCGACCTTGCTCGCGCGAACATAGCGCCCCAAGGGGATCGCGATGTCGCGGTAATTCAACGACACCGCTCGAACCCTCAGCAATAATTCACCTCGTTGGGGTGAGGGAACAGCTTCGTCGTGCAATCGAAGACCGTCCAGCCCGTCGAAGTTGACAAAGCGGTACACACGCATTGAATCCCCCCTGGGTTCTCGGTCAGTGCCGGTTGGTGCCTTCAACCGGCACAAGGCGCGATTCATTTCATTCGGACGCCGAACGGGCTCCAGGCAACGCGGCAGCCGCGCCGGGCGACGGGGTCACGCTAGCGCCGGGTGGACGACCGCACTCCCGACCGGGTCGTGCGGTACATCCAATCGTCGTCATCGATGACGTTGCGCCGGGCTGACGACCGCGCTCCCGCGGTCGTCTACCCGGTCTTGTCGGACCTCGCTGCGATGATTTGGTTATGTCGTTGACCGCTTCTCCTGCCGCGGCTGTGAGCCCTGTTGATCGGCTTGACGTGATGTTCGGCGAGTTGGCGGAGTTGGCGGGTCAGCGCAACGCGATCGATGGGCGCATCGTGGAGATCGTCGCGGAGCTGGATCGCGACGAGCTGTGCGGGGTGACGGGGGCGCGGTCGGTCGCGGCGTTGGTGGCCTGGAGGTTGGGGTGCTAGTCGGCCAACGCGCACACGATCACCACCGTGGCGCGCCGGGTCGAGGAGTTTCCGCGCTGCGCCCAGGGCCTGCGCGAGGGGCGGCTGTCGTTGGATCAGGTCGGGGTGATCGCCGCCCGCGCCAGCGCGGGATCCGACGAGCACTACGCCCAGCTCGCCCAGGTGGCCACGGTCAATCAGCTGCGCACCGCGGTCAACCTCGAACCCCGCCCGCACCCCGAATCTCGCCCGCAGCCACAGCCCGCGATCACCAAGACCACCACCGAGGACTCCACCTGCTGGCGGATCACCCTTGGGCATCTCGATGCGGCGAAGTTCGACACCGCGCTGGCCGCCCACCGCGAAGCGCTGATCGCCGAATGGCGACACGACCGGGGCACCGACGAGCGCACCGCAGATACGACACCGCCGTTGCCGGGCACCCTGGAAGCGTTTCTGCGTCTGGTCGAAGCCGGATGGGACGCCGAGGCCACCCGGCGCCCGCACGGGCAGCACACCACCGTGGTGGTGCACCTCGACGTCGAACAGCGGGCGGCTGCGCTGCACTTGGGTCCGCTGCTCGGCGATGCCGAACGCCGCTACCTGACATGTGATGCCACCTGCGAGGTCTGGTTCGAACGTCACGGCGAGCCGATCGGCGCGGGACGCACGACCCGGGTGATCTCCCGGCGGCTGCGCCGCGCCCTTGAACACCGCCACCGCAGCTGCGTCGTGCCCGGCTGTGGGGCCACCCGCGGCCTGCACGCCCACCACCTGCGCCACTGGGAAGACGGCAGCCCCACCGAATTGGCCAACCTGGTCCTGGTTTGCCCCTTCCACCACCGACAACACCACCACGGCGACATCACCCTCTCCGGTCCCGCCGACCACCTCACCATCACCGACAGTTCCGGCCGCCCCCTGAGCCCCGGATCGCTCGCGCGCGCACCCGCGCTAGCCCCGCCCGCCGTCGCGCCCTACGCCGGACCCACCGGCGAACGCGCCAACTGGTGGTGGTACCAACCCTTCCAACCGCAGGCACCACCCACCACGAATTAAGTTGGTGCAGCGGCATCGACGGGCGGCCGGACGCCGTCTGGGAATGGGGGGTCAAGTGGAGGCGGGCCGTTGGTCATAACAGCCGACGGCTGGCTGGTGGGGGTGCTCGAAGGGCGTTACGACCTGATCGGCCTCGCCGCTCAGGTGACCGCCATGTCACCCACATGCTGAGGGGCAGAGACCTTTCCGATCCATCAGCAACTGCCCGCCGGCTCTATGGAGATGATTGTCGAGAGCGGGACCTGGAACACTTTCCCGTGAGCGGATAGACGGAGAAGGCCTGGGGGGCCGTCGATTACGACTCCGCATTCCCGCCCCTCGGCGGTGGTCACCCTCGTCGTCGGCGCGGGGGTGTCATTGACTGGCGGGGATGCGCTGATGCCGGGGTAGCCCATGCCCGTGCTGGGCCACCACATGCCGAGCCCCGCTACCGCCGTGCACCCGACCGCCACGAAAGTCGTTGCGATTCCTACACGAAGTCGGTTGAGAGAGAGGTCGGGGGAATAGGCCGACCCAAGTAACGGAAACGCGACCGAAGCCACGAGGCCGACCGAGATGATGGCCGCCGCCAACCCCACCAACGCGACGACCAAAGTGCTGGATTCCAGCCAGGGCGGGCGCGGTTTGTCCGAGAGACCGCCCAACGAGCCACAGATGCCCACAAAGCCCAATACCGCCAGCTGGACTGTCAGCCATCCCCGCGCGGTGTCACCCAGCGACTGACCCGTCCGCGCAGGCGCCCCATAGTTCACGTCTTGCACGGCTGTGCCTCCCCGAGAGGATCGTCAAGGTACCGAGCTGCCACCGGCCAGCCAGCTGACTATGACCCGGTGCCGGCAAACCGGCATGCACAAGTGCGCTCAGCAGTTGCACTCTCGTGCATACGTTCGGGGCAATGGGTTTCGCCCGAGCTCGCCTCGCCTGGGGATGTGGCGGACATGCGCGACGATGTGCCCGGTCTGGAGCGTGCCGAAATGCCCGCAGTCGGCGGGATGTCTGGAAAGCCCCTCAGAGATAGTCCAGCCTGCCGCGGGCTGTCGTGCAGCGGACTCGTTCCCGCCAGCCACCTACCGCCGGCACCAACGCCACCCCCGGTTCTCCGTTTCCGGCTGCCCCGTACCCGCGCCTGGCCGCTCGGCAGAATAAATTTCGATTTGCGAGAAATCTGCTATGGTCGCCCCATGGACGATTACGGATGCGAGTTCTACGTCGTCAACCGCGGTGCCCCGCTGCAGCGCCAGGTGTTCGAGGTGTTCGCCTACCCGATGGGAGACCTCACCGTCCGCCGAATCCCGGGCACCGCAACCACCCCGGGGGGCGCGCACGTGGTGCAAGTCCGCCGCAGCAACGTGGACTGGACCCTGGTCAGCGCCTGGGCCGCGCTGGTCGAAGACGTGTTTCCCGGGCAGCCCGGCGGACGAGTTCGGAACCATGGACAACGCCAAGGGATTCCGGGAACTCGACCCTCACGTGGGCGCGATCTACGGCGACTCCATCACCTACGAACGCGCCGAGGCGATCACCGCGAACTTGATGCGGCAGGGATTCGCATCCACAACGGTCATCTTCGGCTACGGCAGTTACACCTACCAGTACCAGACCCGCGACACGTTCAAGATGGCGATGAAGGCGACGTAGGTGCAGATCAACGGCCACGGCATCGACATCCAGAAAGACCCGGTGACAGACGACGGGACGAAGAAATCCACCACCGGACGGCTCGCCGTCCGGCTGACCACCGACGGCGTCCCGTGCCTGATTCAGAACGCCAGCCCAGAGCAGGAGGCCGATCAGGCGCTGAAACTCGTCTACGAGAACGGGAAGCTGTTGCAGCACAACTCGTTCGCCGAGGTCCGGGCCAACCTGCGCCACGAGTCAAACCGCTACCTGCGCCGCACCGAGGGGGCGGCGGCCGGCAGGGAAGCGTGATGAGCTCACTACGGGAAACCAACCTCGCCTACACGGGCGACGAGCACTCGGTCCACGGAACCTGGTTGTCGGTGGACGTGGTGGCCCTGACCCAGGATCTCGACGAGGTACGGGTCGCGCTCATCACGCGCGCGCACGAGCCGCACCGCGGCGCGACCACGCTGCCCGGCGGGTTGCTGGCCGCCTGGAACCGGGAGACCGTCGAGCAGGCGGCGCATCGCATCGTGCGGGAGAAGACCGGCGCCGAGTTGTGCAGCGGCGTGGCGATTCTGGACGTGGTCAGCGATCCCGGTCGCGACGAACGCGGGCACACCGTTTCGATCGTCGTCGGGGCCCGCGTTCCCGCCGCGACCCCGGGCGCCGTTCGCGTCGACGATATTCCTGACGACATGCCCTTTGATCATTCCGGCATGGTGCACAGGGCACTGACCAAGATCGGCACCGGCCTGTTCACCGATCCCGCACTCACCTACACCCTGCTGGGCGACTCCACCACCCTCAGCGAAGTGATGGCCCTCGCCCGCGCCTGCGACCCCCAGGCCAGCGAGAGCACCATCGGCTCGCGACTACGCCGCTGCGGCATGTACCGGGCCGACCCCGACCGCAGTCGCAGACGCGAATCCGGTCCCGGCAGGCCGGCTTTGGTCTTCGTCAGGACGGACCAGTAGCGCGTGACGGCGGCATCCGGGCCATGAGGGGTCGCGCGCGAAACACTCGCTCTGTTCACCTTGATGTCGCATTCGGTTCAACCGCCGTGGGCATCGTCCCTTGTGTGTCGATCATGGGGTCCCGCCGATGAGGATCGTGCTGACGGGTTACGGAAGCCGCGGCGATGTCGAGCCGTGCACCACCGCCGGCCGCGAACTGCAGCGTCGAGGCCACGACGTGCGGATGGCGGTCTCGCCTCACCTCGTCGAGTGGGTCGAGTCGGCCGGACTCGCCGCGGTGGCCTACGGTCCCGATACGCAGAGCATGCGCGACGAAGACTTGGCGATCTTCAACAGCCCCAACAAGATCGGCGCGCTACCCAAGATGTTCGACTATATGCGAGGCGTCTGGACGGAAAAGGCGGCGGCGCTGATGCCCCTCGCGGGCGACGCCGATCTCTTGGTGTCGATGGGTTCCGAACTGGATGTGGTCGCGACCGTCGCTGAATATCACGGGATCCCGGTGGCCGGGCTGCACTACTGCCCGCCCGAGGCATTGCCGGTCGGATGGCTCGATCGAACGATCACCCACGAGGTGAAGTCCGCGCAGCGCCGAGGACTGGGCCTGCCCGAGACCGGCGAGACCCCGGCCCCGTTTCTCGAGATCCAGGCCTACGATCCCCTGTGCTTCCCCGCGCTGGAGGACCACTGGGGAGAGCGCGCGGCCTGGCGGCCATTCGTCGGCGCCCTGACGCTGGAGTCACCCACGGACGCCGACGACACAATCCTGGCGTGGGTTGAAGAGGGACCCCCGCCGATCTTCTTCGGGTTCGGCAGCACACCGGTGCCGTCGTTCGCCGACACGGTGGCCATGATCGACGGCGCGTGCGCCGAATTGGGTGAGCGCGCTTTGATATTCGCCGGCCCGAACGAGTTCGCCGAGATCGGGCACGGGGACCACGTCAACGTCGTCGGCGGCGGAAAACACGCGGCCGTGTTCCCGCTGTGCCGGGCCGTCGTCCACCATGGGGGTGCGGGCGTCACCGCGGCGGGCCTGCGCGCCGGTGTCCCCGCCCTGATCCTGTGGTGGTGGCTGGATCAGCCGTATTGGGCGGCCGCCATCCAGCACCTCGGGGTCGGTGGCGGCCGGTGCTTCCGGTCCATCACCGGGCAATCGCTCGTCGAAGACCTGCGTTTCGTCCTCGCTCCCGAGCACGCCGCCCGCGCCCGCGAGGTCGCCGACCAGTCGAGGACACCCGCGCAAAGCGCGGCGGCCGCGGCGGACCTGCTCGAGCAGGCCGTCCAGGCGGCGCGGCCTGGCTGACGCCCAAGCGGATCCGTTCGCCGCTCAGCCCCGGGCCGAATACCCCACGCCCGCCGGTTCACGGGCGTCCACGTTGTAGCCCGATGTCGTCATCCGGCCGTTCCCCCCTCGCGCACAGAGGTTGCCGAGTCACGCACCGGGGCCGCCACCAACGAGAACGCCCGGTACTCCGTGGGGCTGACACCGTAGACGCGCTTGAAGAGCCGCGAGAAGTGGGCGGCGTTGACGAGCCCCCACCTGGCGGCAACCGAACTCACAGGCAAAGGCAGGTACCGGCAATCCGTGAGGTCGCGGCGACAGTGCTCCAGCCGGCGCCCGCGGATCCATCCGGTGACGGTTTCGCCGTTCTTCTCGAACAGCTTCTGCAAGTAACGGACCGACATGCGGTTGGCCGCGGCGATGGCGGAGACGTCCAGTGCGGGGTTTCCGAGTTCCCGTTCGATGTAGGCACGGACGCGGGTCAGGTGGGCCTGGCGACCGGCGTCGGAGTGCCGCACCTCGCCGGGCAGGTTGTCGATGAGGGCCGCGGCCAGCAGGTCGACGATGGCCTCGGCGACGTGCGGGTTGCCCTCGTGCTCGCCGTTGAGCACGCCGGTCCCGACGCGCAACAGAAACGGCGACACCGACGCCCCCAGCCCGCAGCGGCCACTGATCACCCGGGCGGTCAGGTGCCCCAGTTGCGGCACGGGCAGCCGCAGCAACGGCTTGGGGAGCATCACGACCAGCACGCGGTATGACTCCGCGAAACGCAGCTCGTACGGCCTCGCGGTGTCGTACACGACGAGGTCGCCCGGGGTGAGCACCGTTTCCCGTCCGTCCTGGAGGACCGACGATCGGCCGGCGACCTGCACGCCGACCTTCCAATAGCTTTCGGTGCTCTGCCGGATCAGCCGGCTGGTCCGGCGCACCACGAGGCCCTTCGCGGCGACGTCGACCTCCGACAATTGCACGGTGCCTAGGTTGGCCGACCGCAGCCGACCGCGGAATCGCGACGTGTCGTCGACCGACAACGAAAGCGGAACGAACGTGTCCGACACCGCTGAGCAGAAGGCTTCGAAGTTTCTTTCCCCGCAGGTCGTGACGATCCCCATGCACGAGCAACGAGGCGCCCCCGTTCCAGGTTCACCCTCACTACGTGCCCGCAGACCCGGATCCAAGTCGGCATGTAGTGGTCTTGCGGCCGCCAACACCGTTCGCGCCGTGTCAAACCCCGTTCGCTGCCGTGCAAGCAGCGCGCAACCGCGGTGAGCACCATGGTGATAGCGCACCCCAGCCGTCGGGACGGAGAGGACGCACGACATGCCGCAGACGCGTGATGCCGACTTGACCGACGGGAACTCCTACGCGAGCGGCGCCGGAGCCGTTGCCGTCACGACCTAGCACCACCTCGGCCCGCCGTGCGGCCGCCGATGCACACGCGGCGCCAGAAGAGCACGAGCCGGGGAGGAGCGACGTGGTTGCCCCCCGCGGGTCTCGGCTCCGCACGGCAAACTGGCTGATGCACATGGCGCTGCCGATGCTGGCGCTGTGGCTCTTGCTCGTTCAGCCCGAGGTCGACCTGGCGTGGGACAACCGGGGCGTGCACTTCGTGCTCGTGCTGTCCGCGGCGCTGATCAGCGTGGGATTGGGTGGGCTGATCGCGCGGGCGTCGCGGGCGCGCGACGACGCGCGCCTCTGGCTGGTGTCGCTGGTGTTCATGACGACCGCCGGCTTCTTCGGGGTGCACGCCCTGCTGACGCCAGGGGTCTTGCTGGACAGCTCCGACGCTGGGTTCATGCTGCCGACACGCATGGGGCTGGTCCTGGCCGGCGTCGTGGCGCTCGCGTCGGCCGTCACGTTCACACCCGTCAGGAACGCCCGGTTGTGGTCGTTGCGACGACCCCTGTCGGTCGCCATCTGGGTCCTGGTGGTGGCCTGCCCCGCGCTGGTCCTGTCGGGCGCGTTGGACCGGTTCGACCAGATGCTGGTGGAAGATGTGGAGCGGGTCGCCGCCCTCGTTGGCGGCGTGCTGTTCGCGACCGCGGCGCTCGCCTACTTTCCCGTCTATCGGCGCCGTCCGGCGGTCTTCGTCATGTCGGTGCTGACGGCGTTCGTCCTGCTCTCCGAGGCATCCGTGGCCCTGGCCCTCGGAATGAGCTGGCACGCCTCGTGGTGGCTGTGGCACTTACTGATGACAATCGCCTTCTGCTTCATCGCCTACAGCGCCCGGGTCGAGTTTCGCCGGGAGGGCACGGCCCGGGGCTTGTTCGACTCGTTGGCGACCCGCCAGACGGTCGCCGAAATTCGCCGCGACTACGCGGCGGCGCTGGAGGCGATGGTCGACCTATTGCAGCGCCGCGAGCGCGGCGAGGAGGTGGCGCCCGGCGCTATCACCGCGGACCTCGCAGACAGGTTCGAGCTGTCGGAGCAACAGGTGGCGGTGCTCAAGCGGGGCGCGGAAGCCGTCGGCGCGGAGCGTGAGCGCGTGCGCAAGTTGCGGAGGCTGGTCGCCCTCGGGAGGGAGTCCAGCGTCATTCAGGACGAGGACGCCTTGCTCAGGCGGGTGATGTCGGCGATCAGGGATGCCTTCCCCGGCGACGAGTTCCGACTGGCCCTCATGCACGTCGGGGAGCTCAGTTTCAGCGACGGCAGGGCGGGCCGGCCCGACGGATGCGAGCACCCCGACCTCGAGCTGCCGATCATGGTCAAGGGGCAAGTTGCCGGCGTGATCGAGGCGCGCCGCCCGGCGGGCGCCTTCGACGACGCCGACGTCGCGCTGCTGCGTTCGTTCGCAAACCAGTCGTCGGTCGCATTGGAGAACGCCCGGCTCTACCGCCATCTCAACGGCTTGTTTCGCAGTTACATGTCTCCGGCGGTGGCCACTGCGTTGCTGGCCGATCCCGGCCAAGCCGGGCTCGGCGGCGCGGTCAACGAGGTGACGGTGCTGATGGCCGACCTACACGGCTTCACGCCGTTTGCCGAAACCACCTCCCCGGATCAGGTGGTCACCATGCTGAACACTTATTACGGCGCAGTGGTCCCACTCATCCTCGAGGCGGACGGCACGGTCCTGCAATTTGCGGGCGACGCGGTGATGGCGATCTGGGGCGCCCCGGTGCGCCAACCCGATCATGCGATGCGCGCCGCCCGGACCGGCCTAGCCCTCCACACCGTCGTCGAAGAGGCGGCCGCCGCGCGCGGAGACTGGCCCCGGTTCCGCGTCGGTATCAATACCGGGCCGGCGTTGGTGGGAAACGTCGGCGCCCCACAGATGCGCAGCTTCACCGCAATCGGTGACACCATCAACCTGGCCGCTCGGCTCCAAAGCCTGGCCCTACCGGGCCAAGTGGTCCTCGGCCCGGGCACCCATGGCGCGCTGGGCGCTGCCGCCGAGATCAGCAAGCACGGCTGGGTGAAAGTCAAGGGCAAGCGAAATCCCGTGCGCATCTGCGTGCTGGAGGGATTACTGCACCGGGCGGCCGGTGGCTAGTTCTTCGGGGCCCGCAGGGGCGGCCGACGCCCCACGGCATCGAGCCTGCGTACGTCGCGCCGAGACCGCGTTCACCGCCCCATTCCCGCATGAATTGCGATGTCTACACAGTCTCGGCGCCGTCGGCGCAGGCTCGGACCCAACCGGCGAGAGGCGGACACGGCATAGCTCAAAACATTTGAGCATGACCAGAAACCGAAGGACTCGGTGGAGAGCGCGCTTGTGACAACGTATCGTGCCAATTGGGCAGAATCCTACCAAGCGCTGCCGCTGGACAACCCTCGAGCAGTGAATCCGCGCCGGAATGAAAACCGTTGCCACAGAGAGAATTCGATCTTTCCGATATCCCGAGCAGAAGCGCGGTGGAACTGATGCGCCACCGTCGGCGTCGAAGCTGGTATGGATTGATTCCGATGCCGCACCGGCTCCCCGGTCAGTCTCAGCCGCCAAGGCGGGAACGTGAATTGATCCGACTCGGCACCCCTCAGCCAAGCCAGGAGAACGACATGACCAAGCATTATCGCTACACGATCGCGAAGACATTGACCACCGCGGCAATCACTTTCGGCATCGGCGTCGGGCTGGCAGCCCAGGCGGCCGCCGACGAGCCCGTCGGCGCCGAAGCGAATCCGTACACCGCGCTGCGTTGTGCGTGTACCGAGACGGCCCCCGCCGGCACCCTGGCCCTGATGGAAGAGATACAACGGGGCCTGCAGCGGGGCCACTCCGTTTGGGTGCCGGGGCTGCCCACCCCCGCTCACTGAGGGCAATCCTCCTCGCCTAGGGCAGTACCGTGTGCATCAACATCACGTCGTACGCCGACCACAGCGAGAGGTTGAAGTACAGGTCCCTGCCCGACGACCACGGGTGGATCATCGGCGCATAGATCCCACCCGGCATCGAGAATGACGACACCAGAGGCTGTTCGGGACTCCACGGCCCTTCGGGCGACGGCGCCGTCCTCGCCACGACGTCATTGCTGCCGCCATTGGTGTAGAGCACCAGGTACTGCTTGAGGTAATTGTTGTACTGAGCGGACATCTCGCCGACCGGTCCCGGCCATAGCGGCGTCGCCGCGCCCGGATTCGCGGGGACCCAATGCCCGCCGTTGTCGCCGTTCCAGTACTGGTATTTCGTGAGATCGGGCAACTGGTTCGGTGGAACCCGCGACAAGAACGCCGCGCCCCCGCGGCCGGACGGGGTCCCGAACTGGTAGAGGTAACCGTCGTTCCCCTTCATAAACGCACCCATTTGGAAATTCTCGTTACCCGGAGTGAATCCCATGCCGGGGATCGCGTCCGCCGAGGCCGTGCGGATGGTTCCGGGGAAGACGCCCCAGTTCTGGCCGTTGTCGAGCGACCGGGCGATCGCCGAATAGTTTGTGCTCCATTCGCCGTCGCGGCCCCACTGCCGGATGGACATGTAGCTCATGTATTGGGTTCTGCCCAGCGACATGCCCCCGGTGGGGATGATCCCCGTCTCGTGCGCGGCCTTGTGGATCGTGTTGACGACCTGCTTGGATAGGCCGGTTGTCCACACCGGTGAACCGGAGTATCTGTCATTCGGCACGCCGTCGGTTATGTGGATCCCGTGCGAAAGGTCGTGATCCGAGCTGCGGAACAACGTGTTGTACCGCCACTGCTGGCCATGGACCTTGCAGTACCCGAAGGTGTCGCCGAACGCCATCAGCACCTGGCGATTAGCGGGATCTCCGTTGTCCCATGCGATTCCGAGGTCGGTACCGGAGATGCCGAACCGGTCGAGGGTCTTGTTGGGTCCATTGGGGCCGGTCACCCAGTCCACCAGCGACGTCGGGGCACCCGCAATGTTGGCCGGGGGTGGCGGCGCCGGCTGCGGCTGAACGGGGGCCGCATTCGGGCTTAACTGGGTGGCGTTCGGGGACTGCGGGATACCGGGCGTGGGCGGGTTGGGGGCCGGTGGGGGCACCACTCCGGCCTGAGGCTGGATCGGAGCCGAATACCGTTGGCCCGGCGTGGTCGGCTTGAGGAACGACGAGATCAGCGGACCCAGCTTGGGCAACGGCGCGCGGTCGTTCGTGTGCGACGGCCGACGCCCCGTCGGGGGCTGGACGACCGGCTGGGGTGCCGGCATCGCGGGGGGCGCAGCCGGCGGGTCGATGTTCGCCTCGGGTGCGCCGCACGGCGTGGCGTTCGCGGTCGGGGCGGGCCCCACCGCCAGGACGAGTCCGACAGCGGCCGCCGATGCCACCGATAGCGACACGCTCCGAAAAATCGCCGACATGTAACACCTTTCGAGGGACAGCGGCGTCGCACTGAAACAGATTGACGCCCGCGGTTCGCTCAT
Organism: Mycobacterium sp. 050134; assembly: GCF_036409085.1. NCBI lineage: Bacteria > Bacillati > Actinomycetota > Actinomycetes > Mycobacteriales > Mycobacteriaceae > Mycobacterium > Mycobacterium sp. 050134. The sequence continues at coordinate 128,857 of NZ_JAZGLV010000001.1, forward strand.
GTGACGATAGTGATCTGCGTGGCGGATGTGACCATCGATTTGCTGATAGGTATGCATCCGTGACCGTGTCGCAACCCGTCGGTTCCATCGTCACCGCGCCCGTTGGCGCGCCGACCGGCGCGCACCGAAATCAGGCAATTCTGGCGACGGACCTGGGCGGTTCATCGCTGTCCGAGGCGCTCAGGCCGCGCGGCGCGGACAATTCCGCCGCCCCATCCCCCGGAAGATCAGTGCGGCACCCGCGTCGCGGATCGCCGTCCGCAGGTCTCCCCGAGCGTTGCTGACGGCCGCGGCGTCGCCGTCCACACACCACCTTGTGATCCGTATACGGTCCTGCATAATCCACAATGCGAATCATCCGTCCCGAACAGGAGTTGGTCCCATGAGCAATCGGACAGCCCGCCGCTTTGCGGTCCTCGTCGCCGGCGCCGGCGTTGCGCTCGTCGGGGCGGCCTGGGCCGCATACCCGGACGTCGCCACCGCCGCCCCGTCCAGCACCGGAACGTCGGCGCCGACCACGACGCCCATCCCCCTCACCCCGCTGACGCCGCCATCGACCCTCTCGGCTCCGCCCGCACCGTCGGCCCCGCCGCTCCCCTAGCCGCTCGCCACACGGCTGCGATAATCGATCAGCAGTCGGCCGAGGAGGGCAACCGGTGAATGCGCGTAACGGCATGCGGCCCACAGCAGTCGAGGGCAACGCGTATCTCCGCCGGGTGGTCGCCGCGTCGATGGCGGGTACCGTCGTCGAGTGGTACGAATTCTTCCTCTACGGCACCGCCGCCACATTGGTCTTCAGCAAGGTGTTCTTCCCGCGCGGCGGCAACGAACTCGACGCGATCCTTGCCGCGTTCGTCACGTACGCCGTCGGCTTCGCCGCCCGCCCCCTCGGCGGCCTGGTCTTCGGCCACCTCGGAGATCGCTACGGCCGCAAGAAGCTGCTTCAGTTCAGCCTGCTGCTGGTGGGAACCGCCACCTTTCTGATGGGGTGTCTTCCGACGTTTGGCCAGATCGGATACTGGGCACCCGCCCTTCTGGTGGTGCTGCGCTTCGTTCAGGGGTTCGCCGTCGGCGGTGAATGGGGCGGTGCCGTACTGCTCGTCGCGGAGCACAGCCCGAACGCCAGCCGCGGGTTCTGGGCCAGTTGGCCACAGGCGGGCGTTCCGTCAGGCAACATGCTCGCCACCGTGGTTCTGCTGGTTCTCACCGCAAAGCTCCCCGACGCCGAGTTCCTCAGCTGGGGCTGGCGCGTCGCGTTCTGGTTGTCTGCCGTCGTCGTACTGATCGGTTACTACATTCGCACCAAAGTCACCGATGCACCGATCTTCGTCGCCGCGCGGCGACAGGCCGAGGAACTCAACCACGGCAGCCTGGGCGCGATCGAGGTGCTCAAGCGCTATCCGCGCGGCGTCTTCACCGCCATGGGGCTGCGCTTCGGCGAGAACACCATGTACTACCTCGTCGTGACGTTCTCCATCACCTACTTGAAGGTGCAGGTGCACGCCAACACGACGGTGATCCTCTGGTGGCTACTCGCCGCCCACGCCGTGCACTTCGCGATCATCCCGCTGGCGGGCCGACTGAGCGACCGATTCGGAAGGCGGCCAATCTATTTCGTCGGGGCGATCAGCGCGTGCGGTTGGGGCTTTTTCGCGTTCCCAATGATGAACAGCGGCCGCGACCTCGTCATCATGTCCGCGATCGTCATCGGCCTGGTGATCCACGGCCTCATGTACGCGGTCCAGCCGGCGGCCATGGCGGAGATGTTTCCTACCCGGATGCGGTACTCGGGGGTGTCGTTCGGCTACCAGGTCACCGCGATCGTGGCGGGCTCGCTGGCACCCATCATCGCGGTCCGCCTGCTCGAGACGTACAAATCCGCGGTGCCCATTTCCTGGTACCTGGCGGCCACGGCGGCGGTCAGCGCGGTGGCCGCGTTGGTCGCCCGCGAGACGAAAGGCTGCGACCTCGCCGCCGTCGACCGCGCGGATCTGCACAGCTTCCGGCCGACGTCGGTTCTCCCCGAAAGCGAGCCGAAGGGACTTGCCTAGGCACCCGGCAGATCAGCGCCGGGGCCGCACACAGCAAAGCGGCCAAGTCGCATGTTTGCCTGCCCCCGCGGACGGTAATGATGCATGAGAGGTGCGCGCGTGGGCCGGCCTACGTGTTCACCTAGGTCCCGTCGGTTCAGCCCGAGAGCCGACGGGGCCGCCTCTTAGGGGGCTGCCGGACCATCAGACCGGTCGCGGATACGACTGACCCTGGAAACATCCAGGAGTACCGTGCGCCCTATGGATCGCGACAAAGGCGTCTGGATTCTTGGCGGCTACCAAAGCGATTTCGCGCGCAACCTCACCAGGGAAGGGCGCGACTTCGCCGCCCTGACCGCCGAGGTCGTCGACGGCACCCTAGCCGCGGCGCAGGTCGACGCCGCCGACGTCGGCGTGGTCCACGTCGCCAATGCCTTCGGCGAGATGTTCGCCGGTCAAGGGCACCTCGGGGCGATGCCGGCCACAGTCTGCGACGGACTTTGGGACGTCCCCGCCACCCGGCACGAGGCGGCGTGCGCGTCGGGCAGCGTGGCGGCGCTGGCGGCGATCGCCGACCTGCGGTCGGGTGCCTACGACACCGCGCTGGTGGTGGGTATCGAGCTCGAGAAGACGGTGCCGGGTGACACCGCGGCACAGCACCTGGGCGCCGCGGCATGGACCGGTCACGAGGGCGCCGGCGCGCGGTACCTGTGGCCGTCGATGTTCGCCGAGGTCGCCGACGAATACGACCGGCGCTACGGCTTGGACGACACCCACCTGCGGGCCATCGCGCAACTGAACTTCGCCAACGCGCGCCGCAACCCGAACGCGCAAACACGCGCCTGGACCGTCCCCGAGCCCATCACCGCTGACGACGCGACCAACCCCGTGACCGAAGGCCGGCTGCGAAGGTTCGACTGCAGCCAGATGACCGACGGCGGAGCGGGCGTCGTCCTGGTCGACGACGCCTATCTGCGCGCACATCCCGGCGCACGCCCGATCGGTCGCATCGATGGATGGGGCCATCGCACCGTCGGACTGGGCCTGCGGCAGAAACTCGACCGTTCCGCCGACCAGCCGTACGTGCTCCCCCACGTGCGCGCCGCGGTGCTCGACGCGCTGCGCCGCGCGCGGCTGAGCCTGGACGACGTCGACGGGTTCGAGGTGCACGACTGCTTCACCCCGAGCGAGTACCTGGCGATCGACCACATCGGGCTGACCGGTCCGGGTGAATCCTGGAAGGCCATCGAGAACGCGGAGATCGAGATCGGCGGCCGGCTGCCGATCAATCCCAGCGGCGGCCTCATCGGCGGCGGACACCCCGTCGGCGCGTCCGGGGTGCGGATGCTGCTCGATGCGGCCAAACAGGTCAGCGGCACGGCCGGCGACTACCAGGTCGACGGCGCCGAGTCCTTCGGCACCCTCAACTTTGGTGGCAGCACCGCCACCACGGTCAGTTTCGTCGTGAGTAGCACCAGGGGTTCCTGACCATGAACGTGGAAATCTTCGGGAAGTTCCTGTCCACGCTGCCCGAAGACGACGACCATCCCTACCGAACCGGCCCGTGGCGTCCCCAGACCACCGAATGGGACGCCGACGACCTCACCGCGGTGGAGGGAGAAATTCCGCGGGATCTGGACGGCGTCTACCTCCGCAACACCGAGAACCCACTGCACCCGGCGTTCAAGACCTATCACCCGTTCGACGGGGACGGCATGCTGCACGTCGTCGGTTTCCGCGATGGAAAAGCCTGCTATCGCAACCGGTTTATCCGCACCGAGGGCTTCCTCGCCGAGAACGAGGCCGGGGGGCCCCTATGGCCCGGTTTGGCCGAGCCGGTTCAGCTGGCCCGGCGCAAAGACGGCTGGGGCGCGCGCACCCTGATGAAGGACGCCTCGAGCACCGACGTCATCGTGCACCGTGGTGTCGCACTCACCAGCTTCTATCAGTGCGGCGATCTCTACCGGGTGGACCCGTACTCGGCGGAAACCCTGGGCAAGGAGACGTGGGGCGGGAGCTTCCCCGCCGCCTGGGGCGTGTCCGCGCATCCCAAGGTGCATCCGAGAACCGGCGAACTGCTGTTCTTCAGCTACAGCAAGGAAGACCCCTACATGCGCTACGGCGTCGTCGACGACGCCGACGAACTGGCGCACTACGTCGACATCCCGCTGCCCGGGCCACGGCTGCCCCACGACATGGCCTTCACCGAAAACTACGTGATCCTCAACGATTTCCCACTGTTCTGGGATCCGGGGTTGCTCGCGCACGACGTGCATCTGCCGCGCTTCTATCCCGACACCCCGTCCCGTTTCGCGGTGCTCCCGCGCCGGGGTGGGACCGAGGACATTCGGTGGTTCGAGGCCGACCCCACTTTCGTGCTGCACTTCACCAACGCCTACGAGGACGGCGACGAGATCGTCCTCGACGGCTTCTTCGAGGGCGACCCCTCCCCGCTGGACACCGGTGGAACCAAGTGGGAGAAGCTTTTCCGTTTCCTGGCCCTCGACCGGCTGCAGACGCGACTGCACCGGTGGCGGTTCAACCTGGTGACCGGCGGGGTCAAGGAGGAGCGACTATCCGAGTCGATCACCGAGTTCGGCACGATCAACCCCGATTACGCCGCCACCGACTACCGGTATGCCTATGCGGCCACCGGCAAACCGGGATGGTTCCTGTTCGACGGCTTGGTCAAGCACGACCTGCGCACCGGCGGCCAGCAGGAGTTCCCGTTCGGCGACGGTGTCTACGGGAGCGAAACCGCGATGGCCCCGCGGGTGGGCTCCCGCGGCGAAGACGACGGCTACCTGGTCACCCTCATTACCGACATGAATGACGATGCGTCGTACTGCGCCGTGTTCGACGCCGCGCGGATCGAGGACGGCCCGGTGTGCAAACTGCGATTGCCGGAACGGATTTCCAGCGGAACCCATTCAACCTGGGCGCCCGGCGCGCAACTTCGGCGCTGGGAGCGTGCCGATTCGGCGGCCGCTGCCGTGGGCCTGTGACGCCCCCCGGCCGGCGACCCCGGAATACGCACTGGCCCGCGAGCCTGGCCTCGATCGGCGCCATCCGCTTCGCGCGGCGATCGGGCAATTTTGCCGAGGCGGTGCGGTTCTACCGGGACCTGGTGGGGCTGCCGCTCTACGAAACCTTCCGAGCCAGCTACGGGAGCAGCGGGGCGATATTCGGGCTGCCCAGCTGGAACCTGACGCTGGAAATCGTCGAATCCACCGGTCCCGTCGCGGCGGTCGAGCACGACCAGCTGTGCCTGTATTTCCCGGACCAGCAGGCCCGGGACGCGGCGATTGACCGGCTGCGGGCCGCGGGCACCGAGCCCGTCGACCAGCACCCGTATTGGGCGGCGATGGGCGCGGTCACCTACCGCGATCCGGACGGCCGCGAAGTCGTGTTCGCGCCCTTCGTCTACGGCGTGAACGAGCCGGGCGCCAGCGGCACGTCGGGCTAACACGAATTCCCGTCGGCCTGGCTGTCACCGCCTCCTGGCCAGGGCGGCGACGACGGCCGCGACCGAGCACACCGCCGCGCACGCCGCGGCGACTGCGCCCACGTAGAGCCCGTATTCGGCGGACACCGGCGGGTTGACGTTCAGCTTGTAATACCACGCCGCGAGCGCCACGATGAGCAGCGAAACGACCAGCGCCGCAACGGAAGCGATCCTGACGGAGAGCCCGCGGCCGACCATCGCACCGACCACCAGCAGCGTCGAGGACAGCAACACGATGAGTTGACCCGCGCCGAATCCATGCGGCAGCTGCAGACTGCCATGGGTGCCGCCGATGGCGTTGGCCCAGCCCCCGCCGTTGACCCCGGTCGTCAGCCAGGGCAACCAGGCGCTGGCCGAGATGATCAGGGCGAGGAGCGCCACGAGCCAACCGGGGCTCAGTCGGCGAATCATGTTGTGAGATTAGCTGAGTGGTCCGCCGGCCGGGTGACCGAAGCGCACGCCGAGCGTGTCGCGCATCGCCCCGTTCACCCCGGGCGCCGTCTGTCACGCTGAGCGGCCGCTGGTCGGCCCCGACAAACCCCCGCCACGACAAATCAACGGTTGCGGCGACACACCGAGACGGACCGCAGTAGATGCTGTTTGGCGAGCCGGGCCGGTTGAGAGCGGGCGGCTCTCGGCGTCAGTGCCGCAGACCGCCGCTGCCGTTCGTGCTCGGATCGGGCCGGGTGAAGACCGTGACGAAGTTTTGCAGCGACTGATTGATGTCGCTGCGCAGCGCGGCGGCGACGATCATGCCGATCGGCCCGAACAGCGCCGGACCGCCGAGGTGCACGTCGAAGCCGACGACGGAGCCCTCCTGGCTGGGCTGGATCTTGGCCATGAGTTTGACCTTGACGCCGCCGACACCGTCACCGTTGAGGGTCATGCCCTCCGGCGGCTTGTAGCGCACCACGGTCCACTTGATGCGGTTGTACATGCCCTTGACCTCGACGATCGACTCGACGACCGTCCCCTTGCCGATGTCGTCGGGCAGCGTGCTGCGCCACACCTTGTGGATGGTCAGCCACTCCTTGTACCGGGAGAGGTCGGAGGCGTGCTGCCAGGCGACCTCGGGCGGCAGCGGGACGTCGATGGAGCCGGAAAGTTTGGCCATGGCCTTTAGCCCTGCTGCTCGCCCGGCGCGGCGGAGTCGGCAGCCTTCTTGGCTTGTTCCTGCACCTTGTGGATGGTGTCGGTGTATTTGCCTTGCGTCTTGTCGTCGACGAACTCGCCGGCCTTGTCGATTGCCATCTCGACCTTGTCGGCGTTCTGCGCCAACAGGTCCTTCGCCCTGTCCAGGAATCCCACCGCTGCACCCCTTCCCCGAGGATCCTGGGAGATCTTACTGGTCCCCTCTCACGGGCTCACGCCACAACCGCGGCCGCACGCCGAGCGTCCTGGCCCGGACCCACCAGAGTGCCTCGATCACCGCGGCGCCCGCCGCGCCGATGCCCAGCGCCCCCAAGGTCACCGCCACATTGGACGGGTCGAGCAAGAACTCCCGCCGCGTCAGCGGCGCGCTGAAGATCGCCACGTAGGCCAGTCCGGAGGCGACGATGAGCGCCACCCGCCACCACTGATAGGGGCGTGCCACCACCGCCAGCACCCAGAGTGCCGCCGTGAGCAACGTGATCAGGGCCGCGGTCGACGCCTGCTCCTGCTGCTGAAACGAGGCGTGGCGGCCGTGGTAGGCCACCAGGTAGGAGACGAAGGTCGCCAGGCCCACGACGAGCCCGGAAGGCAGCGCCGACGTCAGCACCCGCCGCACGAAGCCGGGATGGGCGCGTTCGTTGTTGGGCGCCAGCGACAGGATGAACGACGGGATGCCGATCGTGAACCACGCCGCGATTGTGACGTGAATCGGCTGAAACGGATACAGCAGGGGATCGGCTCTGAGCGGCTTTGCGAGCAGGCACTCCATTCCCACAAAGAACGCCAACAGTACCGAGTACACCGTCTTGGTGAGGAACAGGTTGGCGACGCGCTCGATGTTGCCGATCACGCGCCGGCCCTCGCCGACCACATACGGCAGGGTGGCAAACCTGTTGTCCAGCAGCACGATCTGCGCCACCGCACGCGACGCGGGGCTGCCGGCCCCCATCGCCACGCCGATGTCGGCGTCCTTGAGGGCCAACACGTCGTTGACGCCGTCCCCGGTCATCGCGACATTGTGTCCGCGCGATTGCAGGGCATGCACGATCGCGCGCTTCTGGTCCGGCCGCACCCTACCGAAGGTGGTATGGGTTTCCAGCGCCTCGGCCAAGAGGGCCGGCTCGGCGGGGAGCCCGCGCGCGTCCATCGTCTCCCCACGCAGCCCGAGCTGGGCGGCGACGGCGCCGACCGACACCGCGTTGTCGCCGGAGATCACCTTCACCGAAACCCCCTGTTCGGCAAAATAATCCAGAGTCTGGCCAGCATCCGGCCGCACCTTTTGCTCCAGCACGACGAGCGCGGCGGGGGTGACCATCCCCGGGGCGTCCGGGTCGTCGACGGGCACGTCACCAACGCCGAGCAGCAGGACGCGCAGTCCGCGCGCTCCGATCCGCTCCGCGGCTGCCGCCCCCTCTGAGGCCGGGTCGAGCAGCACGTCGGGCGCCCCGACCACCCAGTTGCCGTGGCCCCCGAAGGACACACCGCTCCACTTGGTGGCCGACTTGAACGGCGCGGTGGCGGTGGCGATCCAGCCCGGGGGCTCCGGAAACGCCTCAGCGATCGCCCGCATGCTGGCGTTGGGCCGCGGGTCGGCCGCGGCCAGGGACGCCAGCACGTCGGCGACCGCCTCCCCGCGGGTCACCGGCGTCCCGATCTCGGAGACGTCGGCGACGCGCATGCCGCTCTCGGTGAGGGTGCCGGTCTTGTCTGCGCACACCACGTCGACGCGGGCCAGCCCTTCGATGGCCGGCAATTCCTGCACCAGGCAGCGTCGCTGACCGAGCCGGATCACCCCGACCGCGAACGCGATCGAGGTCATCAGGACCAGCCCCTCGGGGACCATGGGCACCAGCGCGCCCACCATGCGCAGCACGGACTGCCGCCACCCCGCGTGCGTGGTGAACAACTGGGTGTAGATGGTGAGCAACCCGGCCGGCACCAGCAGGTAGGTGATGAACTGCAAGATCCGGTTGATGCCGTTGCGCAGTTCGGATTTCACCAGGGTGAACCGGCTGGCCTCCTCGGCCAGCTTGGCGGCGTAGGCGTCGGGACCGACTTTGGTGGCCCGATAGGCACCGGTCCCTGCGACGACGAAGCTGCCCGACATCACGGCGTCACCGAGGCCCTTCGTTATCGGGTCCGCCTCCCCGGTCAACAGCGATTCGTCGATCTCAAGGGTGGATTCCTCGACGATCGTCCCGTCGACGACAACCTGGTCACCGGGACCCAGCTCGATGATGTCGTCGAGCACCACCTCGCCGGGCGGCAGCGGTCGCGTCCCGGATTCCCTGCGCACCAGAGGTTTAGCCTGGCCGACGATCGCGAGCCGGTCCAGCGTCTGCTTGGCCCGGACCTCCTGGACCATGCCGATGACGCTGTTGGCCACGATGAGCAGGCCGAACATCCCGTTGATCAGCGAGCCCGTCGCCAACACGATGAGCAACAGCACACCGAGTATCGCGTTGATCCGGGTGAAGACGTTGGCCCGCACAATCTGGGCGACGCTGCGGGTGGCGCGCTCCCGGACGGCGTTGCTCTTGCCTTCCGCTACTCGCTGCGCTACCTCCGCATCGGTCAGCCCGGGCGTCATCGGGTGAAGGTTCCCAACTTGTCCGAGTCGAAGTACTCGAGGTTCAGCGTGTTGTTCGTGAACGTTGCCTCGGAAATCGTTCCGGGCGGCGCATTCTCGCCGGTGAGGGGAAAGGTGAAGGTGTCGCCGTCCCAGTGCGTCAGGGTGAACGTATGCCCCTTGGGTCCCATCGACAGCTGCAGCGCGTTGTCGCGCTCCGCGACGACGGCCGGGCCCCAGTAATCGTTGGCGTAGGTCCCGGCGTAGGTGTTGAGCGGCCGGGCCGCCGCGGGATTGGTGGGCGGCTGCTTGCCGACGAGCGAGCCCTCGGGGTTGTTCATCCAGGACATCGCCTGCTTGTACAGGCCGCCCCAGTCCTCCCGAATCTCGCCATACTGCACCAGATCCATGAACTCGGCGGTAAGGGCCTCCGGCACGCCGATGGGCGCGGCGTTGGTCAAGGCGACGATGGCCAGGTCCTCGGCGGGCATGACCACGAAATTGGTGGCGGCGCCCTCAGCGAAAGCGCCCGAGTGGCTGTACTCGGTGCGCCCCGACGAGGTGACCGAAACGTTGAACCCGTAACCGTAAGCTCCGGGACGGCCCTTCGGCGTCTTCGGGGGCACCGAGACGACTTGCGTAGTGACGGCGGGTAGCAGCGCCTCCGGCGACGCGATCCGCTGACCGTTGTACGTTCCGTTGCCCAGCAACATGATCAGCCAGCGCGCCACATCGTTGACCGATGAGCTGACGCCACCCGCCGGCGTTTGAGGATCCGGGTCGCGCTGGAAACGGGGCTCCCACTTGTCCCCCACCTTGACATGGTTAACCGCACGGTTGGCCCTGGCGAGGAAGTCGGCGAACCGCGAACTCGTGGAAGCCATCCCCAACGGCCGGTACAGCACCTCGTCGGACAGGTCTTCCCACGATTTCCCGGCCGCGGACGCAGCAGTCTCGGCGGCGGCGGTGACACCGTAATTGGTGTAGGCGTAGCTGATTCGGAAGGGCGCCAGCGCAAGGTATTTGAGTCGTTCGAGTGTCTGCCGACGGCCGTATCCGAGGTCCTCGAGCTTGTCGCCGGCGTGGTCGGGCAGCCCGGAGCGATGCGAGTACAGGTCACCGACGGTCACGCGCCCGGTGACGTAGGGATCGCTGAGGGCGAACCACGGCAGCTGGGAAACCACGGGGGTGTCCCACGACACCGCCTTCTCGGTGACCTCATGCGCCACGACCGTCGCACCAACCGATTTCGACACCGAGGCCAACTGAAAGACGGTGTCGGCGTCGACGTTGTTGTCGGGACCATTGCCTTTGCCCGTGTCCTTGACACCGAATCCCTTGGTGTAAACCGTCTTTCCGCCATGGACCACGGCGACGGCCATCCCCGGGATACCGGTGCTTCTCATCAGGTCCCCAACCAGACCGTCGAGCTTCGACACGGCGTCGTCGATGCGGGCGGGCGGAATCCCGACACCCGAGACCTCGTTGGGGGGCGCGTCGGACAGCGTGGATGGCGGGGTGGCGACCGGCTCGACGTGCCCGCATCCGGTCGACCCGAGCATAATCACGGCGACCGTGGCCGACACCGCGCGTTTCGTCATGGCCGCACTTTAGCCCGGCCCATCAGCGATTCAGAGCCGCCACCACGGATGGGACTTCAGCGGCCCGGCGGGGTCGATGCGCTGACCGGGCACCGGGACGGCCACGTTGACCTGAGCGGGCCCGGCCGCCCGGAGCAGCCGTTCGACGGGCTCGGCCCACGGGTGCGGCGCAAGCCGGAAGGTGCCCCAGTGGATCGGCATCAGCAGCCCCGATCCGGAGTCGGTGACGTCCAGGTGGGCCCGGACCGCTTCCTCGGGATTCATGTGGACGTCCGGCCAGGCGGTGTTGTAGGCACCGATGGGCAGCAGCGTCAGGTCGAACGGTCCATGGTCGGCGCCGATCTGGGCGAAGCTCTTGGTGTAGCCGGTGTCGCCCCCGAAATACGCGCGGTGGCTCGGGCCGATGAACGCCCAGGACGCCCACAGTGTGGTATTGCGGTCGACGAAGCGGCCCGAAAAGTGGCGCGCGGGCATGCAAATCAGCGTCAGCTCGTCGACCCGCGCGCTGTGGTGCCAGTCCAGCTCGACGATGCGATGCTCGGGGATGCCCCAGGCGCGCAGGTGGGCGCCGACCCCGAGCGGCACGAAGAAGGGGGCGCGCTGTGTCTCAGTCAACGCGAGGACCGTGTCGATGTCGAGGTGGTCGTAGTGGTCGTGGCTGATGACCACGGCATCGACCGCCGGCAGACTCTCCAGTTGCACGGGCGGCGGGTGCAACCGCTGGGGCCCCACGATGTCCGACGGTGAGCATCGGTTGCTCCACACCGGGTCGGTGAGGATTCGATATCCGTCCACCTCCAGCAGCGCGGTCGAATGGCCGAACCAGCTGGCGGCGAGTCGGCTGGCGTCACCGTCGTAAATCGCGGGCGCGGCCAATGGGATCGGGGCGCCCGGGCGGCTCCCTCCGCGATTACCGATCAACTCCCACACGATGAGCTGCAGTTGCTCGCGATCCATCTTGTAGATCGAGGCGGGGTCGAGGTTGACGAAGACGCCGTCGCGATAGTGGGGCGACCCCTCCGCGACCGCACGGATCGACGTTGGGTCGGCGCCCAGGGCGGCCGGCGCACCGTGCAGCGCCCGCACCAACCAGCTCCCGGCTGCCAGTGAGGCGGTGCCGGCGGCCAGTCGAAGCGCCCCCCGGACCACGGTTGTCAGGCCCCCTGGAACTTTGGCGGCCGCTTCTCCACGCGGGCCACCTGGGCCTCGATCACGTCCTGGCTGCCCCAAGCCTTGTCGAAGAGCTCCTTGTGCTCGGGCCAGGCCTCCTCGATGGCCCCGTCGTCGTTGAGCACACGCTTGGCGTGCTGAATCGCCAGCGGCGCCAGGCCGGCGATCTCCTGCGCCCAGGCCTGGGCGTCGGCCAGCGTTCCGATGCGATTGGCCATGCCGGTCTGCAGCGCCACATCGGCGTCCAGTTTCTCCGCGGCCAGCAGCATCGCCCGGGCGCGGCCGTGGCCGACCAGCGACGAAAGCCGGCGGATGCTCCAGTTATCCAGCGCCAGGCCATATTTCGAAGTGGGGAACTGGAAGAACGCATCCGGCGCGACCACCCGTAGATCGCATTGCATGGCCAGTTGCAGGCCGGCGCCGATGGCGGGACCGTTGATGGCGCCGATCACCGGTACCGGTGTGGCGTCCAGGGCCTTGTGCAGCTCGATGAGCCGGTCAGGGTAGTCCGCGGCGAACGCGTCGCCACTCAGATCCGCGCCCGCGCAGAACACCGTGCCCTGGCCGGTGAGCACGATTGCGCGCGTGGCCCCGTCGTCGGCCTTCTGGATGGCCTCCCGCAGCTCCTCGACGAGCTCGGAATTCAAGGCGTTGCGGCGCTCCGGGCGCTGCAACTCGATGGTCATAACGGCCCCGGCCTGGGTGATACCGATCATGGCAGCCAGCCTATATAGCCTCGTGGCGTGCGTCGTATCACGGCTGGCCAACTGCGGGACGCGGTACTGGACGAGGGATCCTTCGTCAGCTGGGACAGCGAGCCCCTGGCGATTCCGACATCGGATTTCTACGCGCGGGATCTAGCGGACGCACGGACGGCCACCGGCCTGGACGAAGCGGTGCTCACCGGCGAGGGGCGCCTCTTCGGGCGTCGCGTGGCCGTCGTGGTGTGCGAGTTCAGCTTTCTCGGCGGTTCGATCGGGGTGGCGGCCGCCGAGCGGATCACCGACGCCGTGCAGCGGGCGACAGCCGAGGGCCTGCCGCTGCTGGCGTCGCCGAGCTCCGGCGGCACCCGCATGCAGGAAGGCACGGTGGCCTTCCTGCAGATGGTCAAGATTGCCGCGGCCGTCAGGCTGCACAAGCGGGCGCACTTGCCGTACGTCGTGTACCTTCGCAACCCCACCACCGGCGGGGTGTTCGCGTCCTGGGGCTCGTTGGGGCACGTCACCCTCGCCGAGCCGGGCGCACTGATCGGCTTCCTCGGCCCCCGGGTATACCGGCTGCTCTACGGCGAACCCTTCCCCGAGGGCGTCCAGACCGCCGAGAACCTGGAGCGCCACGGGGTGATCGACGCCGTATTGCCGGTCGACCACCTGCGCCCGACACTGGACCGCGCGCTCAGGGTGATCGCCGACCCACCCGGGCCGCTGCCCGCGCAGCCTCCACCCGAGCCCTTCCCCGACGTGCCGGCGTGGGATTCCGTGGTGGCGTCGCGGCGACCCGACCGGCCGGGTGTGGGGCTGTTATTGCGGCACGGCGCCACCGACGTGGTGCTGCTGTCGGGCACCGAGGAGGGCGAAGCGGCAACGACGCTGCTGGCACTGGCGCGGTTCACCGGCCAGCCCGCCGTGGTGCTGGGGCAGCAGCGGGTGACCGGCGGGATCGTCGGGCCCGCATCACTGCGCGAGGCCCGGCGCGGTATGGCGCTGGCGGCCGAGCTGCGCCTGCCGCTAGTCCTGGTCATCGACACCGCGGGACCCGCCCTCTCCGCGGAGGCCGAGCAGGGGGGCCTCGCCGGCCAGATCGCCCAGTGCCTGGCCGAATTGGTGACCCTGGACACCCCGACGGTGTCGGTGCTCCTGGGCCAGGGCAGCGGAGGCCCGGCGCTGGCGATGGTGCCGGCCGATCGGGTGCTGGCCGCGCTGCATGGCTGGCTCGCGCCCCTGCCACCCGAGGGCGCCAGCGCGATCGTCTACCGCGACACCGAGCATGCACCGGAATTGGCTGCGGCACAGGGGATTCGGTCGGTTGACCTGCTGGCGAGCGGAATCGTCGACGCCATTGTTCCCGAACACCCCGACGCGGCGGACGAGCCGGTCGAGTTCTGCCAGCGACTGTCCCACGCCATTGCCGCGGAAGTGCACGCGCTGCGCGGCATGCCCGCCGCCGAACGGCTGGCGGCGCGATTGCAGCGCTACCGGCGGATCGGATTGCCCTGACGGCGAGGTCCGCCGACCGTGCCCGCCGGGTCCACGACACGTAAACCACGCACACGACACGCCGGGCGGAGTCGCGGTGGTTTACGTCTCGCGGCTCAGCCGTCCGGCAATCCGAGGTAGCGCTGAATCGTCGGGCCGAGCCACTCCACGATCTCGTCGCGGGTCATGTCGACGACGGGCGGCAACTTCAGGACGAAGCGACACCACGCCATGCCGAGGATCTGACTGGCGATCAAACCCGCGCGCTTCGCGGACTCCCCCCGGCCCACCACCGAGGCGACCAGCGGCTCGAGTTGGGTCCCGAAAATGCCGTGCATCCGTTGCGCGGCTTCGGTGTTGGTCGCACTCGATCGCAGGAGGATCACCAGCGGCTCGTCCCCTTCCCAGCGTTCGAGGAAGTGCCGCACCATCGTCTGCCCGACCTGCGTCGGGTCCATCGTCGCCACGTCCGGGAATCGCAGATCGAAGTCGGCCGCGGCCGCGAACAGCTTGTCCTTGCTGCCGTAGTAGCGCATCACCATGGCGGGGTCCACCCCGGCGTCGGCGGCGATCGCGCGGATCGTCGCGCCCTGGAATCCGACGGCGCCGAACCGCTCACGGGCCGCCGCGAGGATGGCGGCTTTGGTCAGATCGGACGAGCGCCTCATGTCAACAATTGTAGGCCAACAACTGTTGACTTTAGGCGAGGACCGGACCACCATGGGGTGTATGTCAACAAACGTTGACATATCTATCCGAGAGGAGACGAGCGCCATGAAAGACACCGATGTCCTGGTGGTGGGCGCCGGTCCTACCGGCCTCACACTGGCCGCGTCGCTCATCGCGCGGGGAGTCCGTGCCGTCGTGGTCGACGAGTTGCCCGCGGGCGCGAACACGTCCCGGGCGGCGGCGGTGAATGCCCGCACCCTGGAAGTCCTCGAGGACCTCGACGTGTCCAGGCGAATGGTCAAAGCAGGGCTGATCGCCCCACGGTTCACCATGCGGAACGGGGAACGCGTCCTCGTCCCGATCGACTTCACCGGGCTACCGGCGGAACACCCGTACACGCTGATGCTCTCGCAAGCCGACACCGAGCGCCTGCTGCGAGAGCGCCTGCACGAACTCGGCGGTGAAGTGATCCGCCCGAAGACGCTCAACAGCCTCACCCAGGACGAAGACGGCGTCGCGGCCACGTTCGACGACGGCGACACCATGCGGGCCGGCTACGTCGTCGGGGCCGACGGGATGCACAGCACGGTCCGGGATCGAGCGGGGATCGGCTTCTCCGGCGGAGATTTCGCCGAGTCGTTCACCCTCGCCGACGTCCGGCTGAGCGGTGACGCGCCACGCGACGAGGTGATCCTGTTCTGCGCCGGTGAAGGCTTCACCGTGCTCGCCCCGCTGCCCGGCGGCATCTTCCGGATCGTCGCGCCCACCGGCGACGCGCCGCAGGTACCGTCAGCGAGATTCGTTCAATCGCTGCTGGACGCCCGCGGTTTCGGGCCGGGACGCAGCGTGGTCACCGAGGTGCTGTGGGGAACCCGTTTTCGCGTCCACCATCGCGTGGCCGACAGCTATCGGTCCGGACGCCTCCTGCTGGCCGGCGACGCGGCCCATGTCCACAGCCCCGCGGGCGGCCAAGGGATGAACCTCGGCATCACCGACGCGGTCGCGCTGGCCGATGGGCTGGCCCGCGTGCTCGGCGGAGGATCCGAAGCAGTGTTGGACACGTACAGCTCCACCCAGCGAGAGCGTGCACAACGGGTTCTGAAGCTGACCGGGCGGCTCACCCGCGTCGCGACACTGCCGCGTCCGCTGCGCCCCGTCCGCAACGCGGGGTTGGGTCTGGCCGGGGCGGTCCCCGCCGTGCGACGACAGCTTGCGCTTCAACTGAGCGGGCTCGGTTAGCCCGGTTCCCCCGCGAGCCGCGCGACTTGGCGGCCGACCTCCCACTCAGATCGGCGGCAATCAGGCAAAATGGCGGCATGGACTCTGGAGTGACCTCACCGCGGGTCTTGGTCGTCGACGACGACTCCGACGTGCTCGCGTCATTGGAGCGCGGCCTGCGCCTGTCCGGATTCGAGGTCTCGACGGCAGTCGACGGCGCCGAGGCCTTGCGCAGCGCCACCGAGACGCGGCCGGACGCGATCGTGCTCGACATCAACATGCCCGTTCTGGACGGCGTGAGTGTTGTGACCGCGCTGAGGGCCATGGACAACGACGTGCCCGTCTG
This sequence comes from Mycobacterium sp. 050134, assembly GCF_036409085.1. NCBI lineage: Bacteria > Bacillati > Actinomycetota > Actinomycetes > Mycobacteriales > Mycobacteriaceae > Mycobacterium > Mycobacterium sp. 050134. Next base: position 145,312 of record NZ_JAZGLV010000001.1, read on the forward strand.
CGTGCTCAGCGCGCGCAGCTCGGTCGACGACCGGGTGGCCGGCCTGGAAGCGGGCGCCGACGACTACCTGGTGAAGCCGTTCGTGCTGGCCGAATTGGTGGCGCGGGTGAAGGCCCTGCTGCGCCGCCGCGGCGCGACGGCCACCTCGTCCTCGGAGACCATCGCGGTCGGCCCGCTGGAAGTGGACATCCCTGGCCGGCGCGCCCGGGTGAACGGCGTGGACGTCGACCTCACCAAGCGCGAATTCGACCTGCTGGCGGTGCTGGCCGAGCACAAGACCGCGGTGCTGTCCCGCGCGCAGCTGTTGGAGCTGGTGTGGGGGTACGACTTCGCCGCCGACACCAACGTCGTCGACGTATTCATCGGATACCTGCGCCGCAAACTGGAGGCCAACGGGGGCCCGCGGCTGCTGCACACCGTTCGCGGAGTCGGGTTCGTGCTGCGAATGCAGTGACCGAACGGCCATGAACGTCCTGTCTCGGATCTTCGCCCGCACGCCTTCGTTGCGGACCAGGGTGGTGGTCGCGACGGCCATCGGCGCCGCGATTCCGGTGCTGATCGTGGGAACCGTCGTCTGGGTCGGGATCACCAACGACCGCAAGGAGCGATTGGACCGCCGTCTCGACGAGGCCGCCGGCTTCGCGATCCCGTTCCTGCCCCGCGGGCTCGGCGAAATACCGCGCTCGCCCAACGACAACGACGCCATCATGACCGTGCGTCGCGGCGATCTGGTGAAGTCGAATTCCGACGTCACACTGCCGAAGCTCAATGTGGACTACGCCGACACCTACGTCGGCGGCGTGCGTTACCGGGTGCGCACGGTAGAGATTCCGGGGCCCGAGCCTTCGTCGCTCGCCGTGGGCGCGACTTACGACGCCACGCTCGCCGAAACCAACAACCTGCATCGGCGGGTCCTGCTGATCTGTGGGTTCGCCATCGCCGCCGCGGCCGTGTTCGCCTGGCTGCTGGCGGCATTCGCCGTGCGGCCCTTCAAACAGCTCGCGCAGCAGACGCGGCTGATCGACGCCGGTGACGAGGCGCCGCGCGTCGAGGTGCACGGCGCCAGCGAGGCCGTCGAGATCGCCGAGGCGATGAGGGGGATGCTGCAACGCATCTGGGACGAACAGAACCGCACGAAGGAGGCGCTCGCGTCGGCCCGCGACTTCGCAGCGGTGTCCTCCCACGAGCTACGCACCCCTCTCACCGCGATGCGGACCAACCTCGAAGTCTTGTCCACCCTGGACATGACCGACGACCAGCGCAAGGAGGTGCTCAACGACGTGGTCCGCACGCAGTCCAGGATCGAGGCCACCCTGAGCGCCCTGGAGCGGCTGGCTCAGGGCGAGCTGTCGACGTCCGACGATCACGTGCCCGTCGACATCACCGAATTGCTCGACCGCGCCGCGCACGACGCCATGCGCGTGTATCCCGACCTCGACGTCGCGCTGGTGCCGTCGCCGACCTGCATCATCGTCGGACTACCCGCCGGGTTGCGCCTCGCCGTCGACAATGCGATCGCCAACGCCGTCAAACATGGTGGCGCCACCAAAGTCCAACTCTCGGCCGTGAGTTCGCGAGCTGGGGTGGAGATCACCGTTGACGACAACGGCACCGGGGTGCCCGAGCAGGAGCGCCACGTCGTGTTCGAGCGATTCTCCCGTGGATCGACGGCCTCGCATTCGGGATCGGGGTTGGGGCTGGCGCTGGTGGCCCAACAGGCTCACCTGCACGGCGGGACTGCGGCGCTGGAGAACAGCCCGCTCGGCGGCGCGCGGCTCGTGCTGCGCCTCCCGGGGCCCAGCTAGCGTCGTGAGTCGTTAATGGCGCACCACCATTTTCAGCTGTTCATCCCGCTGGTGAATACGTCGAACGTGGGGGAAAAGTAAAGATTCCCATCACTTTTCGTCCATAGGGCCCACGCTCGGAAACGACTCATGCCATTAGCGCTTCTTCGAGCTCTTACTCCAGGGCGTGAAAAGGGCACGCGCCGCTGACCGCTCGTCCTTGAACCAGACCTGAGCAACGGTGAGTTCGTAGGGCGGATCGTCGGGGGTGTAGTACAACCGGGTGTCGGTGCGGCCCTTCACCAGCCAGCCCGCCGGGCCGCCGCCGTTGACGGTGGCACGCGCGGAGCCCGGGCCGAACGGCTCGTACGGGAGCTTGCGAATCTTCTTGGTGGGCACGTCTTTCGCCGGCGGGGCCTTCTTTGCCGGCGCGCCCGTCGCGGCCGCGATCTTCTTCTCCGGCCACAGTCGTGCGGGGGGCGGCTTCTTCCCCGGCACGCCCTTGACCGGCGGAACCTTCTGCACCGGTCTCCCCCTCGCGGGCGGAGTTTTCTTCGCCGGCGGGGTCCTCTTGGCCGGGATCTTCTTGGCCGGAGGTTGCTTGACGACCGGGATCCTGACTGTGGGCGCATCGTCCGCGACCGGAATCTTTGTCGTCGGCGAATCGTCGGCGGGCGGTGCCTTCTTGCGCAGAAGCCGCGCAAGCAACGAGACCCTGGCCTTGGGTGCATCCGTCGGGACGGGAATGGCCGTCGTCGGCAGTTCATCGGCGTCGACGGTCTGCGACTTTGGTTCTTCCGCGTCGGCGTGAACGTCTGTTGTCGAGGACTTTTGGTCGGTGGAACCGTGTGTCGCCGACTCGGTCTGGGTGGGCGCCGTCGTGAAGAACTCCTCGCGAACCGAAAGCTCCTCCGCGACCGGTCCTTCGGCGGCGGCCTGGTCGTCCGCCGACGGCTCCGGCTCGACAACAGGCTCCGGCGCGGGCTCTTCTTCCGCGACCGGAACCTCCGCGGAGGCGGGCTCCTCCGCGACCGGCGCAGTCGTGAAGAACTCCTCACGAACGGCGGGTTCCTCCGCGACCGGCTCGTCGGCGTCGGGCGCCTCGCCCAACGACACGGGCTCGACAACAAAAACGACCTCGGCGACGGGCTCCTCCGCGACCGGAACCCCCGCCGCACCAGACTCGTCCTCAACCGGCGCCGCCGCGAAGAACTCCTCACGAACCGCAGGCTCTTCGGCGACCAGCTCTTCGCTGTCGATCGCCGCGCCGTCGGACAGGGGCTCCTCGCCGGCGGCGGAATCCGCCGGCGCGAGCTCATCGGCCGGTGGCTCGGACTCGCGTTCATCGGATTCCGGCAGGCCCTCGGGCTCTTCCGGAATCGGCGTGGCCGAGAACAGATCTGGCGCCGAGTCTTGCGGCTTGGACAAGAGATCGCGGGCCGCGGCGTTCGCCGCCGCGAACGGGTCCTCGAACACCCGCCTGCGCGGCGGAGGTTCCTGCTCGACGGGAATCTGCGTCGTGGGGACCGCATCCGCCGGTGGCGACGTCCCCTCGGCCGGGGCGCCGTCTTCGACAGGAATGTCCGTCTTTGTTGACTCGTCGTCGACCGGAGCCTTCGTCGTGAAGAGCTCCTCGGAGACTGCGGCGTTCGCCGCCGCGAACGGATCTTCGAACACCGGCCTGCGCGGCGGAGGTTCCTGTTCGACAGGGACCTTCACCGTGGGGGCCGCATCCGCCGGCGGTGCCGCCCCGACCGGATCCTTCGCCGCCGAGGCGCCTTCGGCGGGCTCGGCTTTCACCGCAGCGAACGCGTCCTTGGCGGCCAGCTCCTCCGGCAAGGATTCGAGCACGGCGGGAATGTGAGTCGTCGTGGGCTCGTGTTTCGCGACCGCGTTCTTCACCGCGGGTAGTGGGGCGACCTTCGTCGTCGCGAACTGGTCATCGGCCGCGCCGTCGGCGGTGAAGAGGCCGTCAACCGCCGTGGCGGTGGTGGTCGGCCACTGCGGTCGGTTCTCCCGGACTGCCGCGGCGATATGGCGTTGAACGGGACGGGCCAGCAGCACAAGGGTAAAGCTCAGCCCCATCAGGAAGGACAACCCGAACATCGACCAGTGCACGTTATTCACCGCCCCCCGGCCGTGCCGGCCCGCTCGGATCGGCGGAACCTTGTTGGTTCGAGGCACGTCTGATCACGACATTGGCGATCAAGCACGCTACGGCCGAGCCGGCCACGAATGCAATCAGGTAGCACAACCACTGAATCACGAAGCCCACGTCGAATCTCCTCAGCTCACAACGAGTTCGACTCGACGATTTCTCGCGCGACCGTCCGCCGTGTCGTTGGGCGCGACGGGATTGACCGAACCTAGGCCTTTGACGATGAGCTGGTTGGCGGCCACGCCGTGGGCTATGAGGAAGTCGGCGACCGTTTGGCCGCGCTGGGTGCTCAGCGGGATGTTCATGGCTTCGGTGCCGGAATTGTCGGTGTAACCGTTGATCGCGGCGTGCGCCGACGGGCACGCCTTGAGCTTGTCCGCGACTTGGACCAGGATCTGCTGGTCGACCGGAGTAAGGCTGAACCCGTCGTTCCCGAAGGTGATCGGACCACCCGTGACGGCATTGAGGGCTGACTGCAGATCGGCGCATTGGGCGGCGGCAGGGGGCTGGGGAAGCGCGACCTGCGGCGCGGGTTGGCCGGCACCGTTCACGCCTAACTGGTCAACGACATAGAGGTTCGACCACGTGCGCCTGGCATCACCCTCGATCGCGTTCTCCTGATCCGGCGATCCGGCGGTGCCCGCCAACGTTATGGTGTCCGCGTTGACCGTGAGCGAGAAGTCGGGAATGGACGCGCTGTCCCTGAAAACCGGCTGAGCATCGAAGAAGGCCAGCGCGACGACATTGGGGTTGATCCGGATTTGATCGATAACGTTGGTTTCCGGAGGCAGGGCGTCGTTCAGCGACCTGATCAGCGCGGCTTTCGCGGCGTTGTCCGGAAAGTCGCCGCTGATGGTTATGTCGTTGCCATTGCGAACAATTGAAAGAGGGGCCAACAACAGCTTGGGGCCACCGGCGCCGGACTGCGGTGCCAATGTCGGGAGCGGGCCGCCGGGTCCTGTCACCGTCTGAGTGCGGTCCAACGCGCCGTACCCGATCATCGCGATCAGCAAGGGTATGACAAGCACGGCGATTAACCAGGGAAGGCCCAGCGACCGGCGATAAAACTCCGGCACTTTGTTCGACTCGGCAGTCGCGTCCGCGTCCCGCAAACCGGCCTCTAAAACCACTATCGCCCCCTCCCTGATGTCGCTCGGCGCCTCCAGTTCCCGCATGCAGGCGATATGCAGCCTACCCAGTCGATCCCCGCTGCAACTCTCAAGTCGGGCACACTGGAGTGATGGGCAACGGCAAAAAACCGACCGACAGCGGGACGCTGGCATACATCCGCGACCTGGTCGCCGAGGAGAAAGCTCTTCGCGACCAGCTCCAGCAAGGCGACATCGACGCCTCGGAGGAGCATGACCGGCTCCGTCGGGTCGAGATCGAGCTGGACCAGTGCTGGGACCTGCTAAGGCAGCGTCGCGCCCTCCGCGACAGCGGCGGTGACCCGCGGGAGGCGGAGGTTCGTCCGGCGGACGAGGTCGAGGGCTACCTGAACTGAGCGAGCGTGCGCCCGAGACCGACGTCGTGATCGTCGGCGGTGGGCACAATGGGCTGGTCGCGGCCGCCTACCTGGCCCGAGCGGGGCTGCGGGTGCGGTTGCTCGAACGATTGCCGCAGGTCGGCGGCGCGGCCGTCTCAGTGCAGGCCTTCGACGGTGTCGACGTCCGGTTGTCGCGATATTCGTATCTCGTCAGCCTGCTGCCATCCCGAATCGTCGACGACCTCGCCATCGCGGTGCGGTTAGCAAAGCGGCCGTATGCGTCATACACGCCCGACCCAGCGACCGGCGGGCGCGACGGCCTGCTGATCGGGCGTTCCGGCACGTTCGCGGCGATCGGCGCGGCTGGTGACGAGCGCGGTTTCGCCGCTTTCTACCGGCGCTGCCGGCTGGTGACCGAGCGGTTGTGGCCGACGCTGCTCGAGCCGCTGCGCACCCGCGACGAGGCGTGCCGCCACGTGCTCGCTGGTGGCGACCCGGACGCGGCGGTGGCGTGGCGGGCCATGGTGGACGAGCCGATCGGGCATGCCATCGCCGAGGCGGTGGGCAGCGACCTGGTGCGGGGCGTGATCGCAACCGATGCCCTGATCGGCACCTTTGCTCGCCTGGACGACCCGGCGCTGATGCAGAACGTCTGCTTCCTGTACCACGTGCTTGGCGGGGGCAACGGTGATTGGGACGTCCCGATCGGCGGGATGGGCTCGCTGACGGCGGCCCTGGCGGCGGCGGCCCGTGACTACGGAGCCGAAATCTCCACCGGCGCAGAGGCTTACGCCGTGCAGCCGGACGGCTTGGTGCGCTTCAGCGTGGGCGACGAGGAGCGCATGATCCGAGGTCGCTTTGTCCTGTCGGCGGTGACGCCGACGGTGCTGGCCGGGCTGTTGGGCGAGCAGGCGCCGCCGTCGGCCCAGGGAGCGCAGGTCAAGGTGAACATGGTGCTGCGGCGGCTGCCGGCGCTGCGGGACGGCAATGTCACTCCCGCAGAGGCCTTCGCGGGAACGTTCCACGCCAACGAGGCGTGGACCCAGTTGGACACGGCGTATGCGCGGGCGGTGTCGGGCCGGCTACCCGACCCGTTGCCGTGCGAAGCCTACTGTCATTCCCTCACCGATCGAAGCATCCTGTCGGCCGAGCTGCGTGACTCCGGGGCGCACACGATGACGGTGTTCGGCTTACACACCCCGCACGGACTGTTCGACGACGCCGATCCCGGCGCGCTGCGGGTGCGGCTGACGGAGTCGGTGCTCACCTCGCTGAATTCGGTTCTGGCCGAACCCATTCAAGACGTACTGCTCGATGACGCGCACGGCCGTCCCTGCATCGAGACCACGACCACGCTCGATCTGCATCGCACGCTGGCGATGACCGACGGCAACATCTTCCACGGCGGACTGGCCTGGCCGTTCGCGGCGGACGACGACCCGCTCGATACCCCGGCGCGGCGCTGGGGCGTGGCCACGGCCCACGACCGCATCCTGTTGTGCGGCTCGGGCGCTCGCCGCGGCGGGGCGGTTTCGGGCATCGGCGGTCACAACGCGGCGATGGCGGTGCTGGCCTCGCTGTGATGGCCTATACCCGCCGCGAGGGTGCGTAGCTGTACGCCTTCGACGGCGTGTCGCCGCACAAACACGCACGCTCGCGAGCAGAAAACCGATTACCGTCCGTCGATCGCGGCGTAGTCGCGCTCGGTGTAGCCGGTGTAGATCTGACGCGGACGGCCGATCTTGCTGTCGCCCTCGTCGTGCATCTCCCGCCAGTGCGCGATCCAGCCGGGCAGCCGACCCAGTGCGAATAGCACGGTGAACATCCGGGTCGGGAACCCGAGCGCCCGATAGATCAGGCCGGTGTAGAAGTCGACGTTCGGGTAGAGCTTGCGCTCGATGAAGTAATCGTCGGTCAGCGCCGCCTCTTCGAGCTCCTTGGCGATGCTCAGCAAATCGTCGTCGCCGCCGAGCTTGGCCAGGATCTTGTCGGCCTGCTCCTTGACGATGCGGGCACGCGGGTCGTAGTTCTTGTAGACGCGGTGGCCGAAGCCCATCAGCTTGACGCCGGCCTCGCGGTTCTTGACCTTGCGGACGAACTCGCTGACGTTGTCGTCGCTCTCGCGGATCTGCTCCAGCATTTCCAGCACGGCCTGGTTAGCGCCTCCGTGCAGCGGGCCCCACAGCGCATTGATGCCACCGGAGATCGACGTGAACAGGTTGGCCTGCGACGACCCCACCAGCCGCACTGTCGACGTCGAGCAGTTCTGTTCGTGGTCGGCGTGCAGGATGAGCAGCATGTCCAGCGCCCGCACGATCTCCGCGTCGACGTCGTAGGGCTCGGCCGGCAGGCCGAACGTCATCCGCAGGAAGTTCTCCACGAGGCTCAGGGAGTTGTCCGGGTAGAGGAAGGGCTGCCCGACCGACTTTTTGTAGGCATACGCGGCAATGGTGGGCAGCTTGGCCAGCAGCCGGATCGTCGAAAGGTCCACCTGCTCGGCGTCCATCGGGTCCAGCGCATCCGGGTAGTACGAACTCAGGGCGTTGACCACGCTGGACAACACCGGCATTGGGTGGGCGTTGGGCGGGAAGCCGTCGAAGAAACGCTTGAGGTCCTCGTGCAGCATCGTGTGCCGCTGGATTCGGTTGGTGAACTCGTCGAGCTGCTGCTGGTTGGGCAGCTCGCCGTAGATCAACAGGTAGCTCACCTCGATGAAGGTTGACTTCTCGGCGAGCTGCTCGATGGGGTAACCGCGGTAGCGCAGGATCCCGGCGTCGCCGTCGATGTAGGTGATGGCGCTCTTGGTGGACGCGGTGTTCACGAAGCCGTTATCGAACGTCGTGTACCCGGTCTTCGACAACAGCGAGCCGAGCGCAATACCATCAGCCCCTTCGGTGGCGCTGACGATCTGTAGATCGATCTCACCACCCGGGTACTTCAGAGTTGCGGTGTCGTCGGTGTCGGCCACGAGAACCCCTTTGCGCTCTGGCTGAAATGGCTGCCCTGGACTCAGTGCTTATTACTGAAGGTAGTCGTTATGGCGACGGTCCGCCTGCCCGGGGTCGGGTCTGGGGACGTTCCTCAGCAATCCATCAGGTGACTCGGCGGCGGTCTGGCTCGACGACCGCTTCCGGGGACCGATATCGCAGGAACGCCGGGGCGGCCAGCGCGGCGATCCCCACGCCCAAAACGACCAGTGCCCCGTCGCCGGCCGCGGCCGCCGACGTTCCGATCGCGGCGGCCGCGGCGCCGTGCACCGCGTCCGCCACACTGGGGCCACCGCCGACCACGACGGTGAAGACCCCTGCAACCGCCCGACCAATTCGTCGGAGGCAGCCCTCTGCGGGAACAGCGCGCGGCATGCCGAGGACCATCGCGATCAGATCGACGAAGGACATCGGCACGACCGTGTTGCCGTCAGGTATCGAAAGCCCCCGAATACCGCATCCATTCCCCACCGCGATGTGTCACCCGGGGCCGGCGAATCGGTGGCCGGCATGGGCGCCAGCCGTCACGTGGCCCAGCAGGTCACGGTGTCGATCAGGTACTACCGCCCAACCCTCGCGGCCTCGATCCGCGCGTCAGGCCAAACCGAAGAGTCCAGCGGCGTTGTCGTGGAACACCTTTCGCAGCCACCCGTCGTCCGCACCGGGCAGCCGGGTCAGCACGCGCATCGCCTCGACGAAGCCGTAGGGAATGTTGGGAAAATCACTCCCGAAGAGAATGCGGTCGGCGTGGTCTCGAAGCCGGCCGTATTCCGACCGCGGGAACGGCATGGTCTCCTCCACGAACGGGGTGAACGCCATGGTGGTGTCGAGCCACAGGTCGTCGTACCGCTCGGCCAGGTCGAGGAAGTCGACGTATTCGGGCATCCCGAGGTGGGCGACGATCAGGCGCAGCCGGGGATGACGCTCCAGCAACGCCGTGATGGGTTCGGCGCCGGTGTACGCGCCGGCGACGGGACCGGAGCCGCAGTGGATGACGACGGGAACGCGCGCGTCCTCGATCACGCCCCACGCCCGGTTCAGCAGCGGATCGGCTGGGCTAAACCGGCCGACCTGAATGTGGACCTTGAACACCCGCGCGCCGAGGTCGATGGCCCGCGCGACATAGCCCTCGACGCCGGGCTCGGGGTAGAGCGTCGCCGTGTGCAGGCAGTCCGGCGTCGCCGCGGCGAACTCCGCCGCCCATTTATTGAGCCAGGCCGCCATCTCCGGTTTGTGCGGGTAGACCAACGAGGTGAATGCCCGCACCCCGAACCCGCGCAAAGTGCGAAGCCGCTCCTGCTCGTCGGCGCGGTAGGCGATCGGCCAGCGGCGCCCGACCAGGGGCCCGGCGTCGTCGAAGTACTGCCACACCTTGTCCATCACCGGCTTGGGCATGAAATGCGTGTGCACGTCGACGATTCCCGGCAGCCCGAGCGACTGCCAGATCTGACGCACCGATTCCGTCTCGTCCATCGTCCGCCAGGATTGCAGCCCCGCTCGCAGCCGCGACGCTTAGCCCGGCGCGCATCGACCCCGCGTCAGGGCTGCAGGCGCTCGATCCGATCACCGGCGACCCGGATTCGGTTGTGCAGCCGGTTCTCCCGTCCCTGCCAGAATTCCACCGCCTCGGGTGCGAGCAGGTATCCGCCCCAGTGGGGCGGCACCGGCACGCTTTCCACGTCGACGAACCGGTCGGTGACCTCTTTCAGCTGGTCGAGCAGGGCGGCGCGCGACGCAATCGGGCGCGATTGGTGGGACGCCCACGCGCCCAGCTGGGAGCCACGCGGCCGCTTGGCCCAATAGTCCTCGGTGACCTGCGGGCCGACCTTGCTCACGGGACCGCGAAGGTGCACCTGTCGGCCCAGTTGGTACCAGGGGAAGGTGACCGACGCGTATGGCGTCGCCGCGAGTTCGACGCCCTTCGCCGAGTCGTAATGGGTGAAGAAAGTGATTCCGGTCTCGTCCACGCTCTTGCACAGCACCGTCCGGCTGACCGGCCGGCCGTCGACGACGGTGGCCAGCACCATGGCGTTCGGCTCGGCAACTCCCGCCCCCTCGGCGTCGTCAATCCATTGACGCAGCAAGGCGACCCAGCCGTCGTCCAGCCAGCCCACATCGAGATCTGGGCTGCCGTCCTTCTCGACGGATCCATACTCCACGCGCATCCGCTGCAGGTGATCTTTGCCTGCTCCCGGGCCTGATCCCGCCATCGCGCCAACGCTACCGGGGTAGCTACCGGCCGGTAGCGTCGGCCGGCAGGTGGGGTGCGAGAATTTTCGGCATGACTGTGGTTCCCGAGAACTTCGTGCCCGGCCTGGAGGGCGTGGTCGCTTTCACGACCGAAATCGCTGAGCCGGACAAGGACGGCGGCGCGCTGCGCTACCGCGGTGTCGACATCCAGGACCTGGTGAACCAGCAGGTCACCTTCGGCGATGTGTGGGGGCTGCTGGTCGACGGCAAGTTCGGCCACGGGCTGCCACCGGCGGAGCCGTTCCCGTTGCCCATCCACACCGGCGACGTCCGCGTCGACGTGCAGGCGGGCCTGGCGATGTTGGCACCGATCTGGGGCTACAAGCCGCTGCTGGACACCGACGAGGCCGTCGCCCGCGACCAGTTGGCCCGCGCCTCGGTGATGGCCCTGTCGTACGTGGCCCAATCCGCACGCGGCATCTACCAGCCGGCTGTCCCCCAACGAGTCATCGACGAGTGCTCGACGGTCACAGCGCGTTTCATGACCCGCTGGCAGGGCGAGCCGGACCCCCGGCACGTCGAGGCGATCGACGCCTACTGGGTGTCCGCCGCCGAACACGGCATGAACGCCTCGACGTTCACCGCCCGCGTGATCGCCTCGACCGGCGCCGACGTGGCAGCGGCGCTGTCCGGAGCCATCGGTGCGATGAGCGGACCGCTGCACGGCGGTGCGCCCGCGCGGGTCCTGCCGATGATCGAAGAGGTCGAGCGCACCGGCGACGCGCGGGCCCTGGTCAAGGGCATCCTCGACCGTGGCGACAAGCTGATGGGCTTCGGGCACCGGGTCTACCGGGCGGAGGACCCGCGGGCGCGGGTGCTGCGCGCCACCGCCGAGCGGCTGGGTGCACCTCGCTACGAGGTCGCGGTCGCGCTGGAACAGGCCGCCCTGGCCGAGTTGCGCGAGCGTCGTCCGGATCGGGCCATCGAGACCAACGTCGAGTTCTGGGCGGCCGTGATCCTGGACTTCGCCCGCGTGCCGGCGAACATGATGCCCGCGATGTTCACCTGCGGCCGCACGGCGGGATGGTGCGCCCACATCCTCGAGCAGAAGCGGCTCGGCAAGCTGGTCCGCCCGTCGGCCATCTACGTGGGCCCGGGCCCGCGCGGCCCGGAAGCCGTCGAAGGCTGGGACCGGCTCCTCACTCACGCCTGAATGTTGTCGGTGCCCGGCGCTTGAATGGTCCCGGCAGCGATGAGTTTGTGTCGCGGCCGCAGTCAATAACCGTGGGCCAGTCGTCGGGCTGGCACGGCAACCGACAGCAGGGAGACCACTAATGGCGATCAACGTCGAGCCCGCAGTATCACCGCACCTGGTCGTGGACGACGCGGCCGCGGCGATCGACTTCTACGTCCAGGCGTTCGGCGCCGAGGAGCTGGGCCGCGTGCCTCGCCCGGACGGAAAGCTCGTCCACGCGGCGCTGCGCATCAACGGGTCCATGATCATGCTCAACGACGACTTCCCCGAGGTGTGCGGCGGCAAGTCGATGACGCCCACGGCACTGGGCGGCACCCCGGTGACCATCCACCTGACCGTCAGTGACGTCGACGCCAAGTTCCAGCGCGCAGTCGACGCGGGCGCGACCGTGGTGATGCCGTTGGATGACCAGTTCTGGGGCGACCGCTACGGCGTGGTCGCGGACCCGTTCGGCCACCACTGGTCGATGGGCCAGCCCGTCCGCGAGGTCAGCAGCGAAGAGATCCAGGCCGCGATGTCCTGCATGTAGCGCGCGGCTACCTGTCACCCAACCGGGCCAGCAGCCGGCGTCGCAACGGCGGCGCCGGCTCTGGAGGCACGGCCGCCGCGGCGGCCAACATGTCGGCGATGTCGGTGAACTTCTTGCGCGGCCGTCCTTCGGCGACGCCCCTTGCGATCTCCACGGCGTCGATCGCACGCCAACCGCGGGAGTCGACGGCGTCCGGACGGCGGGCCCGCACCAGCTTGTCCAGCGCTTCGGGCCGGCCCGCCGGATTGGTCAGCCGCCCCGAGTTGAAGTCACCGACCAGCGCGTGCACGGTCTGCAACGAGCACGACTTGTTGGTGCCGATGAACCCCGTGGGCCCGCGCTTGATCCATCCCGCGACATAGGCACCCGGGACAGGTTGACCAGAGCCTGGGTCGACGACGCGCCCGTCGTGATTCGGGACGACACCCGCCAACTCGTCGAAGGGAAGGGCGGCAATTCTCTTGCCGCGGTAACCGATCGACGTGAGCACCAGCCCGGCCGCCAGGTCACGCATGTGCTCGGTGCCGGTGACGGAGAATCGCACGCCGGTGGCGCGGCGGTCCCCGAGGACCCGCTCCGGCGTGAGTCGATACGCCAGCCGAATGCGGGGGCGCGAGGTCGGCGCCGAGGCCACGCCGAGCGTGCTCAAGACCTCCAGCTTTTGCCGCGTCTGCGAGTCGGAAGCCGCCGCGAGGTCGCGCGCCACCAGCTCGTGGTCGGCGGCGTCGAGGACGACCTCCGAGCGGCCCGTCAGCCCGATCAGCTCCGGCAGCGTGAACGCCGAGTGGGCGGGCCCGCGCCGGGCCGCCACCACCACTTCACGCACCCGGGAGCCACGGAAGGCGGTCAGCGCGCGGTCGGAGATGTCGGTGCAAGCGAGCGCGGCGGGGTCGGTCGTGAGTAACCGGGCCACGTCGAGGGCGACGTTGCCGTTGCCGACGATGACCGCCCGCTCGTGGCTGAGATCGACGGTCAAGTCGGTGAACTCGGGATGCCCGTTGATCCAGGCGACCAGCTCGGTGGCGGTGCCCGTGCCCAGAAGACCCATCCCTTCGATGTCGAGGCGCCGGTCGTCGGGCGCGCCCACCGCATACACCACGGCGTGGTGGTGGGCCAACAGGTCGGCGTGACTCAGGTGCCGGCCCACCTCGACGTTGAGGTAGAAGCGGAAGCGGCGATGACCGGTTACCCGGTCGAACAGCCGGGTGACCCGCTTGGTGTTCTGGTGATCGGGCGCCACCCCGGCACGCACCAGCCCGTAAGGGGTGGGCAGCTTCTCAAAGACGTTGACCCGCACTCCATCCTGGGTAAGCAGCTCGTCGGCGGCATACATCGCCGCCGGGCCGGATCCCACGATGGCCACAGTCAGCGGCTGATGGCGGGCACGAACCGGGGCGGCCGGAATCACCGGCGCCAGCTTCGAGGTCGGTGGCAACTTCACATCCCGCGGCCGCTCCGGGTAGAACGACGCGTTGATCTCGACGAACGGCAGTTGATTGGCATCCAGCCGAGTGTCCGGAGCGATCGCCCCCACGGGGCAGGCGCTCACGCACGCGCCGCAGTCCACGCAGGCCACCGGATCGATGTAGAGCATCTCCGAGGTGGCGAAGCCGGGCTCGTCGGGCGTGGGGTGTATGCAGTTCACCGGGCACGCGAAAACACAGGACCCGTCGTTACAACACGACTGGGTAATGACGTGCGGCATAGGCGATTACCCGCGCTGTCCTAGGCGGCCGGTGCCGCGGCCAGGTGCCGGCGCTGCGGCTCGCTACGGTAGCGCGACGGCTTGCCGTCGATCTTGCAGAGCCGCCACATGAGCCGGGCGGAACGCGTCTCCATCAGGCCGGTGTCGTGGGCCAGCATCCGGACGTCGGCGAACATGTCGCTCAACCATTTCCGCGATTCCGGCGACCGGAAGAAGAGCTCCCTCTTGACGTCGCGCGGGATGTCGAACTCCTGCCAGAACGCCTTGGGCGGTATCACGATCGCCCGGCACAGAACCTTCATCGTCAACGGCAGGTACAGGGCCGTCCAGAACTTCTGCCGCCTGGTCAGCTGCGGCACCCGCCGGCGCAGGAACTCGTGGGCAAACGAAATGTGGCGCGCTTCCTCGGCCACGTGAATTGCCATCACCCGTTCCATGATCGGATGCAGCAACTTCCCTTCGCGGAGAATGTTCTTCTGCGTGTGGTCGATCGGCTCCTCGCCGGCAAGCACCCCGATGAAGAACGCCACCGGCAGCGGCCCGGCGACCAACGGAACCAGGGGCGATACCCAGCGCAGCGTCCGCGGCATCCCGGGAACGTCGGCGCCGACGCGGTTGACCATCTCCTGGAACATCATGGTGTGGTTGCACTCTTCGACCGACTCGTGCAGGCAGTACCGGTATTCCGGGGAGCCGTTCGGCACCCAGAACGTGTAGTTCATCAGCCCGCGGATCAGGATCGACTCGAAATGCAACCCGACCTTGGCGACGTTGGCCTGGCGCCACATCCCAATCTTGATCTTGCGCTCTTCGGGCTGCGCTAGATACCAGGGATGGCGCCCCAACGGATCGGTGGCCGGCAGGATCCACCGCGAGTCGTTCTCCGTGACGGCGAATTCTGGTGCGTCCCAGTCGATGTCGATGTAGGGGTTGAAGTTTCTCCGCACTGACCCCTCGGACAGTGTGGCAAGCATGTTCACGTACTCGGTGTCGTCGCGCACCTCCATATTGCGGCGCCAACGCCGAACCATACGTGTCCTGGCCATATCCCAGCCTCCCCAACGAGGTTTACATTCGGACGTGCTGTGTCTCGACAGTACCGCTGGTACCGGATATTTTCCAGACCGGTCTGCGCACTGTGGCCTGACCAGTGGTCAGTCGGATTTTGTGGCATAGCTCACATCCCCCGCTGAGCGCGGGGCGACGCGAACAGGGGTTATGCCGCGGCCCCGGACGTGATTGGACGGGCCACCGCGTCGCCGCCACGGGCGCGCTCACTACCCTGAGTGGCATGGCTGAGCAGCTCGAGATCCCCGCTGACATCAAACCCCGCGACGGCCGCTTCGGGTCCGGCCCCTCCAAGGTTCGCCCGGAGCAACTGCAGGCGTTGTCCACGACCGCGGCTCCGCTGTTCGGCACGTCGCACCGGCAGGCGCCCGTCAAGGATCTGGTCGGCCGGGTTCGATCGGGGGTCACCGAACTGTTCTCCGTGCCGGACGGATATGAGGTCATCCTCGGCAACGGTGGCGCGACGGCGTTCTGGGACGCGGCGGCCTTCGGCCTCATCGACAAGCGCTCGCTGCACCTGTCCTTCGGCGAGTTCAGCTCGAAGTTCGCCTCCGCGGTCGCGAAGAACCCGTTCGTCGGTGACCCCATCATCATCAAGTCGGACGCCGGGAGCGCGCCCGAGCCGCAGGCCGACCCGTCGGTCGACGCCATCGCCTGGGCACACAACGAGACCTCGACCGGAGTGGCGGTCCCGATCCGTCGCCCCGAGGGCTCCGGGGAATCCCTGGTGGTCATCGATGCGACCTCCGGCGCAGGCGGCCTGCCGGTCGACATCACACAGGTGGACGCGTACTACTTCTCGCCGCAGAAGAACTTCGCCAGCGACGGCGGGCTGTGGCTGGCAATCATGAGCCCGGCCGCGCTCGCCCGGGTCGAATCGATCGCGTCGTCGGGTCGTTGGGTCCCCGACTTCCTGTCGCTGCCGATCGCGGTCGAGAACAGCCTGAAGAACCAGACGTACAACACCCCGGCGATCGGCACGCTGGCGCTGATGGCCGAACAGATCGACTGGATGCTGGGGAACGGCGGCCTCGACTGGGCTGTCAAGCGCACCGCAGACTCGTCGCAGCGCCTGTACACCTGGGCGCAGGACCGCCCGTACACCACGCCGTTCGTCACCGACCCGGCGTTGCGCTCCCAGGTGGTCGGCACCATCGACTTCGTCGACGATGTCGACGCCGCCGCGGTCGCGAAGATCCTGCGAGCGAACGGCATAGTCGACACGGAGCCCTACCGCAAACTCGGCCGCAACCAGTTGCGCGTGGCGATGTTCCCCGCGGTCGACCCGGACGACGTCAGCGCCCTCACCCAGTGCGTCGACTGGGTGGTCGAGCGGCTGTAACCCCGACGTCATCGGCCCGCAACCGCCCAGCGTGTCCGAGCCGGTTACCGGCGATTGCTGCACTAGAGTGCGCCCTGACGGGTCCGTTGCCAACTCGGACGGAGCCTGCGAGGAGAGGCCATGCGGGAACTCAAGGTGGTTGGGCTCGACGCCGACGGCAAACACGTCGTCTGCCAAGGCGACGATCCCGCGGAGCAGTTCAAGCTGGCGATCGACGAGCAACTGAGGGCCGCCGTGCGCGGCGACCGGATACCGCCGGAGCAACCGCAGCTCGACATCGAGGTCACCAACATGCTGAGCCCCAGAGAGATTCAGGCCAAGATCCGCGCCGGAGCGTCCGTCGAGCAGGTGGCCGCGGCGTCGGGCTCCGAGATCGCCCGGGTGCGCCGGTTCGCCCACCCGGTGTTGCTCGAGCGAGCCCGTGCCGCGGAACTGGCCACCGCCGCCCACCCGGTGCTCGCGGACGGGCCCGCGGTGTTGACGCTGCTGGAAACCGTCAGCGCCGCCCTGGTGACCCGCGGCCTCGAACCGGACAAGCTCAGCTGGGATGCCTGGCGTAACGAGGACAGTCGCTGGACGGTACAGCTGGCGTGGAAGGTCGGTCGCTCCGACAACATCGCCCACTTCTTCTACACCCCGGGCGCCCACGGCGGAACGGCCACTGCGATCGACGACGCGGCGAGCGCGCTGATCGACCCGAACTTCGACCGCCCCCTGCGGCCGCTCGCGCAGGTTGCCCACATCGACTTCGAAGAAGCCCCCGCGCCGCCGCCGGTCGAGGCCCCGCAGGAGCAGCCGGTGCACACCCGACGCGGCAAGCCGGTGATCCCGGCGTGGGAGGACGTGCTGCTCGGGGTGCGTTCAGGCGGACAGCGCTAGCAGCGTCAGCCACCCCCCCGCCACGCCGACTCCCGCGCCCAAGACGAACCAACGCAGCACCCGGGTGCGTCGCCAGCCCCACAACGTCGGGGCCAGCCCGCCCGCGGCCACCACATTCAGGCCCACCGCCAACAGCGGATGCACGCGAATCAGGCCCAGGCTCAACACCACCACGGCGGCCCCGATCAGCGCGGCGACGAACGCCGCCACCGTCAAACCCGTTCCCCAGGGCACGGAGTCGTCGCTCACCGAGCGAGCCTAACGCGTTCGTAGAACGCCAAGGCCGCCGCTGTTGCGACGTTGAGTGAGTCGGTGCCCCGCGACATCGGGATGCGTGTCGGCACGTCGCTGATGCGCAGCGTGGCCGGCGTGAGGCCGGGTCCCTCCGCGCCGACGAGCACCGCGACGCGGTCGTCCCGCGCCGCCGCCATCGCCTCGGCCAGCGGGCACGCACGCCCGTCCGGGGTCATCGCCAGGAGGCGAAATCCGCTCTCCTTGAGCATCACCAATTCGGCGGGCCAGGCCGCCGCCCGCGCAAACGGCACCAGCAAGGCGTGGCCCATCGATACCCGGACGGCGCGACGGTAGAGCGGGTCGGCGCAGCCGCTACCAAACACCACGGCGTCGACGCCGAGGCCCGCCGCGTTGCGGAAGATCGATCCCAGGTTCTCGTGGTCGTTGACGCCCTCGAGCACAGCGATGGTCCGCGCACCCTCGACAACCTCGGCGACGCTGGGTTCGGGCACCCTCCTGGCGGCCGCCAGCACGCCACGGTTGAGGTGAAAGCCGATGGCTCGCGCCATGACGTCGGCCGACGCCCGGTAGAACGGCGCCCCGGCACCGACCAGATCGCCCTTCAACTCCCCGAGCCGTCGGTCGGTCCCCAGCAAGGCATGCGGGGTGAAACGGGAGGCCAGCATCCGCTGGACGACGAGCACGCCCTCGGCGATCACCAGCCCCTTGCCGGTCGGTAGATCCGGACGTCGATCGACGCTGTTCAGATCGCGGAAATCGTCGAGCCGTGGGTCATCGGGGTCGTCGATGTCCTGGATGTCTAAGCCGAGGCTCACGGGCCTTCGTCGACCAGTGCCAGCATCAGATCGGCCGCATGTCGTAGGGTCTCGCGTTTGTCGGTGTCCAGGGTCGCAAGCCGCTTGGCGAGCCACTCCTGGCGCGCGCGGCGGGTCGCCTTCACCAGCTCGGCGCCGGACTCGGACACCGAGACCAGCACCTGGCGGCCGTCGACGGGGTGCGGGGTCCGGTCGACCAGGCCCATCTCGGCCAACGAAGCGATCACCCTTGTCATCGACGGCGGTCGGACCCGCTCCCGAATCGCCAGGGCCCCGGGTGTCATCGGGCCCTCGTTTGCGAGGGTGGCCAGCGCGGACAGCTGCGACAGCGACACCGGCGACGACGGATTGCGAAATCTCAGTTGGCGGGCCAACCGCATGACGGCCAGCGACAAGTCGCTGGCCAGCCTCGCATCGCTGTCAGGCATGGCGCGAGGTTACACGGAAGCCGAGAACTCGCGATAACGGACCGCTAACGATCGGCCGCGCCACCACTTCCGCGGAAGCCCGACCCGCGGACGGGCTATGTTATTCGCGATGTCAGGAGAACCCGGCCAGTCGCCCGAGGCGCCGCCGCTACCGCCGGCGCTTCTGCACGTGTGGCCGTTCATCGCGCTTGGCGCGCTGGGCTGGCTGATCGCCGCGGCCGCCGCGTTCCTCGTGCCCGGTCTCGACAGCTGGCGACCGGTGACACTGGGCGGGTTGGGAATCGGTTTGCTCGGCACGAGCATCTTCCTGTGGCAGCTCGCCGCCGCGCGCCGGGGCGCCCGTGGCGCGCAATCCGGCCTGGAGAACTACCTGCGGCGAACTTAGATCCGCCACGCAACCAACACGGGAGGAGCAATGGTAGCCCCGCTGCTGCAAACGCACATCGACGTCGACGCACCGGCCGCCACGGTGTGGGTGCTGATCTCCGATTTCCGGCGGATGCCGGAGTGGAGCCCGCAATGCCGCTGGATGAAGCCCTTCGGCCCGGTACGCCCGGGGACTAAAACGCTCAACGTCAACCGCCGCAACAGGATGTATTGGCCGACCACCTGCACGGTCATCGAGGTCGTCCCCGAGCGGAAGCTCGCGTTCCGGGTCGACACGAACCACACCGTGTGGAGCTATGAGCTCGAGCCCCATGGTGACGGCACCCGGCTCATCGAGAGCCGGCACGCCGAGAACGGCGTCACCGCATTCTCCAACCTGTCAATCAATGCGCTGTTCGGTGGGACCACCAACTTCGAGCGCGAACTGCTCGACGGCATGAACGCCTCGCTGGCGAAGATCAAGGCCGCCGTCGAGAGCGGCTAGTCTCCCGGCTCGGTCGGCTCTTCCGGCTCGGTCGGATTGGTTGGCTCCGTCGGTCCGGGTTCGGCCGGCTCTGCCGCAAGGTCGGTCGCCTCGAGCTGCAGTTCCGGCTCGGACGGCTCCGGCTCGCGCGGCTCCGGTTCGGCCGCGGCCGGCGGAGGCGCCACGACGTCCAGCACGCCGTCGTCGTACGGCTGGTACGCGGGCGAGCCCGTTCCCGCCGGTGCCGGAGTGTCGGAATGCGCGCCACAGCCGTACAGCCTGTCGACGATATGCCCGTCGGCGGACAGTTCGTTGCCACAGACGCCGAACATCACGCCGAGTGATCCCGCCAGCGGCAAGAAGAAGCCGCAGTCGCGGCAGACGCGCTTGGTCGAGCGGGCCATCGCCGAGTCCGGACCGTAGTCCCCGGTGTGCCAGCGCTCGGCGGCCTCGGAGCGACCCACGGCGCTCATCACCCAGCGCCGCCCCAGGCCTACCTCGGCGGCGGTCTCGTCGACCTGCGGGTCACCGCTGTCGACGTAGCCCGGCACCAACCGCGGATCGTCGGCGGGCGGCGCCAGCAGGTCGCCGGGGCTCAGGTCACCGGGCCGGACCCGCTCGTCCCACGGCACCCAGTCGGGGGCGAGCAGCGCCGTCGGACCCGGGATCAGGACCACTTCGCTGATCGTGGCATGGTCGGCGCCGGGATAGGCGGCGACGACGACGGCCCACTGCCAACCCTGGTAGCCGGGCAGATGCGCCAGGAAGCGGTGGGTGGCGGCGGTCGGGTCCTCGTAGCTGACGCCCAGATAGTCACCGACCGAGTCCGGGCCGCCGAACTCCGCGACGGCGGCCCTGGCCTGGTCGACCGCACCGCTGAGCACCGTCGCCAACCCGTCGGCCCACTCGGCCACGGTCGCCACGGCGGAATCCCCGTTGGTTCCGGTCACGCTGTCCCCTCTCTGCAATGCGACTCCATACTAGGTCGGCGAGCCACACCCGCTTACCTGCAGACGCATCGACTCCGCATGGTAGAGAATTGGTGCGTGTCTGGGCGGCGGCGTGACGATGCGGGGCGGGTTGCCTCCAATCCGGGCGGCCGGCCTCGCAACGGGTCGTCGACCCAACATCCTGGCATGGCCAATTACCCCGCCGGCGACGCGAACGGCGCCGACTATCGGCGAACGCGCCGCCCGCAGGCGATGCCGAGCGCCAATCGCTATCTCCCGCCCCTGGGCCAGCAGTCAGACCACGGCGGCAGAGATCAGAGCAGCCCGCCTCCCCGCGTCCAGGCCCCCGGCGAGCGCATCACGGTCACCCGTGCCGCAGCACAGCGGAGTCGCGAAATGGGTTCGCGGATGTACTCGATGGTTCAGCGTGCCGCCACTGCGGACGGCGCCGACAAGTCGGGACTGACCGCGCTGACGTGGCCGGTTGTCGCCAACTTCGCGGTGGACGCCGCGATGGCGGTCGCACTGGCCAATACGCTGTTCTTCGCCGCGGCGACCGGGGAGAGTAAAGGTCGGGTGGCGCTGTACCTGCTGATCACGATCGCGCCGTTCGCGGTGATCGCCCCGCTCATCGGGCCGGCGCTGGACCGGCTGCAGCACGGTCGCCGCGTCGCGCTGGCCGCATCGTTCGCGCTGCGCACAGCCTTGGCCCTGGTGCTGATCATGAACTACGACGGTGCCTCCGGCAGCTATCCCTCGTGGGTGCTGTATCCGTGCGCGCTGGCCATGATGGTGTTCTCCAAATCGTTCAGCGTGCTGCGCAGCGCCGTGACCCCGCGGGTCATGCCGCCGACGATCGACCTGGTGCGGGTCAACTCCCGGCTGACCGTCTTCGGGCTGCTGGGCGGCACGATCGCCGGGGGTGCGGTAGCGGCGGGCGTCGAGTTCGCCTGCACGCACCTGTTCAGGTTGCCCGGCGCGTTGTTCGTCGTCATCGCGGTCACGGTCGCCGGCGCACTGCTGTCGATGCGTATTCCGCGCTGGGTGGAGGTGACCGCGGGCGAGGTCCCCGCCACCCTGAGCTATCGCCGCGACAGCGAAGAGCCCCGGCGCAGGTGGCCCGAGGAGGTCAAGAAGGTCGGCGGCACCCTTCGACAACCGTTGGGGCGCAACATCATCACCTCGCTATGGGGCAACTGCACGATCAAGGTGATGGTGGGTTTTCTGTTCTTGTACCCAGCGTTCGTCGCAAAGGCTCATCAGGCCAACGGGTGGGTTCAGCTCGGAATGCTCGGCATGATCGGCGCCGCGGCCGGCATCGGCAACTTTGCCGGCAACTTCGCCAGCGCCCGCCTGAAACTGGGCAGACCCGCCGCGTTGGTGGTGCGCTGCACGATGGCCGTCAGCGCGGTCGCGCTGGCCGGCGCCGTGGCCGGCACGCTGATGGTGGTGGTGATCGCCACCCTGGTCACGTCTGGTTCCAGCGCAATCGCCAAGGCGTCGCTCGACGCCTCGCTGCAGAACGACCTGCCGGAGGAATCGCGGGCATCCGGGTTCGGGCGTTCCGAGTCGACGCTGCAGCTGGCCTGGGTGTTGGGCGGGGCGCTGGGCGTCATGATCTACACCGAATGGTGGATCGGCTTCACCGCGGTCACCGCGCTGCTCATCCTCGGCCTGGCCCAGACGCTCGTCAGTTTCCGCGGCGATTCGTTGATACCGGGCCTCGGCGGTAACCGGCCGGTCATGGTCGAACAAGAGGGTTCGCGCCGCGACAGTCCGGCGGTGGTGCCGGAGTGAAACCCGCAAAGAGGCGGGGCATTGCCGTGCTGCTCGCCGCCGTCTTGGCACTGGCATGCGTCGGTGTCGGCATCGGAACGTGGCTGCTCGTCCGTCCCACCGGGCCGCAACGGCCCGAGATCAGCGCGTATTCGCACGGCCACCTGACCCGCGTGGGTCCGTATACCTACTGCAACGTGCTCAACCTCGACGACTGTCAGACTCCGCAGACCCAGGGCGAGTTGCGGGTGAGCGAGCGCTATCCGGTCCAGCTGTCGGTCCCCGACGCCATCTACCGCGCGCCCTGGCGACTGCTCGAGGTGTACGAGGATCCCGCCAACACCACCGCCCAGATGTTTCGGCCGAATACTCGGCTCGCCGTCACCATTCCGCCGGTCGATCCGCAGCGCGGGCGGCTGACCGGAATCGTCGTACAGTTGCTGACACTGGTGGTGGACCCGTCAGGGGAACTTCGCGAGGCCCCGCACGCCGAATGGTCTGTGCGCCTTATCTATTAATCGCGCCCAACCCCATCGTCGCCCCCACCCCCACCACATCGCCCAACGTCGACTAGTTGCCGCCAAACACCCCAATTCCACACAACAACTCGACACTCGGCGGTCGGGGGCCGACCGCCCAACCCCCGCCCCCGCCCAACGTCGACTAGTTGCCGCCAAACACCCCAATTCCACACAACAACTCGACACTCGGCGGAACGTGTCGGTGCCCCTTGGCACCGTGTCGCCATGGAAATCACGAACTGGCCATTCAGAGGCACCGACGCGCTGGCAGCTGGCATCGTCACTCGGCATCGGCTGCGGACCGATTACGAGATGATCCATCGCAATGTTTACATCCGGCGGGATCAGAAGTTGACGCCGGTGACCCGAGCGGTGGCCGCTTGGCTGTGGTCCGGGCGGACAGCCACCCTCGCTGGCCTTTCCGCGGCGGCGCTCCACCGCACGCCATGGATCGACGACTGGCTGCCCGCAGAACTCAACCGACACAGCCGTGACAAAGCCCGCGGCATCATCCTGCACAGCGATACCCTCGACGAGGACGAAATCTGTTTGCGTGACAGCATCTTCATGACTAACCCGGCGCGCACCGCCTTTGATCTGGGTCGGCGCAAGGGCCTGATATTGGCAGTCGCGCGGCTGGACGCGTTGATGCGGGCCACCGAGGTGAAAGTCGCCGATGTGGATGTGCTCATCGAGCGTCACCGGGGGGCGCGGGGATTGGTTCAATTGCGGCGGGTATTGCAGCTTGTAGACGGTGGGGCCGAGTCACCGTGCGAGACGAAGACCCGCCTGGCCCTAGTCGGCGGCGGACTGCCACGCCCCCGGACGCAGATCGCGGTGCTCAACGATTGGGGAGCGGTGTGGGCACGCATCGATATGGGATGGGAGGAGTGGCTTGTCGGCGTTGAATTCGATGGTGCCCAACATTGGACCGATCCGGCGCAGCGAACCTGGGACATCGATCGACTGGCCGAACTCGAGAAACGCGGCTGGGTGGTCGTCCGAGTGAGCGCCGACATGCTGCGCTACCGCCCACAGGTCATCGTCGAGCGGGCGCGTCGCGCCTTGGTCGCGAGAGGTTGCCGACTTTGACCGGCATCGCTCCTAGGCGCCGTGGCCCGCCTGAACCCGCTCGCGATCGGCGGGCGGCCCGGGAGGAGTCCCGTCACCGAAGGGTCTGCCGCCCAACGCTTCTCGGCCATGCGGAGTCAGCCAGTTCGCCAGTACGGGGCCCTTGGGCACAATCCCAGTGGGATTGATGTCGGCGTGCACGATGTAGTAGTGCTGCTTGATCTGGACGAAGTCGACGGTCTCGCCAAAACCGGGCGTTTGGAACAGGTCTCGAGCGTATGCCCACAGCACCGGCATCTCGCTCAGCTTGCTTCGATTGCACTTGAAGTGGCCGTGATAGACCGGGTCGAACCGCGCCAACGTGGTGAACAGCCGGACATCGGCCTCGGTGATGGTGTCTCCCACCAGGTATCGCCGGTTGGCCAACCGGTCGCTGACCCAGTCCAGCGCGGTAAACAACCGGTCATAGGCCGCCTCGTACGCGTCTTGTGAGCCGGCGAAGCCGCAGCGGTAGACGCCGTTGTTGATCTCGGTGTAGACCCGCTTGTTGACCTCGTCGATCTCGGCCCGCAGCGGCTCGGGGTAGAGCTGGGGCGCGCCGTCGCGATGGTAGGCGGTCCACTCGGTCGAGAAGTCCAAGGTCATCTGGGCGAAGTCGTTGGTGGCGACCGCGCCGGTCGGGACGTCGACCAAGGCGGGGACGGTGATGCCCTTGGGATAGTCAGGGAAGCGCTTGAAGTAGGCGTCCTGCAGCCGCGAGATCTTCAGCACCGGGTCCACACCGCCGGGATCAAGATCGAAAGTCCAACTGCGCTCGTCGTGGGTGGGGCCGCAAAACCCAATGGAGAGAGCGCCTTCCAGACCCAGCAGCCGCCGCACGATGATCGCGCGGTTTGCCCATGGGCAGGCGCGAGCGACGACCAGCCGATACCTGCCGGACTCAACCGGATACCCGTCGCGGCCGTCGGCGGTGACCCGTGTGGCGATGTAGTTGGTGTCGCGGGTGAACTCGCCCGCCGGTGCGATGTACCCCGCCATCCGTCCCCGTCCCTTCTCCAACGTCGACTTGATGCTGCCAAGTTGCCCGACAAAGCCCAACAAGTCGACGCCCGGCGGCCCCGAGGCCGCCGGTCTAGGCGTCCAGCTCCCGTGCCACCGCCTTGACCACCTCGGATACCCGGCGAGCGGTCTTGCGGTCGGGGTACCGGCCCTTGCGTAGCTCGGGCTGCACGACGCTCTCCAGGAGCGTGATCATGTCCTCGACCATGCCGTGCAGTTCGTCCGGGCTGTGCTTGTGCTCGACAGAAGGAGTCTCGCGACGCGTCTTGGTGAGGCTGGGCGGCGGCTCGATCAGCTTGAGGCTCAACGCTTGCGGACCGCGCCGGCCCGAAGCGATGCCGAACTCGACCCGCTGGCCCGCTTTGAGCCCTTCGACCCCGGCGGGCAGCGCCGACGACCGGACGTAGACGTCCTCGCCGTCTTCCTGTGACAGGAAGCCAAACCCCTTGTCGGCGTCATACCACTTAACCTTGCCGGTCGGCACTGGTCTCACCCGCTTGTCTGATGGATCACTAGCATGGACAACACAAGAGGCGTCCCGCCTGCGCAGGACGCCGAGTCGAATTCTGATCCTACTCGGATGCCCGCCCGACGAGCACCCCCTTATAGGCGTCACTCGGTAGGCTGGCACTACCGCTGGAGGAGATATGCGCCTGGTCCTGAACGTCATCTGGCTCGTGTTCGGCGGCCTCTGGATGGCCGTCGGCTATCTGGTGGCGGCCCTTGTCAGCTTCCTGCTGATTGTCACCATCCCGTTCGGTTTTGCATCGTTGCGCATTGCCTCTTATGCGTTGTGGCCATTCGGCCGCACCATCGTCGACAAGCCCAACTCGGGGACCGGCGCCCTGGTCGGGAACGTCATCTGGGTGCTGCTCTTCGGCATCTGGCTGGCGATCGGCCACCTGGTGAGCGCGGCGGCCATGGCCGTCACGATCGTCGGCATCCCGCTGGCGCTGGCCAACCTCAAGCTCATTCCGGTATCGCTGGCGCCTCTGGGCAAGCGGATCGTGCCCGTCGGTTCGTCGTCCCACCACACTCCGGTGCCCGCATGACGCTGACCGCGCTGGGCCTGCCGACGATGCCGAGCCGCATCGACGGCGGACAAACCGCCGCCCACCAGGCGCCGACGGCCGGCCCAATGGTCGACGCCTATGGGCGGGTCGCCACCGACCTGAGGGTGTCGCTGACCGATCGCTGCAACCTGCGCTGCAATTACTGCATGCCGGCCGAAGGCCTGGACTGGTTGCCCGGCAACCAACTGCTGCGACCGGAGGAGCTGGGCCGGCTGATGCACATCGCCGTCACCCGCCTGGGCGTCACCAGCGTGCGGTTCACCGGCGGTGAGCCGCTGCTCTCCCGCCACCTGGAACAGGTGGTAGCGGCGGCGGCGCGACTGCGGCCCCGCCCCGAGATCTCGCTGACCACCAACGGTGTTGGCCTGGCCCGTCGCGCGGCGGCGCTCGCGCACGCCGGACTGAACCGGGTGAACGTGTCGCTGGACAGCGTGGACCGAAGCCACTTTGCCGCCATCACCCGCCGGGACCGCCTCGACGATGTGCTGGCCGGTTTGGCCGCCGCGCAGGCCGCGGGCCTGACGCCGGTCAAAGTGAATGCCGTGCTGGACCCGGCGACCGGACGCGAGGACGTGGTCGGTCTGGTGCGGTTCTGCCTCGACCACGGCTACCAGCTGCGGGTCATCGAACAGATGCCGCTGGATGCGGGACACCGGTGGCGCCGCGACGCGGCGCTCAGCTCCGACGATGTGCTCGCCGCGTTGCGCCCGCACTTCCGGCTGCGTCCGGATCCCGCGCCGCGAGGATCGGCTCCCGCGGAGCTCTGGCTGATCGACACCGGCCCGGATACGCCGAGCGGAAAATTCGGCGTCATCGCCTCGGTTTCCCATGCCTTCTGCTCGACCTGTGACCGCACCAGGCTGACGGCCGACGGCCAGGTGCGCAGCTGCCTCTTCTCCACGCGCGAGACCGACCTCCGCGGCCTGCTGCGGGGCGGGGCGGGCGACGACGCGGTCGAGGCGGCCTGGCGCGCGGCCATGTGGGCGAAGCCCGCCGGGCACGGCATCAACGACCCTGACTTCGTGCAGCCCGACCGGCCGATGAGCGCGATCGGTGGCTAGTCCCGTGGGCACCGCATCCGCCGACGGGGTGCAAGTGACGATCCGCTATTTCGCAGCCGCGCGCGCGGCTGCCGGAGCAGAGTCGCAGACGATGGTGCTCCGCGCGGGGACCACGGTGGCGGAACTTGTGGAAAGACTTGCCGTCCCGGGTAGTCGCTTTGCCGAGGTTTTGAGCCGGTGTTCGTACCTATGCAACGGCGTGGCGGTCCGCGACGAGACCGCAGTGTTACTCCCCGGCAACACGATCGATGTCTTACCCCCTTTTGCGGGCGGCTGAAACTGTGAAATATCTCACGTAACGGAACGATAACGAAGCGGACACGCTTCGATTGCGGGTGCTATTACCTGCGCAAACTCTAGGTGTTCCTGGGGTTTTCGGAAGTGGCCGTGAGGGAAACGCCGAGTTTCACCCAACGTGACGCGCCCGACGGAAACCGCTAGCGTCACCGATGGCTCGCCAAGCTAAACCGGATTGGCGTTCCTCCCCCACCTATCGCGCCGAGCTCCATCCAGTAGGCGGGGGAACACCGGAAGTGGATGGAGACGGGGGACCCACCGGTCCACCGTGATCGGATCGGGGTCGCTCGCGACCCCTTGGGGTGAAGCCGACGTCGCGTCCAACGCGGAACGTAACGCCGGCCGGGTGGCCTCTCCAACCCGAACCCGACAGCTGACCTCGCAGGCGCGTTACGAGAGAGGAATATCCCGGCGCGTATGAGTGGACGTCACCGTAAGCCCACTACTTCAAACATCAGCGTCGCCAAGCTCGCCGTCACCGGCGCGGTTCTTGGCGGCGGCAGCATTGCCCTGGCTGCCCAGGCGGCCGCGGCAACGGACGGCGAATGGGACCAGGTGGCCCGTTGCGAGTCCGGTGGCAACTGGGGCATCAATACCGGCAACGGCTACCACGGCGGTGTGCAATTCAGCGCCAGCACGTGGGCCTCGCACGGCGGCGGCCAGTACGCCCCGTCGGCCGAGCTGGCCACCAAGGAACAGCAGATCGCGGTCGCGGAGCGCGTATTGGCTTCCCAGGGCCGTGGCGCCTGGCCCGTGTGCGGGCATGGGTTGTCGGGGCCGACCCCGCGCGAGGTCCCCGCGCCCGCCGCGTTGGACGCGCCGCTCGATGCGCCAGGCCTCAACGGCCAGCCCGCGCCCCTCGCGCCGCCGCCCGCCGACGCACCCCCGCCGGACGCTCCGCCGCTGCCGCCTCCGCCGCCGGCCGACCCGCCCGTCGCGCCGGTACAGATGGCGTCCAACGACCTGCCGGCACCGGCGGCGGACCTGCCGGCTCCGCCGCCCGATGCGCCGCCGCCGGCCCCGCCGGCCGACGCCCTGCCGCCGGACGCCCCGCCGGTCGATGCCCTGCCGCCGGCTCCGAACGACGCCCCTGGCGCGCCGCAGCAGGCCTCGGAAGTCAGTTTCACGAAGCAGCTTTGGGACGCGATCCAAGGGCAAGACGTCCACGGCAACGACGCCCTAGACGCCGTCGGACAGCCGTCCGTCCTCAGCTGAGGCCTTAGCAAGCCAGACCGCTCGGCGCTCCCCGCAGGCAACATCCGCTCTGGGGGGAGCGCCGACGGCATTTGAGCGCCGCTTTGGGCTAGGCCGCTCGTTGCTAGATCCAGCGCGGCGACACGTCACGCCCGACTACGCCCCCGCGCTCGCGATCACCGCTAGGCCGAGCCCACCCATTCTTCGGTTCCGTCATCGAAGAACTGGTGTTTCCACACCGGTAGCCGCTCCTTGATGGTGTTGACCAGATCGGCACAGGTGGCGAAGGCCGCCTGCCGGTGGTCGGCGGCCACCGCGGCGACCAGCGCGGCGTCTCCGATGCCCAGCGCGCCGACGCGGTGGCTGGCGGCGACGGCCCGGACTCCGCTGGACCGCTCGGCGACCTCGGCTACCACCTCCGCGAGGACCTGATCGGCCGACGGATGCGCCGAATACTCCAGTCGCACGACTCGCCGGCCGCCATCATGGTCGCGAATCATGCCGGCGAAGCCGACGATCGCGCCGGCGGACTGGTGGTTCACCAGCTCCTCGTGCTCCGCCAGCACAATCGGGTGGTCCGTCATCGCGGCGCGAACGACGAGCGTCATCGCTCGTGATCTTTACCGGCGAGCTGATCGAGCGCGTGGTCGAGGACATCGGCGAGCACGCCCAGGCCGTCGCGCACCCCACCGGGGGAACCCGGAAGGTTGACGATCAGCGTGCGTCCGGCGACGCCACACACCCCACGCGACAGTACCGACGTCGGCACCTTCGGCAGGCCCGAGCGGCGTATCGCGTCGGCGAGCCCGGGAATCATGTAGTCGAGCACCGCGACCGTTTGGTCCGGGGTGCTGTCGCTGGGCGAGATGCCCGTGCCGCCCGAGGTGATCACCAGGTCGACGTCGCTGTCGACCGCGTTGCGCAGCGCCTCGCCGACCGCCTCGCCGTCTGCGACGACTTCGGGCTCCACGGGGGAAAACCCCCGTTGCTCAAGCCATTCGGCGATGATCGGCCCACACCGGTCGTCGTACACCCCGGCCGAAGCTCGGGTCGAGGCGACGATCACGCGTGCCGACCGGGCGCTCATCACCGCTCCCAAGTTCCGGTCTTGCCGCCTTCCTTGCGCAGCACCCGGATGCCGTCGACGCGGGCGGCCGGGTCAACCGCCTTGATCATGTCGTACAGAGTCAGCCCAGCCATACTGACGGCCGTCAGCGCCTCCATCTCCACCCCTGTCCGGTCGGTGCTGCGCACCGTCGCGGTGATCTCGACGTCCGACTCGCGGATGGTGAATTCGACGTCGACGCCGGTGAGCGCCAGCTGGTGGCACAGGGGGATCAGGTCGCTGGTGCGCTTGGCCGCCAGGATTCCGGCGACGCGTGCGGTGGCCAAGGCGTCACCCTTGGGCAGGCCGCCGGTGGAAATCAGCTCGACCACCTCGGCGGAGGTGCGCAGTGCGCCCGCGGCGACGGCGGTCCGCTTGGTGGCGACCTTCTCGCTGACGTCCACCATGTGGGCCGCGCCGCGCTCGTCGAGGTGGGACAGTGCGCCCGACGCCCCGGACGCCCTAGTCATCAACGACCTACCAGGTGGTGTCTGTGACGGGGTGCACGTAGGGCAGGTCGGTCGCCGGGAGCGGAAAGACCAGTTCACCGAACGGGGACAAGGCACCCGTCCGATCGGTCGCCAGTTCGCTTACCGGATGATCATCGGGATCGGTCGCGGGCCAGCCGTTGTCGACGTACCTGGTTTTGCGGGCCTTGCCCTCAGCAATGTCAGCCACGGCGTCCATTCTGACAGGTCGTGCGCTGGCATGTCGCGCAAGCCCGCCAGTTGGGGGGGTTAGGGCGGCCGCCGTCGATGGACGCCAGTTCGCCGCCGTCCCCAAGTCCGCCGGCTGCTTTACGCTGGTCGCGATGACCGACAACACCCCGGATATCCCGCTGGGGTCCTGGCTGGCCGACTTGTCCGACGAGCGGCTGATCCGGCTGCTCGAGCTGCGGCCGGACCTCGCCCAGCCCCCGCCGGGCAGCATCGCCGCGCTCGCCGCGCGTGCGCAAGCGCGGCAGTCGGTCAAGGCCGCCACCGATGACCTGGATTTTTTGCGACTCGCGGTGCTCGACGCGCTGTTGGTGCTGCAAGCCGATACGACACCGGTACCCACCTCGAAGCTGCTGGCGTTGATCGGCGATCGGGCGGCCGAAGCTGACGTGGTCGACGCGCTCGACGACCTCCGGCAGCGCGCGTTGGCCTGGGGAGACGCTGCGCTCCGGGTGGCGCCCGACGCCGGCACGTCCCTACCGTGGCACCCGGGCCAGGTCACGCTCGAGGACTCGTCCCGTTCCGGCGAGCAGATCGCGACTCTCATCGACGGCCTCGACGAGGCGCAGCTCGACGTGCTGGAGAGGCTGCTCGAGGGATCGCCGATGGGACGCACCCGGGACGCCGCGCCGGGCGCCGCCGCCGACCGGCCCGTGCCCCAGCTGCTGACGCTGGGCCTGCTGCGACGCGTCGACGCCGAGACCGTGATCCTGCCGCGCCACGTCGGGCAGGTCTTGCGCGGCGAGCAGCCGGGCCCGATGCAGTTAACGGCGCCCGACCCCGTGGTCACCACGACCACCCCGGGCGACGTCGACGCGGCGGCCGCCGGGGCGGTCGTCGATCTCCTGCGGGAGGTCGACGTGCTGCTCGAAACGCTGAGCACCGCGCCCGTTTCCGAGCTCCGTAGCGGTGGATTGGGCGTGCGCGACGTCAAACGGCTGGCGAAGTCGACCGGTATCGACGAACCCCGCCTCGGCCTGATCCTCGAGGTCGTGGCCGCGGCCGGGCTGATCGCCAGCGGGACACCCGATCCCCTGCCGGCCACCGGAGACGCGCCCTACTGGACGCCGACGGGGGCCGTTGACCGGTTCACCGCGATGTCCCCAGCCGAGCGATGGCACCTGCTGGCCGACACCTGGCTGGACCTCCCGGGCCGCCCGGCGCTGATCGGGACGCGCGGCCCCGATTCCAAACCGTATGGCGCGCTTTCGGATTCACTCTACTCGACGGCGGCACCACTGGACCGTCGACTCCTGCTCGGCATGCTCGCGGAGTTGCCGCCGGGCGCCGGCGTCAGCGCTGCCGAGGCTTCCGAGGCGTTGATCTGGCTCCGCCCGCGCTGGGCCAGGCGGCTGCAGCCTGAACCCGTGGCGCACCTGCTCGCCGAGAGCCACGCTCTGGGCCTGGTGGGTCGCGGGGCGATCAGTACGCCCGGCCGCGCGGTGCTGAACGAGGCGGCGGACCCGGATGCCGCCCAGCGGGCGGTCGACGCCATGGCGAAGGCGATGCCCCCGCCGATCGACCACTTCTTGGTCCAGGCCGACCTGACCGTCGTGGTGCCTGGACCGCTGCAACGCGAACTCGCGCAGGAGCTGGCGACGGTGGCCACCGTCGAGTCGGCCGGGGCGGCCATGGTCTATCGCGTCAGTGAACCGTCGATCCGGCACGCCTTGGACATCGGCAAAACGCGAGATTGGATGCAGGAGTTCTTCGCGAAACATTCCAAAACCCCCGTGCCGCAGGGTCTCACCTATCTCATCGACGACGTCGCGCGACGGCACGGTCAGCTCCGGATCGGCATGGCGTCGTCTTTCGTGCGGTGTGAGGACCCGGCGCTGCTGGCCCAGGCGGTGGCCGCCGCCGAGCAGCTGCAGCTGCGCACCCTGGCGCCGACGGTGGCGGTGTCACCGGCTCCGATCGCCGAGGTGCTCGGCGCGCTGCGCGGCGCGGGCTTCGCGCCGGCCGCCGAGGATTCCTCGGGTTCGGTGGTCGACGTCCGCCCGCGGGGGGCCCGGGTGCCCACACCGCAGCAGCGTCGGCCCTATCGCCCCGTGCCGCGCCCGAACAGCGACAGCCTGAACGCCGTCGTCGCCGTGCTGCGCAAAGTGATCGCGGCTCCGTTCGGCAACATCCGCGTCGACCCGGCCGTCACCATGTCCCTGCTGCAGCGCGCGGCGCGGGAACAAGACACGCTGGTGATCGGTTATCTGGACGCGGCCGGCGTGGCGACCCAGCGAGTGGTGGCGCCGGTCACCGTCCGAGGTGGGCAATTGGTGGCCTTCGACTCGGCGTCGGGGCGGATGCGCGATTTCGCGATCCATCGCATCACGTCGGTGGTGTCGGCCAACGGCCGATAATGGACGGACGGATGCGCCGCACCCGGAGACGGTGCGGTGCGCAAAGTGACGAGGAGCGGCGACTTGACTGACGGACCCTTGATCGTGCAGTCCGACAAGACGGTGCTGCTCGAGGTGGACCACGAGCAGGCGGGGGATGCCCGCGCCGCCATCGCGCCGTTCGCCGAGCTCGAGCGTGCACCCGAACACGTCCACACCTACCGGATCACCCCGCTGGCACTGTGGAATGCCCGGGCCGCGGGCCACGACGCCGAACAGGTGGTCGACGCGCTGGTCAGCTATTCGCGCTACGCGGTTCCGCAACCGCTGCTGGTCGACATCGTCGACACCATGGCCCGCTACGGCCGGCTCCAACTGGTCAAACATCCGGCGCACGGCCTGACCCTCGTGAGCTTGGACCGCGCGGTGCTCGAGGAGGTCCTGCGCAACAAGAAGATTGCGCCGATGCTCGGCGCCCGCATCGACGACGACACGGTCGTCGTCCACCCCAGCGAGCGCGGCCGGGTCAAACAGATGCTGCTCAAAATCGGTTGGCCCGCCGAGGATCTCGCTGGCTACGTCGACGGCGAGGCACACCCGATCACCCTGGCGCAGGACGGGTGGCAGCTGCGCGACTATCAGGAGATGGCCACGGACTCGTTCTGGGCCGGTGGCTCCGGGGTGGTGGTCCTTCCATGCGGTGCCGGCAAGACACTGGTCGGGGCTGCGGCGATGGCAAGGGCCAGCGCGACGACGCTCATCCTGGTCACCAACGTGGTCGCCGCGCGGCAATGGAAACGCGAGCTCGTTGCTCGTACGTCCCTGACCGAGGACGAGGTCGGCGAGTACTCCGGGGAACGCAAGGAGATTCGGCCGGTGACCATCTCGACGTACCAGATGGTCACGCGCCGCACCAAGGGCGAATACCGGCACCTGGAGCTGTTCGACAGCCGCGACTGGGGGCTGATCATCTACGACGAGGTGCACCTGTTGCCGGCACCGGTGTTCCGGATGACCGCCGATCTGCAGTCCAAGCGGCGCCTCGGCCTGACCGCCACGCTGGTCCGCGAGGACGGGCGTGAGGGCGACGTCTTCTCTCTGATCGGCCCCAAGCGTTACGACGCGCCGTGGAAGGACATCGAGGCGCAAGGTTGGATCGCGCCCGCGGAGTGCGTCGAGGTGCGGGTCACCATGACCGACAATGAACGCATGATCTACGCCACCTCCGAACCCGAAGAGCGCTACAAGGTTTGCTCGACAGCACACTCGAAGGTCGCGGTGGTCAAGTCGATACTGGGCAAACACCCCGACGAACAGACGCTGGTGATCGGCGCCTACCTCGATCAGCTCGACGAGCTCGGCGCGGAGCTGAACGCCCCGGTGATCCAGGGTTCCACCCGCACGAAGGAGCGCGAGGCGCTGTTCGACGCCTTCCGGCGCGGCGAGGTCTCCACGCTGGTGGTGTCCAAGGTCGCAAACTTCTCCATCGATCTCCCCGAAGCGTCTGTGGCAGTGCAGGTTTCGGGAACGTTCGGATCACGGCAGGAGGAGGCCCAACGGCTGGGCCGGCTGTTGCGACCCAAGTCCGACGGCGGCGGAGCGATCTTCTATTCCGTGGTCGCGCGCGACAGCCTCGACGCCGAATACGCCGCACACCGACAGCGCTTCCTGGCCGAACAGGGCTACGGCTACATCATCCGCGACGCGGATGACCTCCTGGGGCCAGCCATTTGAGGCTCATCAGGGCGGCACCGACTCCACCGATGTAGGCCCTGGCGATCCTGCGGGCGGACACGTCAGCGCATTGCGGCAGCGCAGTCAACCACGCGACGGCCTCGTTGCGCTCATCGATGCCATAGACCCGAAGCGGGCATGGCATCCACTTGCCAATGGCGCGGCTTGGGCCCCGGACCCAAGCAATATCGCTCACCACGGCGCAGCCATCGAGCACTCGCAAGTAACTTGAACCGAGTCGCGCGTCGGCCCACAGCGCACCCGCCCTGATGCATCGGAATCCCGGTCCGAACTCGTACAGGAGGCGCATCCGATGCCCCGCGTGCGCCGCCCTTTCAACCATCGGCGCAAACACCCGCTCGTAGTCAGTTTCGGTCACGGTCCCGACAGCCTCCAGCACCTGAACCCCGACGGATACATCCGTACGCTCCTTCAGCACAGCGCTCTCCTCTCCGGTGTCAATGCAAGATCGATACGCCCACCGGTCAGTTCGGCACCAATTTTATTTCTGAATGCAACTATTGCATAGTAGTATGTTGCCAACTTCATCGCTGAGAAAGGTTGGCGCATGAAGATCGCCATCGCCGGCGCCGCCATTGCCGGCCCAACGCTTGCATATTGGCTATCACGTTATGGCCACGAGCCGACTCTGATAGAGAAGGCGTGGCGATTCCGCACGGGCGGCTATGCCGTGGACTTTTGGGGCGGGGGTATTCCGTCGCCGAGCGCATGGGGATCACCGACGAGTTACACGCCGCCGGTTACCGGGTGCGGGAGGTGCGACTCGTTGATCAGCGATCACGGAGAGTGGGGGGCTTTTCGGCCGAGCTGTTCCAACGGAATATCAACGGCCGCTTTCTCACGGTGCCCCGGGGCGATCTCGCGGACACCATCTATCGCTCCATCGGCGATCGCACTGAAACCCTGTTCGGGGAAAGCATTTGCGCCGTCACGCACAGTGATGCAGGCGTACTGGTGACACTGAGGCGCGGCGGGGCACGGCAATTCGACCTGCTCGTCGGCGCGGACGGCATCCATCATCCCTTGCGGGACTTAGCATTTGGTCCTCAACCCACAGTTGAGAAGGATCTCGGCTACCGAGTCGCCGCATTCGAAGCCGAGGGCTATCAGCCACGCGACGAACTCGTTTACCTCGTTCCTCTTCGTCTTCGAATCTGCCCGAATGGGCGGGCCCGATCCGCAGGATGCGTCACAGGCCAAAGCGACGCTGCATCAAGTCTTCGGCAACGCGGGCTGGGAATGCGCGGAGATCCTTCGCGCGCTGGACGGGGGCCGCCGATGTGTACTTCGACCGCGTCAGCCAAATCGTCATGGACCGTTGGTGGGACGGGCGAGTAGCGCTCATCGGTGACGCCGCGGCCGCGGTCTCTGTGCTGGCCGGTGAGGGGACGGGTCTGGCTATGGTGCAGGCCTACATACTCGCGGGGAGTTGAGTCGCACCGGAGTTGATTACCGGGATGCGTTTTGTCGCTACGAACGGCGACTGCGACCGATCGTTGAGGCGAGACAGCGGTCGGCCCGGGGGTTCGTCGCGATCTTCGCACCGAGGACGGCGCTAGGCTTATGGACACGTAACCGAGCATCCAAGCTGCTGAACGTTGAGCCCCTGGCCGGCTGGGGGATTCGGAACGAATTCCGCGACGACATCGCATTGCCCGAGTACGCCGCATAGGCCACAGTGCGTAGTAGCGGCAGTGATTCAGACCGACGCGACCGTCACCACCGCGCGCCCGCTATCTTTGTTATCGCTGTCGCAACCAAGGAGACGCCGATGACGGTCACTGTGATACTGGAGCTGAGGTTCAAGCCCGACGAGGTCGCTGCCGGGCGCGAGCTGATGGGCCGCGCGCTGCAGGACACTCGGGCTTTCGACGGCAACGTCCGCACCGACGTCCTTGTCGACGAGGAGGACGAAGCACACTGGCTCATCTACGAAATCTGGGAGTCGGTCGACCACGACGAGGCCTACCGCGCATTTCGCGCCGGCGAGGGCAAGCTCACCCAACTTCCTCCGCTGTTGGCTGCGCCGCCGGTCAAGACCAGGTACGTCACCAGCGACGTCTAGCTCAGGGCGGGAATCACTTCCCGCTCGAACAGTTCGATGCCGGAACGGTCGTAGGCGGCCTCGGGGAAATAGCAGATGGCGTACTCGCACCCGAGATCGCGGATCTTGCTGAGCCGCTCGATGACCTGTTCCGGCGTTCCCGTCGCCGATTCCGGTCCGCTGGTGCCCGCGATCATGGCGTCGGCCGCCGCCTCGGCCACGTGGCCCACCAGGCGGTCGCGGACGCGTTGCAGCCGGTCTTTGACGTCGGCGTCCGACGAACCCACGACGGCGTTGACATTGACCGAACGCACGATGGCGTCGAAGTCGGTACCCACGTCGCGGCAGTGCTCAGCCAGGACGTCCGACTTGTGCGCGAACGCCTCCGGCTCGGGGGTGAAGTTGGTGTACTGCGCGTATTGGGCGGCGATTCGCAACGTCACCTTCTCGCCACCGCCGGCGATCCACAGCGGAATGCCGTTGTCCTGCAGGGGCTTAGGCGCGACAATCGCGCCATCGACCTGGTAGTGCCTGCCCTCGAAGCTGACCTTGCCGTCGCGCCAGGCTTCGCGCATGATCTGCACGCCTTCGTCCAGTCGGCCCAATCGCACACCCGCCGAGGGGAATCCGTAACCGTAGGCGCGCCATTCGTGTTCGTACCAGCCTCCCCCGATGCCCATCTGCATTCGGCCGCCGGAGATGATGTCGGCCGTCGCGGCGACCTTCGCAAGATAGACGGGGTTGCGGTAACTCATCGCGGTGCACATCTGGCCGAGCTTGACCCGGGAGGTGGTCGCCGCGTACGCGGCCATCAGCGACCACGCCTCGTGGGTGGCCTCGTCCATCGGCAGCGGGACCGTGTGGAAGTGGTCGTACACCCACAGCGAATCCCAGGCCCCGCCGTCGGCGTAACCGGCCAGATCCCGCATCACGGCCCAGTGGTTTTCGGGTGCGATGCCGACGAGATCCATTCGCCAGCCCTGCGGTATGAAGAGACCGAAGCGCATAGCGGTGACTCTAGCCCGGCGACGATGCGGCCCGGAACGGGCCGCTGAGGAGGCGGGCCATCAAACACCGCCCGGCGACGATGCGGCCCGGAACGGGCCGCTGAGGAGGCGGGCCATCAAACACCGCCCGGCGACGATGCGGGTAGGCTGCGGGCCGAACACCGGCAAGCGAGACAGTGACGGAGGCGGGTGATGCGAGTACTCGTCTCCGGCGCCAGCATCGCGGGGCCGGTGCTGGCGTACTGGCTGACGCGGCGGGGGTTCGAGGTCACCGTCGTCGAGCGCGCGCCGTCGCTCCGCACGGCCGGCGGTCATGCCGTCAACTTGTTCCGACCCGCGATGGATATCTCCGCGAAGATGGGCGTCCTGCCTGACATCGAGGCCCGCGCGACCGGGAACGAGCGGCTGACGATGTACCGCGAAGGACACGCTCGGCCCAACGACGTCGATCTCACCAAGATCATCAGCGCTGCCTCGGACCGGCACGTGGAGATCATGCGCGACGACCTGAGCGAGATCTATTACGCCGCCGGCCGCGACGACGTCGAGTACCTCTTTGGCGACTCGATCACCTCGATCGACCACGACGGCGAGGTGACGTTCGAGCACATGGCGCCGCGCACGTTCGACGTCATCGTCGGCGCCGACGGCCTGCACTCGAACGTCCGGCAGTTGACCTTCGGTGACGAGGCCGAGCTGACCCGCTTCCTGGGCGGCTACCTCGCGGTGATATCCGTGCCCAAGGCGTTGGCCGGGGACGCCGGGACGATCAGCCACATCGGCGTCGGTCGCGTGGCGGTCGCCTACACCGCAGCACACCTGGACGACGCGCGCGTGGCGTTCCTCTTCCGAAGCCACGACGAGCTGGACTACGACCACCACGATGGGTTGCGGCAGAGGGCATTGCTGCGCGAGAGGTGCGGGGGAATGCACCCCCAGGTGGACCGCTGGCTCGGTGAGATCGACGACACCGCGGCGTTCTACTTCGACGCCATCAGCCAGCTTCGACTCGACAGGTGGTCGCGCCGGCGGGTCACCCTCGTGGGTGACGCGGGCTATTGCCCCGGCCCGGCCGTGGGCGGCAGCACCAGCCTGGCGGTGCTCGGCGCCTATGTGCTGGCCGGCGAGCTCGCGCGCGCGGATGGGGATCACCTACGCGCGTTCGCCGCCTACGAGCTGGCGATGCGTGAGCCAGTACACCGCAGTCGGGCCTTCGCGCGCGGCGCCGCCAAGCGCATCATCCCCAGCTCGCCGCTCGGGGTGTGGGCGTTAACCCGCGGCGCGCAGCGGATTTCGGCGATGCCGGGGTCGTTGTCGCGGTCGCTGGCGAAGCTCAACGCCAAGAGCGTCCGGATGCACGACTCGATGCCGGTGCCCAGTTATACCGACGTTCAATAAGGATTCGACGGGCCGCCTCAGGCGGACGCCCGGATCAGTTCAGGGGGCACCCCGGCTCGATCTCGCTGCCGCAGGGCAACACAGAATGCGGCAGCAATGCCATACAACAATGCACTCATCGCCAGCAACTCAGTCGAGTGAGCCGAAAAGTCAAGGGCACGTGGGGATCCCGCTACTACACTGAAGATGGCAACCCCCAACGCTCCACCCGCGTGCCTAGCAGTGTTGCTGGCGCCGGATGCGGTGCCCGGCGCCTCGGGCAGCGCTCGCATTGCTGCGATCACGATTGCCGGAGTCAAAATGGCGAGGCCAGTCCCCCATAGCAACAGCGAGCCCATTAGCAAGAGATAGCTAGGCCCGTCGACCGCGGCCGCCATACCAATAAATCCGGTCGCGGATGTCGTCAAGCCCAAAGCGCTTGTCAGCCAAGGACCCAACTTATTGGTGAGCCGGGCCACGGTGGCGCCAAGCGCAGGCATGGGCAGCATGCCCGGCAAGAGAACAAGCCCGGTCCGCATCGGACTAAAGTGGTGCACCACCTGCAGGAGCTGAGTCAGGACAAATAGTGACCCTAGGACACATAAACTCATCATCGCGGTGACCGCGCATGCGGCCGCGAGCGGAAACCGCGCTCCGGTCGGTACTTGCAGCAGTGGATGCGCAATTCGGCGCTCGACATACCAAAACCCGCCAGCGGCGCATAGCGCCATCGCCGTCATGATGCAGCCTAGTGTGTGGCTTTCCCGAGCCTGAATGATGACGATCACCGCGGCCGCAAGCATTATGACGACCAACAGAGCGCCGCCCCAATCAGCGTTCCCACCTCCGCCGGGGACGGCATCGTCGCGCCGAGCCCGGACGATGGGCACCAGCGCGATGACGATGACGGGGACACTGAGCCAGAACACCGAGCGCCATCCCGCGACTTGCACCAGAAGCCCCCCGAGCAGCGGACCGGCCGGCAACGCCGCTCCGCCGAT
Source organism: Mycobacterium sp. 050134 (assembly GCF_036409085.1). Classification (NCBI taxonomy): domain Bacteria; kingdom Bacillati; phylum Actinomycetota; class Actinomycetes; order Mycobacteriales; family Mycobacteriaceae; genus Mycobacterium; species Mycobacterium sp. 050134. Next base: position 185,386 of record NZ_JAZGLV010000001.1, read on the forward strand.
AGCGGCCCAAATGCCGATCGCGCGTGCCCTTGCGACCTCTGCACCCGCGGATTGGGTAATGAGGGCAAGGGTGCCCGGGAGCATTAATGCGGCACACACTCCCTGCGCCGCGCGACCAAAGAGCAGCATCGACATTACGGGCGCCATTGCGCATATCGCGGAAGCTACGCCGAACCCGGCGAATCCACCGATGACGACCGTGCGGTGCCCAAGTCGGTCGCCCACCGCTCCGGACGCCAACAGGAGCGCCGCCATAGGTACGGTGTAGGCGTCTATCGTCCAGGCCAGTTCCGAGCCGCTTGCCCGCAGTGCTGACCCGAGTTGCGGTAGGGCAATGTTCACGACGGTCACATCCAGCAGCACTAAAAAGTACCCGGCGCATAGCGCGGTCATCAGCGGCCAACCGTTCCGTGTGTTTCGCACGGGAACCATTGTGGACCTAAATCCGCTGTTTTGCAGTACAACTCAGTAAACATGTGACATCGCAGCGGGCACCCCCAAGCGTCCGGATGTACCGTGCGACTCTCTTCGAGGCAAGAAGTAATTTTCGCGCCGCGCACTGTTTACACACGTGTCAAATATTCCTACTATGTTTTGCAGAGGTTCGCGGTCCACAACGACGTCCTGCGTGCGACAGCTCTGAACAGGAGGCAAGTATGTTTGTCGATGAGGGGTTGGTACAGAAGGGCTTTGGTGTTCGTCACCCGGTTACCACCAAGCACGCTACCGTTGCTGAGGCATTAGTCGATATGCTGGCCGACCTAGGCGTGACATCGGCATTCGGGATATGCGGGGGCGGTATCGCCCCACTCTGGGATGCCCTGGAGCGCGGCCCTCTTAACCTCATGCATTTCCGTCACGAGGCGGGGGCGGCATTCGCCGCAACCGAGGTGTACCTGGCCTCGGGGTCGCCCGTCGCCGTCTGCGTCACCAGCGGTCCGGGTATCTCCAACGCCTTGACGGGATTGCTAGCGGCCCGTAGCGATGGCGCGAAGGTAATTCTCGTCTCGGGTTGCACCCCTCCTTCCCAGCACAATCGGACCCCGATGCAAGAGACCAGTCCTCAAACATTGGGGGCGGACATGTTTGCTGAGGGTCCCATTTTCCATTATGGGGCCGTCGTGGAATCGGGCTCCGATCTGGTCGAGATCCGCCGGAAGCTGGCAGAGGGGCTACAACGAAAGGGAAGCTTCGTCGCCCACGTTAGCTTTTCGGTTGCGACACAAAAATCTCCTCCTGACTCTGCTTCGATCGACGTCCCGCTGCTACAGATGGTCGATCCGCGGGCCTCGTCTGAAGACGTGCGCTCTTGCGTCGACATCCTGCGCAAGGAACGGACGGCAATTTGGCTGGGCTTCGGGGCACGGCATGCGGCCAAGGAAGTGGCCGAACTCGTCGAACGTATTGATGCACCGGTGTTTTGCTCACCGCGCGCGAAAGGAATATTTCCGGAAAGCCATCCCCTCTTCGTCGGCGTAACCGGGTTCGGTGGCGATCGAACCGTGCTCGAATTCATGCGCGAGCACCGCCCGGAGCGCGTTTTGGTGCTCGGTTCGCGCCTCGGCGAGATGACCTCCTTCTGGAACCCCGAGATGATCCCCCCGAGGGGATTGATCCATGTGGATATCGACCCGACTGTGCCAGGCGCTTCATACCCCGATATTCCAACGATCGCCGTTCACAGCGAGGTGGGCGTATTCCTCACAGACCTGCTGACGGCTTTGGGACGGACAACGTTGCAGGAAGAGACCAAATCCCGTTCGTGGCACCTCGGATTCCCAGCTCCTGTAGCACCACCGCCAGACCACCTCTGCGCGGGTCCCGTACGACCTCAGATTCTGCTAGAGGCAATGCAACGTGTTGTTGTTAACGAGAGTTCCGCCATCGTTCTGGCGGAGGCGGGCAACGCATTCGCGTGGGCGACACAACGACTGCGTTTCAATTCTCCCGGGCGGTACCGGATCAGCACGGCATTTGCCTCGATGGGACATGCGGGCACCGGTGTGCTTGGCAGCGCGTATGCATCCGGGCAGAAGGCCGTTGCGCTTGTCGGTGACGGCACCATGCTGATGAACAACGAGATCAGCACCGCCGTGCAGTACCAGATTCCAGCGGTGTGGGTCATCCTCAACGATTCTGGCTACGGCATGATTGACAATGGTATGACGCAGTGTGGCTATAAAGCCGGCGAAATATCGTTGCCCCCCACCAACTTCGCTGAGATTGCTCGCGCTATGGGGGCCTACGGACGGCGGGTCGAAGAAGAATCGGAAGTTGAAGATGCGTTGTTGGCCGCGATGACCGTTGCGGGGCCGGCCGTCCTCGACGTACGCACAGACGCGCGGTGCAAAGCACCGATCGGTGGCCGAGTCACAAGCATTGTGGACCAGGCAAGTACGTAGGAACCCATGCATTGACCAACTGCGGCAACGCAAAAGGCCCCCGAAGAAGAGCGCTTCGGGGGCCTTCGCGACTAAGCAAACTAGGTCAGCGACTTCGGCGGTAAGAACCGCTCGCCGTACTTGTCCGCCAGCTCGCGGGCGCGGGCCACGAAGGCTTCCTTGCCCGTGCCGGCCGGACCCGAGTACCCGACAATGAACTGCGCGCTGCCGCCGGTCCACGGCGGGAACCCGATGCCCATGATCGAGCCGATGTTGGCGTCGGCGGTCGACGTCAGCACGCCCTCGTCGAGGCACTTCTGGGTTTCCAGCGCCTCCGCGAACAGCATCCGGTCGATCATGTCCTGCAGCGGCGGCTGCGAGGTGCCGGACTTGAACGTCTCGCGCAGACCCGGCCACAACGCGGCGCGCTTGCCATCGACGTACTCGTAGAAGCCCGCGCCCTTCAGCCGCGACGGCCGGCCGATCTCGATCATCTTCTCGACCACGGCTTCCGCCGGATGCGGCTCGTAGGTGGCGCCGGCGTCCTCGGCCCCCTTGCGGGTCGCGGTGGCGATCTTGTGCATCAGCTCGAGGTTGAGCTCGTCGGACAGCTGCAACGGCGGCGCCGGGTAGCCGGCCTGCGAACCGGCGTGCTCGATGCTGGCCGGTTCCACACCCTCACCGAGCATCGCGAGCGCCTCGTTGACGAACGTGCCGATGACGCGGCTGGTGAAAAAGCCTCGGCTGTCGTTGACCACGATCGGGGTCTTGCCGATGGCCAGCGTGTAGTCGAACACGCGGGCCAGGGCCTCGTCGGATGTCTTCTCGCCCTTGATGATTTCGACGAGCGGCATCTTGTCCACCGGGGAGAAGAAGTGGATCCCGATGAAGTCCTCCTGGCGCTTGACGCCGGTCGCCAGACCGGTGATCGGCAGCGTCGAGGTGTTGGACCCGAGCAGCGCGTTGGGTTCGACGATGTCCTCGATCTCGCTGAACACCTTGTGCTTTAGGTCCTGGTTCTCGAAGACGGCCTCGATCACGAAGTCGACGCCCTTGAAATCGGCGGGGTCGGCCGACGGCGTGATGCGGTCCAGCAGCGCCTTGCTCTTCTCCTCGGTGGTCTTGCCCCGCTGAAGCGCCTTGGCCTCAAGCTTTTCCGAGTAGTTCTTGCCCTTCTCGGCGGCCTCGAGGCTGACGTCCTTGAGCACCACGTCGTAGCCGGCCTTGGCCGACACGTAGGCGATGCCGGCGCCCATCATGCCGGCACCCAGCACACCGATCTTGTTGATCGGGGTCTTGCCGATGCCCTCGGGCCGCGAGCCACCGCCGTTGATGTGCTGCAGGTCGAAGAAGAACGCCTGAATCATGTTCTTCGCGACCTGGCCGGTGACCAGCTCGGTGAAGTAGCGGCTCTCGATGCGGGTGGCGGTGTCGAAGTCGACCTGCGCGCCCTCGACCGACGCGGCCAGGATGGCCCGCGGCGCCGGCATTGGCGCGCCCTTGAGCTGCTTGCGCAGCAGCGACGGGAACGACGGCAGGATCGCGGCCAGCGCGGGGCTGCTGGGGGTGCCGCCGGGAATCTTGTACCCCTTCACATCCCACGGCTGCGTGTGCGACTCGGGGTTGGCCTTGATCCATGCCTTCGCGGCCGGGACCAATTCGTCCACGCTGCCGACGATCTCGTCGACGAGGCCGTTGTCTTTGGCCGCGGCGGGCTTGAAGCGGGTGCCCTGGCTCAGGACGTTGACGAAGGCGTTCTGGATGCCGAGCATCCGGACCGTTCGGGTGACACCGCCACCGCCGGGCAGCAGACCCAACGTCACCTCGGGCAGCCCGATCTGGACGCCCTTGACGTCCGCGACGATGCGGTGGTGACAGGCCAGCGCGATTTCCAGGCCACCGCCCAGCGCCGCGCCGTTAATGGCGGCCACCACCGGCTTGCCGAGCGTCTCGAGCGCGCGCAGGTCACGCTTGATGTCCTCGACCTCGGCGAAGATCTCGCCGGCGTTCTCCGGGCCGGCGGTGATCATGCTCTTCAGGTCACCACCGGCGAAGAACGTCTTCTTACCGCTGGTGATCACCACGCCGGTGACCGAGTCCTTCTCGGCGACAAGGCGTTCGACCGCCTTGTGCATGGACTCCTTGTAATGCTCGTTCATCACGTTGGCCGACCCGGTCGGGTCGTCCAACGTCAGCGTGACGATGCCGTCTGCGTCTTTGTCCCACTGAATGGTGTTCTCTGCCATGACTTTCCTCAGACTCGCTCGATGATGGTGGCCACGCCCATGCCGCCGCCGATGCACAGCGTGATCAGTGCACGCCGCGCGCCGCGGCGCTCAAGCTCGTCGACCATGGTGCCCAGGATCATGGCGCCGGTGGCGCCCAGCGGGTGGCCCATCGCGATGGCGCCGCCGTTGACGTTGAGCTTCTCGTCGGGGATGTTCAGGTCCTTCTGGAACTTCAGGACCACCGATGCGAACGCCTCGTTCAGCTCGAACAGGTCGATGTCGTCGACGGTCAGCCCGGCCCGGTCCAGCACCTTCTGGGTGGCGGGGGTGGGGCCGGTCAGCATGATCGTCGGGTCGGCACCGGTGGTCGCCGTGGCGACGATGCGGGCGCGGGGGGTCAGGCCCTGCGACGTGCCGGCCTTCTCGTTGCCGATGAGGACCAGCGCCGAGCCGTCGACGATGCCCGAGCTGTTACCGCCGGTGTGGACGTGGTTGATCTTCTCGACCCAGTGATACTTCTGCAGCGCCACGTCGTCGAAGCCGGCCATCGCGGCCAGGCCCTCGAAGGCGGGCTTCAGCTTGCCCAGGCCCTCCATGGTGGTCTCGGGGCGCATGTGCTCGTCGTGATCCAAGATCAGCAGGCCGTTCTGGTCGCGCACCGGCACCACCGACTTGGCAAAGTAACCGCCCGACCACGCCGCGGCCGCCAGCTCCTGCGAGCGCAGCGCGTACGCGTCGACGTCGTCGCGGGAGAAGCCCTCCAGGGTGGCGATCAGGTCGGCACCGATGCCCTGCGGGGCGATGTAGTTGTCGTAGGTGAAGGGGATGTCGGTGAACATCGCACCGCCGTCCGATCCCATGGGCACCCGGCTCATCGACTCGACGCCGCCGGCCAGCACCAGGTCGTCCCAGCCGGAGCGCACCTTCTGGGCGGCGGTGTTCACGGCTTCGAGCCCGGAGGCGCAGAACCGGTTGAGCTGCACGCCGCCGACCGTGTCGGGCATGCCGGCCGCGATCACCGCGGTGCGGGCGATGTCGGCGCCCTGGTCGCCGACCGGTGACACGCAGCCCAGGATGACGTCACTGATCAGGTTCTCGTCCAGGTCGGGGTGGCGCCTGCGGAGCTCCTCGATCAGGCCGACGACCAGGCTCAGCGGCTTGACCTCGTTCAACGATCCGTTCTTTTGCTTGCCGCGGGGCGTGCGGATCGCCTCGTAGACGAAGGCTTCTTCGGGCATGACAACTTCCTTTTCGTTCTCTTCTCGAGAATTGGGGTTACCGGTCCGTCGTAAACATTAGGCCCAGTACCAGCACACTAACAGGGTCCCCGGCCAACCTGTTGGTTGGGCAACGGGGCCCTGGTCACAGCCCGGACATGACGTCGCGGCGGCAGGCCCGGTCGATAAGCTCGATCATCATGACGGTGTCGAGACTGCGGCCGTACGCGACCACCGTGTTCGCCGAGATGTCGGCCCTAGCATCGCGGGTCGGCGCGGTGAACCTCGGCCAGGGCTTTCCCGACGAGGACGGCCCGCCGGCCATGCTCAAGGCCGCCCAGGACGCCATCGCCGCCGGAGTCAACCAATACCCGCCGGGCATCGGGGTCGCCCCGCTGCGGAGGGCCATCGCCGCGCAACGGCAACGGCACTTCGGCGTTCAGTACGACCCGGACACCGAGGTGCTCGTGACGGTGGGCGCCACCGAGGCGATCGCCGCGGCGGTCGTCGGCCTCGTCGAGCCGGGTTCGGAGGTGTTGCTAATCGAGCCCTTCTACGACTCGTACTCACCCGTGGTGGCGATGGCCTGCGCGCAGCGGGTGGCCGTTCCGCTGGTGCCCGATGGACGCGGCTTCGCCGTGGACATCGACGCGTTGCGGCGCGCGGTCACGCCCCGCACCCGGGCACTGATCGTCAACTCGCCGCACAACCCGACCGGGACGGTGCTGAGCGGGGCCGAGCTGGCGGCGATCGCGGAGATCGCGGTCGCCGCCGACCTGCTGGTGATCACCGACGAGGTGTACGAGCACCTGGTGTATGACGGCCACCAGCACCTGCCGCTGGCGGCCCTCGCCGGTATGGCCGAGCGGACTATCACGATCTCCAGCGCGGCCAAGATGTTCAACTGCACGGGCTGGAAGATCGGATGGGCTTGCGGCCCAGCGAATCTCATCGCCGGGGTGCGCGCAGCCAAGCAGTATCTGAGCTATGTCGGGGGCGCCCCGTTTCAGCCCGCGGTGGCCCTCGCCCTGGACACCGAGGACGCCTGGGTGGCAGGGCTGCGCCGCTCGCTGCAGGTCCGGCGCGACCGGCTGGCCGAGGGGCTCACCGACATCGGCTTCGAGGTCTATCACAGCAACGGCAGTTACTTCCTGTGCGCGGACCCGCGGCCGCTGGGCTACGACGACAGCACCGCGTTTTGTGCAGCGTTGCCGGAGCGGGTGGGGGTGGCCGCCATCCCGCTGACGGCGTTCTGCGACCCGGATGGCCCGTACATCAAGGCGTGGAACCATCTGGTGCGCTTCACCTTCTGCAAGCGCGACGACACGCTTGAGGAGGCGCTCGAGCGACTGGCCGTGCTGCGCCGGTAGGCGACTATTTGACCGGTCCGCCCTCGGTGCCCATGACGCGGTCACGGAGCCCCTCGAGCGCCGAGCGCAGGATCTTCTTGCGGGCCCGGCTGACCCAGAATTCGGGCAGCGGCGCCGACGGTTCGACCGTGATGGTGAACCGCACCCGGGTCTTCTCGTCGCCCTCACGGGTCAGGTTGTACTCACCGTGCTGACCGTGCTGCTGCGCGGTCTTCGCGGCATCCCACACCATCCAGTCGGGGCCCCAGTGGTATTCGAGCATTTCGGTGTCGTGGATGCCGGTCACCGCGATGGTGGCCTTGACGTGGTGCGGTCGCCCGTCGGGGTGCTTGTCGAGCACTTCGACCCGCTTGTGGACCGAGGACCAGAACGGCACGGCGTCCATGTCGGCGAGCGCCTCCATGATGACTTCCGGGGGCGCGTCGATCACGATCTCGGACGAAGCTTGTACGGCCACTGCTATCAAGTTAGCAACCGGAACGCCGCTCGCGAAGCAAAAGCGCGACCGGTCGCGCGGCTAGGACGACTCGCCGGGATCCGCGACGCCGGTCACCAATTCGCGCAGGCCCTTCATCGCGGCGTTCAGGACGTTCTCGCTCGCCCGCCGGACGATGAACTGCGGTATGGGGCCGGCCGGTTCGACCGTGAGGTCGAACCGCACCAGGGTCTTGTCGAGCCCCTCGGGCTTCAGGGTGTACTCGACGTGCTGGCCGTGCTGCTGAGCGGTCCCCTGGGCGTCGTAGACCACCCAGTCGGGGCCCCAGTGATATTCGAGGATTTCCTTATCGACGAGTCCCAGGATCTTGATCGTCGCTTTGACGTGGTGCGGGCGCCCGTCGGGATAGCGGTCGATCACTTCCACCTGCTTGTGCAGCGGCGACCACGTGGACAGGACAGCCACGTCCGTCAGCGCCTCCATGACCTTTTCCGGCGGCGCGTCGACGACGAATTCTCGTGATGCTTTTACGGCCACTCGGGTTAACCTAGCAATGCCGCCGCGCGACCGGACGGTTCGTCCCGGATAGACGCGCTACCAGTTGATCTCGGTGATCGATGTGGTGGCTGCGGGCGGGGGTCCGACGGGTCCGGCCGGGGTGCGCGAAAAGCGCGGGGCGGGCGCTGCCTGGTCGGCGCCGTGTGCGGTGATCAGCGTCGAGCGGGCCCGCAAATGCTCGTCGGTGGCGGCCTCGGCCCAAGTCGACACCGGCGTGACGCACGCGTCGGTGCCCGCGAAGATCCGCATCCACTCGTCGCGGGTGCGGCCGGCGAACCGTTCGGCGAAGGTGTCGCGCATCCGCGGATACGAAGCGGTGTCGAGTTGGTTGGGCACATCGTCGGGCGACAGTTCCAGCCCGCGCAGCAACGCCGCGAAGAACTGCGGCTCGATGGCGCCGACGGCCACGTATTTGCCGTCGGACGTCTCGTAGCAACGGTAGAAGGGAGCGCCGCCGTCGAGCAGGAACGATTCGCGTCGATCGCGCAACGCGCCGGTCGATTTCATCGTCCACATCATCTGGGAGAACAGACTGACACCGTCGACCATCGCCGCGTCGATCACCTGGCCCAGGCCCGAGCGTTCCCGCTCGTAGAGTGCCGCGACGATGCGCAGCAGCGCCAGCATCGAACCGCCGCCGTAGTCGGCCACGAGGTGAAGCGGCGGTGTCGGCGGCCGGTCTGCGTAGCCCAGTGCTGAGAGCGCCCGCTTGCGGGGGACTTCGCCCGGCTTCGCCGCGCTCGCGATCGCCACGCCTGATCGGCGCACCCGCACCACGTCGGCCCCCAGGTCGGCCAGCACCATCCCGGCGTGCGGCCCGGGACCGATGCCGCCGAGTTCGATCACCTTCACCCCGGCCAGCGGCCCGCGGTCACCCACCCCGGCTACTTGCCCTTCTGCACCGTCAGCACGCGCTCGCGCAGCGCCTTGGTCGCCGAATCGATCGTGCCCTTGACGGCACGCTTGAGCACGAAGCCGGGCAGCGGCACGTTGGGGTCCGCGACGAGTTCGAACTTGACGAGCGTCTCCGAGCCCTTCGGCACCAGCGTGTACTTGCCGTCCTGCGCCTTCTGCTGTGAGGAGCTGACCAGTGTCCAGCTCACCACGTTCTCGCCCCAGGTGTAGGCCACCACCTGTTCGTCGGTGATGCCGGCAACCTTGACCTTCATGCGCACCTTGGTGGGTCGCCCATCGGCACCGGTCTCCAGGACCTCCGCGCTCTGGTGCGGCTCGGACCAGTCCGGCATCGCCTCGAAATCGGCGATGACGTCCAGGATCTCCCCCGGACTGGCTTCGATGACGATGTCGCGGGATTCTTTGAGTGCCATGGTCCGCACCATACTGAAATGGCGTGTCGGCCGGAACGGATTCGACGGGCGTACCGTCATGCGTGTGACTGATGCCCATCTGAATTCAGGGTCGGACGACCCCGTCTACACCGTCGGTGACTACCTCCTGGACCGCCTGGCCGAACTCGGCGTTACCGAGATCTTCGGCGTTCCCGGCGACTACAACCTGGCATTCCTGGACCACATCGTCGCCCATCCGGCCATCCGCTGGGTCGGCAGCGCCAACGAGCTCAACGCGGGTTACGCCGCCGACGGATATGGACGGCTGCGCGGAATGTCAGCCGTTGTAACCACTTTCGGGGTGGGTGAATTGTCGGCGGCCAACGCGGTCGCAGGCAGCTACGCCGAACACGTGCCGGTCGTGCACATCGTGGGCGGACCGTCGAAAGACGCGCAGGGCACCCGGCGGGCGCTGCACCACTCGCTCGGCGACGGGGATTTCGAGCGTTTCTTTCGGGTCAGTCGCGAATTCACCTGCGCTCAGGCCAATTTGATGCCGGCCACGGCGCGCCGAGAAATCGACCGGGTGCTCAGCGAGGTCCGCGAGCAGAAACGGCCGGGCTACATCCTGTTGTCCACCGATGTGGCCCGATTTCCCACCGAACCGCCCGCGGAGCCGCTCCCCCACTATCCGGGCGGCACCAGCCCGCGGGCGCTTGCGATGTTCGTCGAGGCAGCCTCCGAACTCATTGGCGACCATCGGTTGACCGTTCTCGCCGACTTGCTGGTTCATCGCCTGCACGCCGTCAAGGAACTGGAGGCACTGCTGGCGGCCGACGTGGTGCCACACGCCACCCTCATGTGGGGGAAGAGCCTGCTCGACGAGAGCTCGCCCGACTTTCTCGGCATTTACGCGGGTTCGGCGAGCGCCGAATGGGTGCGCACCGCCATCGAGGAGGCGCCCGTACTGGTGACGGCGGGGGTGGTCTTCACCGACATGGTCAGTGGCTTCTTCAGCCAGCGGATCGACCCCGCACGAACCATCGACGTGGGGCAGTACCAGAGCAGTGTGGCCGGCGAGGTGTTCGCGCCGCTGGAGATGGACGCCGCGCTCGAGGCGCTGGCCACCATCCTGGCCCGGCGCGGGATCAGTTCGCCGCCCGTCGCGGCGCCGCCCGCCGATCCCCCGCCGCCGCCCCCGGCGCGCGACCAGCCGCTCACCCAACGGATGCTGTGGGACCGGCTTTGCGTGGCGCTCACCCCGGGCAACGTGGTGCTCGCCGACCAGGGCACCTCGTTCTACGGCATGGCCGACCACCGGCTGCCCCAAGGCGTCACCTTCATCGGCCAACCACTTTGGGGTTCAATCGGTTACACGCTGCCCGCGGCGGTGGGTGCGGCGGTAGCGCACCCGGATCGCAGGACCGTGCTGCTGATCGGCGACGGTGCCGCACAGCTCACCATCCAGGAACTCGGCACCTTTTCCAGGGAAGGGCTCTCGCCGGTCATCGTGGTCGTCAACAACGACGGTTACACCGTCGAGCGGGCGATCCACGGCAAGACCGCGCCCTACAACGACATCGTCGCGTGGAGTTGGACCGACATCCCACACGCGCTGGGGGTCAGCGATCATCTGGTGTTCCGGGCGCAGACCTATGGCGAGCTCGACGACGCACTCACCGGGGCCGCCGAGCACCGGGACCGCATGGTCTTCGTCGAGGTGGTGCTGCCGAGGCTGGAAATTCCGCATCTGCTGGGCCAACTGGTCGGGCCCATGGCGCCCGCGGACGACAACGTCGGCTGACGCGGGGCGCCGTCGGCAAATTCAGACGTGGCGCGTGGTGCGTTCGGGCGATCGCAGTATCGCCTGGATGGTGCGCCGGCAACGCCCACATTCGGCGCCCGCACCGCAGGCCTGGGCGACGTCCTTGGTGGTCGCCGCCCCGGACGCGACCACCTCGGTCACGGTCTGGCTGGTGACTCCGTTGCACAGGCACACGAACATCGGGCGATCTCGCTCACTCCGCCTCGATGCGCATCATGTCGAAGAACCGGCCGACGAAAAGTGGCGGATAGGCACCCACGCCCGCGCCGGTCATCCATTCGGCGGCGGCGTCGGGATGGTCGATCCAGTTCCGCGCGCCCTCCTCGTCGCGGAACTCCTGCAGGATCAACACCTCGTCCTCGTCGTCGAAAGCATGGAACACCCAGGTCTTGCGGATCCCCGCCGCGGTGAACCTGTCCATCGCCGAACGGACTCCCGCGATCAGAGTGGAGACGTCATCGACACCGGCGATCGCGGCCACCACGACCCCGGGCGCCCCGGGAGTCGCCGGCGACTCGGCGACGAATCGGTCGATGATCTCGCCCGCGAAGACCGCGGGGATGTCCTCGACGCCGGCGGCGTCGAACCAGTCGAAGAAAACCCGCGAGCGGAGCAACTCGACGATCGGCTCGCGGCTGTGGACACCGATCATCACCAACACGCGGCCGTGGTCGTGCGTCGAGGTGTAAACGAGGACATGGTGGGCCCCGATGTCGGCGAGAGCCGACCTGTTGCGCTCCAACAGCGGCCAAACCCGCGTCGGATCCGGGACGCGATAGTCCGCTGCGATAACCATCGACTGGATCTCGTTCCTCATCGCCGCCGCGCTACACCGGGTTGAACGACGAAATGAGCCATTTCCCATCGGCTTTCGTCAATGTGACCGACACGCTGCTGGAGGTGAACGTCGGCTCCGGACGGTCCTTGCTCTGCGTGCTCTGGTTGACGAACAACAGGACGACGGCCGAACCTGGGCGCAGGTCGGATACGGCGGCGCGCAGCACCACCGCGGTGGTCTTGACCGACTTCTGTCTGGCGGCCGGGGCGACGATCTGCTGGGTGAATTGGTCGTAGTACGACAGGAAGTCACCGGTCAGATGCGACTTCGCGGAAGAGAAGTCGCGGTCGAGTGTGTCGGGGGAATACGACAGCACCGCCACGGCGCCTTCGCTGGCGGCGTTGATCGCCGACTTCGCTACCGCGGGGTCGGTCGCGCTGTCCGGCCGGTAGAAGAGCCAGTACATGGCGCCAAGCAGGGCCAGCGAAGCGACGACGAGGCATGCCAGCGCGGCGCCGAGAAGCTTTCCGGACGTCCGCTTCTTCACCCACGCCGCCATGCGCTGCGGCCGACCGGGCGTTGGGCCGTGATCGTCCGCGTCCTCAGCGCGCGCGATATCCTCCGGCTCCTTGGCGTCGACCATCTCCGCGACATCGTCTTCCCGGTCCACCTCCGCGGTATCGCCAACCGAGCTCTCGTCAGCGGTCACGGCACGAACTCGACTTTCGCTATCTTGAGCTGGCCACCGTCGCGGGCGACCGTGACGATGAGCCGGTAGTTACGCGGATCCTGTTTTGCGCCCGCGGCATTGGTGACCTCCGAGGTCGAAGCGACCAGCACCACGGCCGAGTCGTTCGTCATGGTGTCCAGGTCCACGGCGGTGGCCTGAACGCTGCCTTGCGAAACCACCTTGGACTGCTCCACCACCTTGGTGAAATCGTCCGCCATCTTGAGGAAGTCGTCTTTGAACGTACCGGTGGAATTCTCCAGGATGCGCTGCACCCCTTGCTTGGCGTTGTTGAAGTCCAGCGACGTCAGAGTCACGACCCCCTGGCGGGCCGCGGCGGCGAACTCGGCGACCCGCTGATGCTGCCGGACCGCATCCTCATGCCGCTTGATCATGTAACCGCTGCCCGCGAGTGCGGCGACGATGACGAGGACCGCGACGGCTGCGCCGACGGTCGACCATCTGGGTCGGCGCAGGCGGCCGGCGAACCGGCGCGGGCGCGGCTCCGGGGCGGCCGCGGGCGGTGTCTTCTCCGGTTCCGGGGTGTCGACGACGTCGGCGGCGCGTTCCTCGTCCGCGGCGGGCGCTTCGGCGTCGGGCTCAGCCGCCGCGGAGGCCTCGGGGACCTCTTGGCTGGCCTCGGCGAGTTCGGCCCGCCGCCGCAATTGGATGGCGCGGGCGCGGGCCGCGGCGGCGAGGGCTTCGGCCTCCGCGGCCTCGGCCTCGGCCTGTTCGGCCAGCGCCCGGAGATCGGCCGCGGAGGTGGGGATGTCATCCTCGCTCACGGGATCCGATTTCATGCCAGCGGCATCTCGGCCGGCGCCGCTCACAGCCCACCAGCCGGAGAACGAAGCCGCTCATGACCCAATGCCAAACTCCTCTGTCGCTTGACCGTCGCGGCAAGTCCCATCCAGCGGCAGGTCGGCGCCACGCCGCCGTTGGGCAACCCTACTCGGACAACGCGTCAGCGCGCGAGCACTTACGCCGATATTTCATTCCTCGCCTGTGGCGCGACAATGAGAAGATTCCCATTATCATCTCCACCTTTGAGTGCCCGCTAAATCCGGCCTCTTCGCTAAGATGGACCACGATCTATCTGCGAGACCATTGTTTTCATTTGGGACATACGCGATCAGCTGCGCCTCAGCGTAACCGGTCCTTGACCACCTTCCCGGTGGCGTTGAGCGGCAGGGCCTCGAGGAACTTCACCGACCGCGGCACCTTGAACCCGGCCATGCGTTCGCGACACCAGGCGATCAATTCCTCCGCGCCGACAGCGTCTTTCGCGACGACGAAGGCCTTGCCGACGCCAAGCTCCGCGAATGCACCTGCTGCGCAACGTATCCGCCCGACGAGCTCGGTGAAGATGCGGCGCAGCGGACCGTCGACGACGGCCTCCGCATCACCGAAGCGATCCGCCGCACTCAAGACCATCTCGGGGATGATCTGCCATGGGGCTGTCACACGGTGACGAGCCGGCCAAGGTTTCCACCCATGATCTTCGCCTGGTCGTCGACCGGGAGGTGCGACAGCGCGTTGACGTAGTAGGTCGGCTCCGCGAACCCCTCCGGGTGCGGCCAGTCCGAGCCGTACAGCACCTGGTCCACGCCGACGAGACTGATCAGATCGTCGATGCCATCCTCGAAGAACGGGCTCACGTAGATGCGGTTGTTGACGGTCTCTACGGGATCGCCCGGGAAGGCTTCCGGGGCCTTCCGGTAGACCTCGGCCAGGCCGTCCAGCAGCGGCGTCATCCACTTCGATCCGGCCTTGATGATCGCAACCTTCAGTTGCGGGTGGCGGTAGAGCGCGCCGTGAATCACCCACGATCCCACGGCATCCTGGAGCGGCCGCCATTCGTTGAGGATGCCCATGGCATTGGTCTGGAACGGCAGCATCTCCTGGGCGGCACCGTCCCACTCCGAGGTGTACCGGGAGTAGCCGCTGTCGCTCGAGTGCATGCCGACCAGCAGGTCGTACTCGACAACCCGTTCCCAGAACGGGTCGAATTCGGGCAGCGCGAACGACCGGGAACCGCGGAAACCGGGAACCGGCGCCGGGCGGATCAGAATGCACCGCGCGCCACGCTCGACCACCCATTCCAGCTCCTCGATCGCCTTTTCGATGATCGGCAGCGTGACGACCGGGGTGTGAAGATGCGGTTCTGGTAGTTGAAACCCCAGACCTCGTCGAGCCACTGGTCAGCGCGTGGATCAGGACGTGGATGGCGACCGGGTCGTCACGCAACCGCTCCTCAATGAGACCGGCCAGCTCGCGCTTGCTCTTGCCCTCCGGGTTGCCGTACTTGAAGTACTCCTCCCAGGCGCCCGGCCTCACGACGACCTCAAAGGTCGGGTTGGGGATGTAGTTGCCGATCACGCCGCGCAGGACAATTTTGGTGCGCTCGTTGGTCTGGACGCAGTCCTTGTACTCCCTGGGCAGGAACTTGGTCAGCGCCTCCGACGGCTCGTAGAGGTGGTTATCCGCGTCGAAGAGCGGGATCGGGACGTCTTCCCGGCGCGACAACTGCCCATGAGATCCTCCTTCGCAGCTTCTGTCTTCGGGACGTGGGCCGCAACGTGCTCCTTGCCCCGGACGCTCGGCCGAGCGCGGTCAGTAGCTGGCGATGATCTTGAAGGTGGCGCTGGCCGGTTCCGCGGGTTTGTCGCTCTTGTGGCCGTTGGCGGTCCCGGTGATGGTGAACTTGTCTCCGCTCAGGCTCATGCTGGCGTTACCGCCGTCATGCCGCGAGTACATGCCGGTGAAGCCGCCCAGGTTCTGGAACCTTTCGGGCTGATTCGACGATGTTATTCTCCGGCAAAGAGAATGCAATATCGCCGCTTTCGGCCGAGGAGCGATGCTCACATGGTGGACCTGGAGTTCGAGGACGGACTCGCGGTGCTGACGATCGACCGCCCCCACGCGCGCAACGCCATCGCGCTCGACACCATGGGTCAGCTGGAAGAGGCGATCGAGGCGGCGGCCGGCGCCCGGGCATTGGTGATCACGGGCGCCGGTGACCGCGCTTTCGTCTCGGGCGGCGACCTCAAGGAACTGAGCGCGCTGCGCACCGAAGAGGACGCCGCCGCCATGGCGAAGCGGATGCGCTCGGTCTGTGACCAGTTGGCCGGATTCCCCGCGCCGGTGATCGCCGCACTGAACGGCCACGCGTACGGTGGCGGCGCCGAGGTCGCTGTCGCCGCCGACATCAGGGTCGCCGCCGACGACGTGAAGATCGCCTTCAATCAGGTTCAGTTGGAGATCATGCCCGCCTGGGGCGGGGCCGAACGCCTCGCCGCGCTCGTCGGGAAGAGTCGGGCATTGCTGTTGGCGGGTACCGGGACCGCGGTGGACGCCACCGAGGCGGAACGGATCGGGTTGGTGGACAAGGTTTTTCCGCGCGCCTCGTTCGACGAGGGCTGGCGATCGATCGCAACGCTGCTGGCGCGGCGGCCGGTGGCCGAGATCAAACGGGTAATCAGCGGCGTTTCACCGAATCAGGCGATAGCATCCTTTGCACGGCTTTGGGTTGCCGACGCCCACTGGCAGGCCGCAGAGCGGGTCATGAACCGCACCACCAGTCCGCGCCCGGCAGCTGGAGGCGCGACATGATCGTCATCGCGAAGAAGCTGGTGGCCGCGGACGCGGCAGCGCTCCTGTCCCTTCCCGGCCTGGCATCAGGTCGTGTACATCGCCTCGGCCTGAAACCCGGCTTACGTCGATATCTTCTGTCAAGATCAGGACCCGGCGGTTTTGTGCGACTAAAGCCACAATCCCATCAATTCACCCCGCGGGTGCACGCGAACGTCGCCCCCGACAAGCCACGGGTGCAGCCGGTGAGCCTGCTGAATCCCGACCACTGGGCGATGGTCACCGTCACCGCTGGGCGGGAGCAGGGGACACCCGGCATTCAGTGCAATCTGTCCGTGGACGGCAAGGTCGTGGTTTCCAAGGTGGAGCCCAAAGGCGCGCTCTGTTCTTTGCGCAGCTGGTGAACCACCCAGGCCGGCGGCATGTCGGTGCCGGGCCGGGGCTCGCCCTCCAGGTGACGGAGATAGGTTTCGACTAGCTCCATCGTTTCGGCGTGGCCGCCGGACATCCCGATGGCCTGCTCGAGCACCAGCATCCGCGACAGGCTGGTCATCAGCACCGTCCACACCACCGGCGGCACGTCGTTCTCGTCGCGTCCGATGACCGAGCCGTAGCGCTCCAGCGCCGCCGTCACCGCTTCGTGCTGTTGCTCGCGAAATCGCTCGGCGTAATAAGCGATCTCGGCGCACATCTTTTTCCGATGATTGGCCAGCGCCATGAACTCCATTGAAATCCGGGTGAATCCGGGGTCCGTGCCAAAGCGCCACAGCGCCCACAACGGCTGGGGCGACTGCAGCGCTCGCGCCTGCACCCGCAGGCCTTCCTCGGCGCGGCGGCGAAAGACCTCGAGAAGCAGCTCGTCCATGGTGCGGAAGTAGTAATGCACCAGCTGCGGCTTTAAGCCCGCCTTGTTGGCGAGGCGGCGCGAGGTCACGGCGGCGTAGCCCTCGTCGAGCATCAAGCGTTCGGCCGCGTCGAGCAACAGCCCGCGATTCTTTGCGTCCGGCGCTCCGATTCTTCGGGCCGTAGAAGCAGAAGTCATTCCAGTTGCTCCGTATCTCGACGTCCTCCCCCGACTATCCAGTGTGGCCCATCAGAGTTGTTAGCCAGGGACTCTCACACAAGCGTTGTCACCTTGCCCCGACAAGAGGGCCGCGCTAAGCAATCGCTCAGCAATTCGACATCGACTCGGACGACCTCCTTTGTCCCCGCCACCGCGAGAATGTCATTCTCGCGGTGGAAGCAGCAATCTTAGAACGGTTGAAGGAACCTGGAAACGCGCCCGACTATCGGGCGCCCGGCGGCTGTTCGGCCTCTCACGCGGCCGGCCGGCATCTTCTCCCGTGTGCCGACGCGCACGGGTCGGCCCACCGGGCTCGTTTCGGTGTTGACTGTAGGTCGCGCGAATCGAACGCGGCACCGGACTGCAAAGGAGAAGGCAAGTGGATCCCGAGACCTACCGACGCGGACTCGAAGTACGTTCTGCGGTGCTGGGCGAGCAGCACGTCAGGAAGGCGATGGCCGCGGCCGACGACTTCAGCAAGCCGTTGCAGGACCTGGTCACCGAGTTCTGCTGGGGCGCGATATGGGGGCGCGAGGAGCTGCCGCGGAAGACGCGCAGCATGCTCAACCTGGCCATGATCGCGGTCCTCAACCGGCCCAATGAGTTGCGCACTCATCTCAGGGGCGCGCTGACCAACGGGGTGAGCCGGGAGGAGATCCGCGAGATCTTTCTTCAAGTCGCCGTCTACGCCGGCATGCCGGCCGCCGTCGACAGCTTCCGGACCGCCGGCGAAGTCTTCGCCGAAGTGGAGGACGCCGCCGGGTGACCAAGCCGAGCGCCTCCCCACCCCGCGACACATAAATCACGCACACGACACGCCGGGCGGCATCGCACTGGTTTATGCCTCGCCGCCAGGGCCCCACAAGCCAGGTGCAGGCCGACCAGCGGCCCCTACTCGTGAGAACGGTTTTCTCTCTAAATCAAGAACGATGCTTACCGGAACCCATTGATCGGCGAGCGATCTCGCTGGTCCGGTCGGCGTGGATGTCGTCGTCGAGGTCGCGCGCGTCTAGCACCGCGTGGAGCAACTGCTCCTTGGACTCGAAGTGGTGGAGCAAGCCGGCGGGGGTGACCCAGCCTCGCCGGCGATCTGCGCCAACGTGGTGTTGCGCCATCCGTTGCGGGCGAGGAGCCGTTGTGCGACCTCAAGGATCCGCTGTTTGCGGTCCTCGCCTTTCGCGAGCAGCGTGTCATATGGCCGCGTGTCCGGCACCCGGACTTCCTCGTCTCGACGAGACACCAACTTAGTGAACACACAGTGGTTGGTTGACCCCGATGCGCCAAGGGTCTCAGTCGAAACGCCTCGTGGCCGCTTCGCTTCAGCTCACGAGCTCGACAACGGTGGCGTTCGCCGTGCCCCCGCCTTCGCACATGGTCTGCAACCCGTACCGGATTCCGTGGTCGCGCATGTGGTGCGCCATCCGGGTCATCAGCACCGCGCCGGACGCACCGAGCGGGTGCCCGAGCGCGATGGCACCGCCCAGCGGGTTGACGCGGCGCGGGTCCGCCCCGGTTTCCGCCATCCACGCGAGCGGCACGGGCGCGAAGGCTTCGTTGACCTCGAAGACCCCGATCTCCGAGAGGGGAACGCCGGCCTTCTTCAGCACCTTTTCGGTCGCGGGAATGGGGCCGGTCAGCATGAGGACCGGGTCGGCCCCGGTGACCGCGCCCGCACGATACCGGACGATCGGCGTCAGCCCGAGGTTCATGGCCATCTCCGCCGTGGTCACCAGCAGCGCGGCCGCGCCGTCGGAGATCTGGGAGGAGTTGCCGGCGTGGATCATCCCGTCGTCGACGAACGCCGGCTTGAGCGCGGCGAGCTTTTCGACGCTGGTGCCGCGCCGCACGCCCTCGTCGGCGGTCACGATGGACCCGTCGTCGGTGAAGACCGGGACGATCTGGTCGGTGAAGGCATTGGCGTCCTGGGCGGCGGCGGCCAGCTCGTGAGACCGGACCGAGTACTCGTCCAGCCGTCCCCGCGAGAACCCCCACTTCTTGCCGATCAGCTCCGCCGACAGACCCTGGTTGAACGAGAAATCGTCATACCTGGCAAGCACTTTGGGACCATAGGGCATACCGGTTGCACGCGCCGCCCCGAGGGGTACCCGGCTCATCACCTCGACGCCGCCGGCTACCACGAGATCTTGCTGCCCCGACATCACCGACTGCGCGGCGAAATCGAGTGCCTGCAGGCTGGAGCCGCACGCCCGGTTGACCGTGGTGCCCGGGATGCTGTCCGGCCAGCCGGCGGCCAGGACCGCGTATCGGCCGATGTTGCTGGACTGGTCGCCGACCTGCGAAACGCACCCCCAGATGACGTCGTCGACGAGGTCGGGGTCGAGCCCGGTGCGTTCCAGCAGCTCGTTGAGGACGACCGCGGAGAGGTCGGCGGCGTGCATCGCCGCAAGGCCGCCATTGCGTTTTCCGACCGCCGTACGCACCGCCTCGACGATGACCGTCTCACGCATGCATCTACTCCGATTCCTCCGGCGCGCAGTGAGTGCACGCCGGACGAGTAGCAACTTACCGCTAGTAACTCCTCGGCAATTTCGGGACGTGGGATCCCAGGAAATTGAGGATCATCTCCTGGCTGACCGGCGCGATCTTCATCAGCCGCACCTCCCGGAAGTTGCGTGCGACGTGGTACTCCTCCGCGTAACTCATGCCGCCGTGCGTCTGCAACGCCCGGTCGGCGGCGGTGAAGCCCGCATCCGCACACAGGTATTTGGCTGTATTGGCCTCGCGGCCACAGGGTCTCCCGTTGTCGTACAACCAGATGGCCTTGCGCAGCAAGAGTTCCGCGGCGTCCAGGCGGGCCAGCGAGTCCGCGAGCGGGAACTGGATGCCCTGGTTCATGCCGATCGGCCGGCCGAACACCTCGCGGTCGACGGCGTACTTGATCGCCTTGTCCAGCGCCACCCTCCCGATGCCCAGCGCCTGGGCGGCGATCAACATGCGCTCCGGGTTCAGGCCGTCCAGGATGGAGTGAAAACCCTTGCCCTCCTCGCCGACTCGGCCCTCGACCGCACCTCCAGGTGATTCCGAGGCCGTGCCCGCCGTACTGCGCGGGAATCGTCATACCCAACCAGCCGCCGCCGGCGATGGCGTCGTAGAACTCGGCCGGAAACTCGTGCGCCTGGTCTCTTTCCATCCAGTAATGGTCGTCAAATTTCCGGGCCAGCTCCGCCACCGACCTGCGGATCAGTTGCTGATCGTCCGTCAGCTCGAAATTCATCCCAGCGCTGGGCAACGAGGCGCCTCCCTATCAAGCGCGAGCAGACGCAAAAGCCCCCGACACGCCGACGAATTGGGGACTTTTGCGACTGCTCGCCGAACATCGCTGGCGATGCCTCAGTCCTTGTTGCCGGTGAGTTCGTTCCCGTTGACCGCGAAGTCCGCGAACGACGACCCCGACCTGGTGTCCTTGTGATGGCTGAGCGCCCGGATCGACACGTCGTGCCCCTCGGCCGCCTTGCGCAGGGCGCCGACCGTCGCCTGCTCCGGCGTGATGTGGGTGAACGGGTTGAAGGAATACCAACGCATTGCGTTCGCGTACGTCATCTTCTTGATGTCGTCATCGGGCACGTTGTTGACCGACAGTACGTCCCAGAGCTCTTCCGGCGCGCCCGGCCACATGGAGACGCCGTGCTTGGCTCCCACACAGCTTCCGAACGCCGCGCAAGCCCGGATCAGTGATCGAAAACTATCTTCTCGCGAAGTGAGAATCAACATCCAGGCAGCCCACCATGGGCGCCGCAGGGGCACCGCGGATGCTCGGGCGGGTCGACACTCCGATGGCCCGGGAACCGCGTCGGATTCGCGCAAATCCGTTGGTTGCAAATGAGAATATTATTCTCATCAAGCGAGAGCGCGGAGCGAAGGGCAGGCCCGGATGCGTGTGCGGCCGCGACCTGACGTGCGAGCCGGGAAAAACGCTGCGCGCCAGGGGTTTCGCGCCGCGGCTCGGCGAGTTGTGAGGCCTCGTCGGTCACTTGCGTCACGAGCCGGCAGTCGGTCGATTTTTGCCCGCCTCATAGCGACAGGCCGCCAGCGACCGGGCTTGCGGGGCACGGGGCCCGGTGCGGGCGCTGTCCGTGAGTTGTCGCTACAAGGCGGGCACATCGCCACACGTCCCGCCCTGTGGGGCAACAGAGTCCACGTAGACTCGTCTCGCCACCGAGAGGACATGCGCGATGACTCACCCCGACGCACCGCAGAATCAATTCGGCGTCGCCTCTCTGATCCTCGCCCTCGTCGCACTCATGACGTGCTGGTTGTTGCTCGGAGTGCCGCTCGGCGTTGCGGCCGTGGTGACCGGGGACATCGCCCGCAGGCGGGTACAGCGCGGCGAGGCGAATAACCCTCGAATCGCCATGGCGGGCATGGTATTGGGCGGTGTCGCGATCCTCGCGGGGACCACCGCCATCGGTATCTACTCTTGGCTGGACTCGCGCTGATTCCACGAGCAGATTTGCTGAACTAATTCCGGGGCAGGCCGAGCACGCGCTCGGCGATGATATTGCGTTGGATCTCCGATGCGCCGCCGGCGATGGTCGCCGCAAAGGTGCGCGCATACCGGTCAAACCAGCTGCGATAGTGGCTGTCGAGGTTGAAAGGCGCGGAGGGGGCGGTGACGGCGCGGCGCACGAGCCCCTCGGCCCCCTCCGCATCCAGCGCATCCTCCGACGCGCGCTGCAAGGCCTCCGATCCGAGCACGGCCCCGCGCCCGCGGGGAGCCGGCGGAAATCGGCTTCCGCCCACGGCGCAATTCACTCTGAGAATTTGGCTTCCATACACGTGTCAAGAGAATAGTGTTCTCATGAGAAGAAAGTTACAATCTCCGGCACAGCGTCCGTGAGGGGGTCGAGCGCAGCGATGTCACGGCGTTCTCCGGTACAGTCCAATCATGTTCTCCCCGCGCGGCAATCAATCGAGCCGGCCGTGACAAACCCCAGCGAAGAACCGGCCTGGAAGCAGCGCGCCGTCGAGCGGTCCATCAAGACCGCGAAATTACGTGCGGCGCAGCGCGTTCAGCGCTTTCTCGACGCCGCGCAGGCCATCATTATCGAAAAGGGCAGCACGGACTTTACCGTACAAGAGGTCGTGGACCGCTCCCGTCAGTCGTTGCGCAGCTTCTACCTGCAGTTCGACGGAAAGCACGAGTTACTGCTCGCGCTCTTTGAGGACGCGCTGAGCCGATCGGCCGACCAGATCCGCGCCGCGACGGAAGGCCACGAGGACCCGCTGGAGCGGCTGAAGGTGGCCGTCGAGCTGCTCTACGAGGCTTCCCGACCGGATCCCACCGCCAAGCGGCCGCTGTTCACCGACTTCGCGCCGAGGTTGCTGGTCACGCACCCCGTCGAGGTCAAGGTCGCCCACGCGCCGCTATTGGCGTTGCTGACCGAGCTCATGGAGGCGGCCGGCGAGGCGGGCGTCCTGCGGGCCGGCATCAACGCGAAGCGGGTCGCCGCGATGACCATGCAGACGGTCATGTTCATCGCCCAGTCCAGTGGCGGCTCCGACGACGCCACCATCCATCCCATCACCGCGGACGAGGTGTGGGACTTCTGCTCACGCGGATTCGTCGGCTAGTACGCCCCTTTCGCGACCCCATCCCGCCGGATCGATTCCGGCCGTCGCATCGATAATGACATTCTCTTGCTCCGAGAAGAAGCTCATAACAGAAGCGCATTCGCCGTTAACACTGCCGGTCGGTGGTGACACAGTTCGAAAGCGGCGTTGTGCGCCCGAGGACATGCGTTTCCCGTCAGGTTCGCGCGACCGAGGTCGAGGGAATCGAGGGTGGCCATGACAGGACGCAACGCAGCGAAGGTCGCATTCGTCCCCGGGGCGGCGCGGGGTCAGGGCCGCAGTCACGTGGTGTGGCTCGCCCAGGAGGGTGCCGACATCATCGCCATCGACGTGTGCCGGCCGATAGTGCAGAACACCCGCCGACCTCGTCAAGGGCCAGGACCGCAGGATTTTCACCGTCTCGACGTGCACGACTACGACGCGTTGAAAGCCGCGGTGGATTGTGGGGTGGAGCAGCTGAGCCGGCTCGACATCATCGTGGCCAACGCCGGGATCGGCAACGGCGGGGACACCCTGGACAGGCGCAGCGAACACGACTGGCAGGCAATGCTCGACGTGAATCCGTCGGGCGTGTGGAAAACGGTGAAAGCCGTTGTGCTCCATAGTCGTTTCGGCGGCCGAGCGGGTCGATCGCGCTGACCAGCTCGGCCGGCGGGCTGAAGGCCTACCCCCACTGTGGCAACCACGTGGCGGCCAAACATCGCGATGATCATGAACGAGGGAACGTGGAAATTGTTCCGCCCGGATCTGGAGAGTCCGGGCCCGGCGGACATGGCGCCGATCTGTCCGATGTTCCACACGCTGCCCATTCCCTGGATGGAGGCCGAGGACGTCAGTAACACGGTGTTGTTCCTGGCCTCCGACGAGTCCCGATATGTCACCGGTGTGACCCTCCCGGTCGATGCGGGCAGCTGCCTGAAATAGGGTCCGTCTCATGGACGGATTCGAAGGCCGCGGCGCGGTGGTCACCGGCGGCGCGAGTGGCATCGGCTTGGCGACGGCGAGCGAGTTCGCCCGCCGCGGGGCCAGGGTCGTGTTGGCCGACGTCGACAGGCCGTCGCTGGAGCGGGCGGTGGCACATTTGGGCGCCCAGGGTTTCGATGCGCACGGCGTCATGTGCGACGTCCGCCACCTTGCGGAGATGCGCCACCTCGCGGACGAGGCGTTCCGCCTTCTCGGCAGCGTCGACGTCGTGTTCAGCAATGCCGGCATAGTCGTCGCCGGTCCGCTCGCGCAGATGACCCACGACGACTGGAAGTGGGTGATCGACATCGATCTGTGGGGCTCCATACACGCCGTGGAGGCGTTCGTGCCGAGGTTGCTCGCCCAGGGTACGGGCGGCCACATCGCCTTCACCGCATCCTTCGCCGGGCTGGTGCCCAACGCCGGCCTCGGGGCGTACGGCGTGGCCAAGTATGGCGTCGTCGGTCTGGCCGAAACACTTGCCCGTGAAGTGAAATCGGACGGGATCGGGGTGTCCGTGCTGTGCCCGATGGTCGTCGAGACGAAGCTGGTGTCCAACTCGGAACGCATCCGCGGCGCGGATTACGGGCTGGCGTCATCGCCCGAGGGCGCCCCGGAAGATTTACCGACGCAAGACGAGGGTGTACGAGTCGAGGACGTGGCCCGGCTGACGGCCGATGCCATTCTGGCCAACCGCCTCTACGTCTTGCCGCACGAAGCTGCGCGGGCCTCGGTACGGCGCAGGTTCGAGCGGATTGACCGCACGTTCGACGAACAAGCCGCCGATGGGTGGACTCACTAGCCGGCGTCGTCCGGTTGGCCCGACGGCCCCAGTCGGTACTCACCAGTGTGCAGGTCGTGATACCAGCCGCCGGCGACGTGCGTCCCGTCGTCGACATGCATGGTCTGACCGGTCAGGTAGGCCGACATGTCCGACGCCAGAAAGACCGCGGCACCGGCGATCTCATCGACATGGCCTGGACCGCACGACATTGCCGATCCGTGCGGTCGCCGCGTCGACGCCGAGCTGCGCGAGTCCCTCGGTGAGCGCCACCAACTGTCGCGCGACCCGCCGCGGGCGCTTGTGCACAGTGGCCAGCATGCCCGCGTTCCAGTGCGGAAATTCGCGCACCCGATCATCGACGCTCACCGTCGAGTCCGAAAACAGCTCGCGCACTTGCTCGTAGCCGGTAATGAGCCAGGCCGTGCTGCCGTCCCAGATCCGGACCCGCGACAACGGCGCCGCCGCGGCCAGCGCCATGACGTCCGGCGGCGGGACGAATGGGCCGCTCGCCAACCGCGGCATCGGACAGTCCGGCATCTCCGGGTCGCTGGCCGAAATCCCAGTGCTAGTGATTGCTTCGGGAATTTCATTCCTCGACGTGGATTGCCAGGGCGGAGCAGGCGGCCGCCGCTCGGCGTGCGCCATCGGCCTGCTCGGGGACGGACTCGGATTGAGCAAATATCTTATTTTACAGTAACTTTCATCCACCAGGCCTCACTGGTACGGCGTGACGGGTGCCAGCCACAAGCCCACAATCGCGTCGATCAGGCCGAACGCCGCGGCACGCCAGGAACGGTGGGATGGGGACGCACCCGCGGCAAGCGCACGCTCACGGTCGGCGCAGGTGTGCATCAGCAGATTGCGGGCCATGATGTTGCGTTCGAAGTGCACCTCGACCGGCAGGTCGGGCAGGCAGCGGTTGATGCCCTCGACGACCTGAACCAGCGACGGCGAGCTGAGGGCGCCCTTGACGATGATGTTGTAGTACACCGGGTCGGTCATGGCCTGGGCCGCAAATCGCGCAAACCACGTGGGATTGCCCAGCTCGTCCAGATGCTCGGTCAGCGGGCACACGAGACAGGCCACCCACTCTCGCAATTCGGCGAAACGATCGTTCTCGGTGCCCGCGGCGGACAGGTCTGCGACCATCCGCACGCGGAGCCGCTCAACTAAGCGGCGGTGCTTCTCCTCGATGGCGCGCACCAGGTCCGCCTTGGTGCCGAAGTGATAGCCCACGGCGGCGTTGTTGCCTTGTCCGGCCGCCTCGCTCACCTGCCGGTTGGACACCGCGAATATGCCGTGTTCCGCGTAGAGCCGCTCGGCGGCCACCAGGATCGCCTCCTGGGTCGAGCTGGCCCGATCCGTGCGAACGGCCCTGCGGGCGGTGGTCACCCGGCCAGTCAACCGCGCACCCCTGATTAAGTCAATCGATTGATTTAGTCCATGCGGACGTCGTCGGGTGCCGTGCGACGGCCGATGCGTGACAAAGGTCCCTCGCCACCCGCACCGACGATCGGTAACGATGGGTGTGACCTGGCGGCATCAACCCGGTGTCCGGGTGATGAACTACCGGTAGGGGAAAGCATGTTGTCAGCCGGTCGGGTGTCGGCAATCGAGGAAACCGCCTGGTTCCGGACCAAAATGGCACCGAATTTGCTGGTTGATGGCGACCTGCGCATCCGCGCGGTCAACCACGCCTACGAACAGGTGACGGCGCACCCGCGCGATGCCCTTGTCGGCCGAATGCTCTTCGATACCTTCCCGGACAATCCCTCAGACCCCCACGCGGACGGTGTCGCCAACGTGTCGGCCTCGATCGAATTGGTGTTCCGGCGCGGAGCCCGGCACTGGATAGGGGTGCAGCGTTACGACATTCCCGATCGGCAGGCCTCGGGCGAGTTCGTCTATCGGGTCTGGACGCCGGTGAACTCCCCCATCCACGACGAGGGCAAAACCGTCGCCGTGCTGCACCACGTGCAGGACGTCACGCGCGTGGTTCCGCCCCCGCCCGCAACCGCGTCCGTCAAGTTGGCCCAGCTGAGGAACGCCGCGGAGACGCTCGGCCGCCAGTTCCCCGAGCTGCCCGGGGAGGCCGTGCTGAACGTGCTGACGCATTCGTGCAGCGTTGCCGAGGAGAGGTCCGGGGCGTCGGACTTCGAGCAGGCGACGGCGCTGGCGCGCCTGCGGTTGGAAAGCCGGGCGGGTCATCCCGCGGACGAGGCCTGAGCGAGCCCGGTCGGTCAACCCTGCGCCTCGGCCCGGTGACGGACGACAACTCCTCGCCCACGTCGGTTTGCACGTCGGCCATGACGACCCGCGCCCCTTCGGCCAGGAACCGCTCGACGGTTGCCCGGCCGATGCCCGACGCACCGCCGGTGACGATGGCCACCCTGCCCGCAAGATCGTTGACCACACCACGAGTTATCGGCGCGTTCGTGGTTAGGCCAAGCAGTTGATTTAAGCCGGGACCGGCTCGAGCTCCCGGTTTCGCCGGGTGGGCCGCCGGCACACGGGCACCGGGCTCTTATCCGGCGCGGCCAGCAAATGCGATATTGCCCGCGCTCTCGCTTTCCGGAAGGTGGTGGCCATATGCTCGGGACACTGGACCCGCTGGCGTTAGCAGCGAGCAGCAGGCGGGAGGGCTCAACCGTGAGAATCCTGGTCATCGGAGGCAGCGGGCTGATCGGCTCCCAGGTCGTCGCCAATCTGGCGGAACTCGGGCACGACGCCGTTTCCGCCTCGCCGCGCTCGGGGGTCGACACCGTCACGGGCGAGGGACTCGCCGAAGCGGTGGCGGGCGCCGCCACGGTGGTGGACGTCTCCAACTCGCCGTCGTTCGACGACGAACCCGTCATGCATTTCTTCACCACCTCGACAGAGAACCTGCTCGCGGCCGAACGCGCCGCCGGCGTCCGCCACCACGTCGCGCTGTCGATCGTGGGCGCCGACCGCGCCCAGGACAGCGGGTACATGCGGGCGAAAGTCTCCCAGGAGAAGCTCATCAAGGAATCGGGTGCCCCGTACTCCATCGTGCGCGCGACGCAGTTCTTCGAATTCGTCGACGCCATCGCCGATTCGGCGACGGACGGAGACACGGTGCGGTTGCCCCACGGGGCCTTCCAGCCCATAGCCGCCCGGGACGTCGCCGCGGCCGTCACTCAGGTGACGATCGGTGAGCCGCTCAACGGGATCGTGAACATCGCGGGCCCCGACAAGTCTGGGATGGACGACTTTATTCGGAACCGCCTCACTGCATCCGGCGACCCGCGCCACGTGGTGACCGATCCGACCGCAGCCTATTTCGGTGCGGTGATCGACGAGCGAAGCATCGTGCCGGTGGAAGGCGAGGACGCGACCATCTATTCCACCCGCTTCAGCGCTTGGGCAGCCGAGAAGGCGTCCGGCACGGTCCAGTGAGAACGGGTCCCCGATTCCGGACGACACCCCAGCCAAGTTGAAGAGCGCATCGACGCCGCCCCCGATTGCCACGGAGTCTATCGACCCCAGACCCTCGGACCGGTCGACAGCGCACCCTTCTACGCGGTGCCGGTCCGCATCGGTGCGAGGGGCACCAAGGGCGGACCGCGCACCGACCACGACGGCCGCGTCTTGCACGTCAGCGGCCAGCCGATAGCGGGGGCCTGTTTGCCGCCGGCAACGCGATGGACGGGGTGACCGGGCGTGCCTACGGCGGCGCCGGCGGAACCCTGGGCCCCGCGATGGTTTTCGGGTACCGTGCCGGCCACGCCGCGGCCACCGGGAAGTCCGTCGACCTGAAGCAGCGGGGGCGTGCTCGCCGGCAACGCCGAACGTGGGCCTTAAGTAGTAGAAAGATTCGATGGAATTCTTCCGGTCAGGGCCCACGCTCGCGGTGGTGACCACAGCGCCAAACCGGCTATGCCAGCGGCAGTTCCACGCATACGTGGGTGCCCACCGGCGTGTCGAGGAAGATGAACGCTCCCCCGGCCGCCTCGACCCGGGCCCGATGTGAGGCCAACCCGATGTGCCCCTCGCCCAGGCGCCGGGCCACGGTCTCGTCACCGAACCCCACGCCGTCGTCCGTCACGTCCAGCACGCAGACGGCGTCGGTGATCGCGAGCGTGATCGACGCATGGCGGGCTTGTGAGTGTTGCGCGATGTTGGACAGCAACTCACGCACCACCCCGAACATGATGGGGTCGGCCTGGCTGCGAACCGGGTAGTCGACGTTGGTGGTGATGTCGATGCCCGTGCGCTGCGCGGTGTAAGAGGCGAGCTGCTGCACCGCTGCGCCCAGGCCAACTTGTTCGAGGACGGCCGGATGCAGCTCAAAGGTGGCCTGCCGGAGCCGGTCGGACGCAGCCTGCAGGCCGGCGAGCGCACGCCCGATGCGCTCATCGCCGGGCAGGGCCGCCTCGAGCTCGATCAGCTCCTGGCGCACCACCAGGATGTCCTGCAGCGGTCCGTCGTGGATGGATTCCGATATCCGCCGTTGCAGCACGTCCGACGCCGTCATCGTTTGTGCTAGCAGCTCCTCGCGCAGCGCGCTGAGACCGGCCACCGAGCGCGCGTGCCGCTCCTCGATGCGAACGGTCACGAAGGCGGTGCCACACAGGAAGGCGTACAACACAAACCAGAAAATGGACTCGGGCAGGCCGATCGCTTGCACAGTTACCGGGTCGCTGAGCACCGCGATGACGAATCCTGCCATTGAGCAGGCGAGCACCACGGCGGCCCGCCGCGACGAGACGTCGAGGCCCAGCAAGATCGGCAACAGCGTCATGATCAGCAGCGGATAAATGCCGTTGGTGGACAGCAACTGCAGGGCCGTCAAGGTGACGACGTCGATCACAGTGAACGCGAACGGGCCCAGGCGGCCGATGGCACCGAGGGCTCCCGGCGCGACCCACCGGCGGGAAGGAAGGAACGCCAGCGCCAGAGCCGTCAGCGCCACGACAGCGTAGAGGACGATCAAGACGCTTTGCTGGCCCCACTCGTCCGGTTGGGTGCCGATCACCATGGCGGCAACCATCAGACCAACCACACCGATCCGGACTATCGCCGCGATGCGGTACGAGCGCTGCTGGTGAAGCGCGCGCACCCGATCCAGTTCCGCGTCACCGGCAATGGCCACGCGAACACAGTACTCATCCACGTCGACTTCCCTGTGGTGGCGTTTAAAGGTGCGCATCGGGTATCCCGCTAACGCCGATCGCTTTGCGGGCTACACTGTCCGCCATGCCCGGCGCGTCGACGCCCCAGAGAGTGCGTGTGGTTGTTGGCGATGATCACCCATTGTTTCGTGAGGGCGTGGTGCGGGCCCTTTCGTCGAGCGGCTCGGTGGACGTCGTCGGAGAGGCGGACGACGGGTCCTCGGCGCTGGAGTTGATCAAGGTCCACCTGCCCGACGTCGCATTGCTGGACTACAGAATGCCCCGAATGGACGGCGCGCAGGTCGCGGCGGCGGTGCGCAGTCAGGAGCTGCCGACGCGCGTGCTGTTGCTTTCCGCTCATGACGAGCCGGCGATCGTGTACCAGGCTTTGGAGCAGGGCGCCGCCGGCTTCCTGTTGAAGGACTCCACCCGCGCCGACATCGTCAAGGCCGTGCTCGATTGCGCCGAAGGCCGCGACGTCGTCGCACCCGGGCTCGCCGCCGGCCTCGCCGCGGAGATCCGCCACCGCGCGGAGTCGACGAAAACCGTGCTCAGCGCTCGGGAGCGGGAAGTGCTCAATCGCATTGCACGCGGCCAGAGCATTCCGGTGATCGCGGGTGAGCTCTATGTGGCCCCGTCGACGGTCAAAACGCATGTGCAGCGCCTCTACGAAAAGCTCGGCGTCAGCGATCGAGCGGCGGCCGTCGCCGAGGCCATGCGGCTGGGAATTCTCAACTAGCGGCCGTCCAGGGGTTCGGCTTGGGCACCGGCCCCTTCCCGTCGGCCGACATCTCCTTAGCAAGGGACTCCGCCTCCGCCACCAGTCGGCGGGCGCGGCGCTCCACCCCGTAAAGCTGCGTGTCCGCGACGCCGAAGGCGGTCAACCGCCACCGCGCGGCCACCAACGGTTCCACTGCGCACGGGTGATTCGTGTCATAGGTGACCGCGTCGACCAGAGTGGGCCCATCGCCGGCGCTCGCTCGTTCTATCGCGTAACGAACCGAGTCTCGCACCGCCGCAACCTCTTTGCCGTCGACCGACAACACCGGCATGCCCTCACAGGCCCGCATGTGGTCGACACGGCGCACACCGGACACGTCCCGGACGTTCTCCACGACAAAAACCACCGGAAGGCGCCACGACACGGCGACCTCTGCGGCCGCCGTGAATTCGGCCGAACTGGCTTCGCGATTCCCGATGACACACACCGTGACCCTGCCCTCAGCGGACCGCGACTGCGAGTGGGCTTGGCCGAGCGCGATCAGGATCGACCGTCCCAAAGCGCCTGCGGGAGAGATTGACTGCTTCCAGTCTGCGACGAACCCGTTTGCCGCCGGGCGGCCGGCCGCGACGGGGCTCGTGGCGATCAGCTCCGCGATAGTCGGCGCCAACGGGAGCCCGAGCGCAACCCGTTGTGCATGGTGGCAATGGGCGATGTCGCTGGCGATGATGTCACCCAGCCGAAGTGCCGCGCTGGTTCCCACCGCCACGGCTTCTTGACCGAAAGCGGGCTGCACGGAAACGTTGAGCAGGCCGTCGATGCGCGCCTCCTCTATCGCCATGTCGAGAAGGCGCAGCACCCACATCCGGCGGTACAGCTCGAGTTGGTCGTGCACGATCGCCGAGGGCGTCTGGGTCATAGCCGGGTCTCCTAACGTGGTGCGATCAAGGGGAGTTGACCGCCGGTTAAACACACAGACCACGTTAGGAAGATGAGGCCGCGCACACCTCCACCGATCGGCTCGCGTATGGGATGAACGCCCGTTCCCCCAATTAGGGGACAAAAAGCGGTTCAGCCGGTGTTGTGGCGCGGGGGTGAGATCAGGAGTTCGGCGGCGGCGTAGGGGTCCTGATGGGACGCGATCGCGGCTTCGGGCACGGGTTCTCCGCTCTGGGATGGGCGAGAATATCACTCGCTCAAAAGGAGAGCATTCGTCGCAACGGAGGCCGTCCTAGCCCCGCCCGGTCAGCGCGGCCCGTATCACGCGCTCGGGCAGCTCCCGCCACGGCCGTGGCTCCTCGGGCGGCCGCGATGGGGCACGCAGCCGCAGATGCCACCATCCGATGTCTCGCCACGCTCCCTGTTTGAAACCCACACCCGGGAAGAAGCCCACGCTGGTGAAGCCGGCGGCTTCGTGCAGGCCGACGCTGGCGGGGTTCGGCAGCACGATCGCGGCATACGCGTTGACGTAGCCCTGCGCCGCCAGGAGCTCGAACAGCGCGGCGTAGAGGCGGCGTCCATACCCCCTGCGGTGAACCGACCGGTCCAGGTAGAGCGACACGTCCGCGGACCAGCGGTAGGCGTCGCGGGCGCCGTGCGGACCGGCATAGGCATACCCCGCCACGCGGCCGCCGTCCGAGGCGACCAGCCATGGCAATCGCACCAGCGTGCCGGCCAGCCTTGACCTCATCTCGGCGGCGTCGGGCGGCTCCGTCTCGAATGAAACCGCCGTGTCGCGCACGTAGGGCAGATAGATGCCGGCGACCGCCTCGGCGTCTTCCGGTGTCGCCATCCGAATCTCCACGATCACAGAAGGTAGTCGGCGCGCGGGGCTGGACCTCAGCCTGCAGAATCACAGGAATCACGGGAGGCGGGGAGGTGGGATGGCCGAGGGCACGATCGTGGTCCCGGGCGGGGACGTCTGGTTTGAGCGGGTCGGCGCGGGGCCCGGTACGCCGCTGCTGGTGGTTCACGGCGGGCCGGGTTTACCGCACGGCTACCTGCGGTCGCTGGAGCGCCTGTCCGATGACCGCGAGGTGATCTTCTGGGACCAACTCGGCTGCGGCAACTCGAAGTGCCCACCGAACCCGGGTCTCTGGACGATGGAGCGCTCGGTTGCGGAGATGGCCGCCGTCGTAAGGGGTTTGGGTCTGAGCCGCTTTCATCTGTTCGGTAATTCGTGGGGCGGGATGCTGGCTCAGCAGTACGTGCTGGACGGGACCTCCCGTCCCGCCAGCCTAATCATCTCCAACAGCATTGCGTCCATCCCCGAGTTCTCGAAGATGGTGGCGCGCCTGAAGTCCGAGCTGGACCCGCGGACCCAGTCCGCGATCGAGCGCCACGAGGCGGCCGGCACGACGCACGCGCCCGAATACCAGGCGGCGATCCGCACCTGGAATGAAACCTATCTCTGTCGAGTCCGCCCGTGGCCCCGGGACCTGGAGGACGCGTTCCGGAACGTGGGCGCCGAGATTTTCGAGACGATGTTCGGGCCCAGCGACTTTCACATCGTCGGCACGATCCGCGACTGGGACGTCTTCGGCCGGCTGCCCGAAATCGGGGTGCCGACCCTGGTACTCGCCGGCCGGTACGACGAATGCGTGCCGGAACACATGCAGGAGATGCACCGCCGCATCGCGGGGTCGCGATTCGAGCTGTTCGAGTCGAGCGCACACATGCCGTTCATCGAGGAACCGGAGCGATTCGACCGGGTGATGCGGGAATTTCTGCGGCGGCATGACTGAGCACGCCCGAACACCCGGCCGTCGTCAGTGGGGCCGCCCGACTGGATCCGTCAAGGGCTCGAGGAGCCGATGCGGCTCAGCGAGCAACCTGCTGACACGGTCGTCGCGCTGGACGGCGGATTGCAGGGGCCGGGGATGCACTTCCAGGTCCTTGGGTCCGAGCAATTCGTCACACCGGTCACAGCGTCCCGAGGCGTTGAGGTGACCGCCGCAGTCGGTGTGCACCATCGGCCGGCGCAGACCCTTGTCGAGGTAGTAGTCGTTACCCCAGACCATCAGCGACCACACGGTTGGCCACAGTCGCTCACCTTTCTTGGTGAGCAAATACTCTTCCCGGCCGCTGGGCGCCGGCACGGATGTCATGATCCCCTCGTCGATCAGAAGTTTCAGCCTCTCCGTCAGGACCGCCGGTGGGATGCCCAGATGTGTACGGAAGTCGCTGAAGCGCCTGACTCCGTAGAACGCGTCGCGAATGATCAGTAGCGTCCATCGTTCGCCGATCACCTCCAACGACCGCGCGATCGGGCACACGTTTTCTTCGTAGGTTCGGCGCAAAGCCATGCCGCCAGCCTACCCGGCGAAATTCACTCACCGAATCATCCCGCGCCGGGACCGCACGCCCGGTCAGAGGTGAGGGGAACCGTCGGGACGCCACCTGGGGCTATTGCTTTGCCTTCGGAGCGCTGCCGCCGGCCACCCATTGCGCGGGGCGCTTCGAGTCACTATGATTAGTTCGTTCACTGAACCATACGGAAGAGGGAGAATGGAAGATGGCCAGCCTTAAAATCCTGGATGTCATTGGCAAATAACCACTTTTAGCTAGCGACCAACATGCTCGGCCCGCTCCGTGGCCGCCGTTGAATATTCGAACACTGAACCATAAGTTGGCGACATTCGACTGAATGAAGAGGTCACAATGCACCCGTTTCGGGCCCTCCGCGAGAAGGGAGATAACACTCCCGAACAGGTCGCGTACCTACTAGCCGAAGACGTCGAGTTCCGCACACCGGTGCTGATTGCGCCCGTGATGGGACGAAGCGTGGTGAGCCGGATACTTGCAACGTCATCACGCGTCCGCAGCGGCAAATACATCCGCGAGGAGAAACTCGACGAACGCACCACCTTCCTGCACTGGATAGGCGTCGTCGGGGGACACGAGTTGGAGGCCTTGGAGCTGCTGGAGGATGACGAGAACGGGCTGATCGCCGCAAGGACCGTCGCATACCGGCCGTTTCCCGCGCTCGCCGTGTTCCGCTCAGCGATGTACGCCAGCCTGAAAGATCTCGTAGCGCCACACTACTGGAGCTATACGCCCGACGATCCGATGAGCATGCCGTCATGACTTGGTTTGACCTGCGCCAGGCCTTGGTCTCGTCGGGTCGATTGCGAAGACTGAGGAGGGCCCGGCGATGAAAGCCATTCAATATTCGGAGTTCGGCGGACCCGAGGTCTTGCGGTACGTCGACGTCGCGGAGCCGGTTCCCGACGCCGGCGAAGTGCTCATCGCGACAGAGGCGATCGGCGTCAACTTTCCCGACATCCGGGAGCGGTTGGGCACCTATAACCGTTCGGAGACGCGTGTCGGCGGGGTGACTTTGCCGCATATCGGCGGTATCGCCGTCGCGGGCAGAGTCGTCGCAGTCGGCCCGGGCGGAGACACGGCGCTGATGGGGTTGCCGGTGGTCGCATTGACGAAAAGCGGTGGTTACGCCCAACTTGCGGTCGCTGCCGAAGAATTGTGCGCCGTAGTCGACGACGACGCAGACCTCGCTGCGCTGGCCGGCTTTGCCGGCCAAGCCGTGACCGCTCATCTTTTGTTGCGGGAGCTGACGTCCGTGCGCGCGGGCGAGTCGGTCTTGGTGCACGCGGCGGCCGGGGGCGTTGGCAGCATGGCAGTTCAGATCGCCAAGTCACTTGGCGCCCGGCCGGTCATCGGTACGGCCGGCAGCATCGAGCGCCAACAGTACGTACGGGAAATCGGCGCCGACGCCGCGGTGCCCTACGACGAGCCGGGATGGACCGACAGGGTGCTCGAGATGACTGGTGGCCGCGGCGTGGACGTCATCATCGAGTCGATCGGCGGCGACGTATTCGAGCAGAACTTCGCCGTCCTCGCACCCTTTGGCCGCTACCTCTTGTTGGGCTCGGTCCGCGGGCCGGGAAAACCGTTCGAACCGCGTCGGCTGATGGCGAAGTCGCAAGCTTTGATCGGCCTTTACCTACCGGGATTCTTCGACCGACCCGACGCCATCGTCCGCGCCCTGCGATTTCTTGCCGCCGGGTTGCGCGACGGCGCGATTAAGGCGACACCTGCGGCCGTGCTGCCGCTGTCTCGGGCCGCCGAGGCGCATCGGCAATTGGAGCACCGCGAGGTGCGCGGTGTTGTGGTCCTCGAGCCGAAACCCGTCGGCGAACCGAAGAAAACAAATGCTTCATGAAAGCGTCTCCCCAAAACCCCGACGCGCACGCGCCCCGATTCTGAAAGCGGTGAAACGTCATGTCCACGTTCACGGGTCACATCACCGAACATCAGATGACACGCATCGACGTACCCACCGACATCGCCTTCGACAGATTTCGCGCCGCGTTCGAGCAGGCGGTACCGGCGTTCGACGAGGACGCTATTCGCGCGCTCACCGAGAATGGTGGGACGTGGGCCGACATCGAACAGGCGGTGGCCGCCAGGGCGCCCTACGAGTTGCTCGTCTACGCGAGGATCGACGCCACTGAACTCCTCGGCGTGGCCGGGCACCGCACCTGCGCTGTGGAATACCTGGTGGGCAACCACGTAATCGCCGAAACCATGTATCGCCACGACCCGAAGGCACTGCTGTATGCACCGCTGCGTATCCTTATTCACAGCGACACCGATGGCACCGCAATTCTGTCGATCGACCAACCGAGCACCGCATTCGCCAGCCTGGGCATTCCGGAGGTCACCGCCGTCGGCATTGCACTGGACCACAAAATCGCGACCGTTCTCGAGGCCATCGGGGTAGACACCGCGGAGGTCTTCCGATCCCGAAGGCAGCGGTCCGACAGCTGACACACCGCCCTCGCGCCGGCCACGGTCTGCTACTCACGAAGTCTGCTGGTTCTGCCCCGCATTGAGCTTGATGGTGATAGAGCGGAAGTCGTCGGTGGTGAAGGACTGGTGTTCGGCCAACAGCGCGTAGTCTAGGCTGGCGAGCACGGCGCGTTTCAGGTGAATGGTGCTTTCGACCGCCTGCTGGGGCAGCTCCAGGATCTTCTCGGCGCATGCGATGGCCAAGGGAATCGTTCTCGTTGAGAGTCGACCCGGTGCGCCCGAGCGCGAGCAGGAGTACAACGCGTGGTACGACGAAGTGCATCTGGGTGAGCTGGTGGCCCTCGACGGATTCGTGTCGGCGCGCCGTCTGCGCCCGGTCAGCGGTGACGGCCCCTATGTCGCCATCTACGAAGTGGAGGGCGACGACCTGCAGACCATTCTGGACAACATGCTCGCCAACGCCGGCCGGCCGCGCATGTCGGACGCACTGCAGTTGGATCCACCCCCGACCATGCGGCTGCTCGAGGTGACGACCGAATCCGGCAAGGACTAGTTTCTGCCTATCTGCCTTTCACCGAGATCGCCGCGGTGGTCGTGATTCTCGGCAAAACACGACCGTTGCGGCAAGCTCCGCGAGGAGCGCCAAGGGCTACGCGACGTAAGCCATACCGATCCGCTCGAGGTGTTCCACGGCCGCCGCGAAGTCGGCGCCGATGGGCGGCAAGAGAATGACGTGGTCCGCCCCCGCCGCGATGTGTGCGTTCACCCGGTCGGTGACCGCGTCGGAGCCGCCTTGCGCCACAATGTCTTTCACGAGACCATCGCTCACCTCGGCGATCTCGCGGTCCGAGTAGCCTAGCGCCCGTATCCGCTGCGCGTACGACGGCACGCCCAGCCTGTTCGCGACCGCCTCGCGCGCTGCACCGGCCTCCGCGATCACCGACAGCGCGACAACCAGAAGCTTGTCGGGGCCGAGCGCCCGCCGGGCCTCTTTGGTCAACTCAACGGGCAGCATGGCCGGCATGGCGCCGTCGGCGAACTTCGCCGCCAGGTCAAGCATTTTCGGGCCGTTGGCGGCGACCACCCGCGGGAAGGCGGCGTCGGGCGCCGGCGGCCAGGTGGGCTCGCCCATCGCTTCCAAGTAGTCGCGCATCGTGGCCAGCGGGCTGCCGAACTCCCGCCCGACGCTCGCCGCTTGCGGTGGGTACCCCACGCCCAGGCCGAGCACGAACCTACCCGGATGCGCCTCCGCCAGTTGGGCCGCCGCGGCGTGCATGGTTTGAGCCGGCCGGGCCCAAACGTTGGCGATGCACGTTCCGAACACTGTTCGGTCGGTCCGGGCTAGGAGCAGGGCGAGGTGCACCAGGGCGTCCTTGCCGATGACCTCGTTGGTCCACACGGCGTTGTACCCGGCCCGCGCCAGTCGGCCAGCCGCCACGCCTTGTGATTCGAAGGGCGTTGGGCTGGTCAAGGAGACCGGCAGGCAGGCCCCCACCGGTCCCAAGTCCCGGCGCGCCGCGTCGACGATCCGGTCGGCCACGGCGCTCACTCGCCGAAGTAGTGGCCGGCATCGAGATCCTCGATGAGCCCGGGCCATTCGGGTTGCCAGTCCAGCGTTTTGCGGGTCAGGTCGCTCGACGTCGGGTTGTCCAGGGCCGCGAACAGCGCGAGGAACCCGAAGTGGCCGGCCTGTTCGGCGGGGATGCTGGCCGTCGGCAGATTCAGGTGGCGGCCGATGACGGCGGCGATGTCGCGGAATGGCACGCCCTCGTCGGCGATGCCGTGCAAACGCGTTCCGCCGACGGCCTTTTCGAGTGCCAGGCGGTACAGGCGAGCCGCGTCGCGGGTGTGCACGCCGGGCCACCGGTTGGCGCCGTCCCCGAGGTAGGCCGACACGCCCGTGGCGCGGGCAGTGGCGATCAGGTGGTGGGTGAAGCCGTGGTGGTCCAGGTCGCTATGCACCAACGGTGCCAGCCGGACGACCGACGAGCGCACGCCTCGTTCGGCCATCGCGATCACGGCGTTCTCGGAGTCGATGCGCGGTCCCCCGGGCATCGTGTCGTGTTCGGTTGCGACGCCGCCGCCGTGCCCGAAGAGCGCGAGCGACAGCGTCCCCGATGTGCTGACGAACGGTCGATCGGAGCCTATGAGGGCGTCGCCCATGGCCTCGACGGCGCGCAGATCAGTTTCGGCGGCACCCAGGAAGTCGTCGAAGTCGTGCCGGAACGCGAGGTGGATGACACCGTCGGCCGCCGCCGCGGCCGAGCGCAGCCCGGCGGGATCGTCGAGCTCACCCCGATATGCCGCCACGCCCTTCGCCGTGAGGGCGGCGGCGCCCTCATCGGAGCGCGCCAGGCCGGTGACCCGGTGTCCGGCGTCGAGCAGTTCGTCGACGACGGCGGAACCGATATGCCCCGTCGCGCCGGTTACAAAAACATGCATTGGTGGCTCCCTTCGCGGTTGGTCGCCGTCCAGTCAATGACCGCCCGGGATCAGGTGTCCAAGTCCTCTTTCAGATGAGGCCATGCAGAATCCGTATCGTGGCAGATGGGAAGGCCGGGACGGGTGCCTGGCCGATGGTGGCGCGTTATCATCGGCGCATGACCGAGCACCTCGAAGTGGACCTCGACCTGCGCCTGGTCGGGTACTTCGTCGCCGTCGCCGAGCACCAGCATTTCGGTCGGGCGGCAACCGCGCTGCGCGTCGCGCAGCCGTCGTTGAGTCGCCAGATTCGCCGGGTGGAGCAGCAGCTCGGTGTGCGATTGTTCGACCGGACCCCGCAGGGCACGCGGCTGACGGAGGCGGGCAAGGTGTTCCTGCCCCGGGCGAAGGCGCTGCTGCGCTCGGCCGCGCAGGCGGCGGCGCAGGCGCGGGCCGCCGCCGAGCCCAGCCGCATCACGATCGGGTACACCACGGGCATGATCGTCACGCCGGCGGTGCGCGAGATGCGCCGCGAGCACCCGGACGCTGAAGTCGTTGTGTCGCATCTGGATTGGGGCCAGGCGCTGGACGCGTTGCTCGGTCATCGGGTGGACGCCGTGGTGACCAGGCTTCCGTTTCCCACCGATGGGCTGCACGTCACGGTCCTGTACGACGAACCGCGGGCGCTGGCCGTGCCCATCGACCACCGGCTGGCGGGCCGGGATGAGGTGACCCTCGACGACATCGCCGACGAGCCGATGCCGCGCGTGCGCAACTCCGATCCGGCGTGGAGCGCCTACTGGCGAATCGATCCCCGACCCGACGGGCGCCGCGCGCCGGAAGGACCCTACATCGATGCGCTCGAGGACAAGTTCGAACTCATCGCCTCGGGACAGGCCGTCGCCATCGTGCCCGAATTTCGGGGCACCATCCGTCCCGACATCACCACGGTTCGGTTGAAGGGCGTTGAGCCCTCCCACGTCGTGCTGGCAACCCGCGCCGGGGACCGCACCCGCCTGGTGACGGCCTTCCGCAAACTCGCCGAGGCGCATCTCACGGGTGCCTGCCGGGCCTGATTCCACCAACGTCGACTTGTTGCGCGCATCCACGCCGTGCGGCGGCAACAAGTCCACGCTCGGCGGGTTTCAGCGCTCGCTCAGCCCTGGCGCCCTTCCAGAACCCCAGGTCGAGCGCCACCGACAGCCCCGTGCCGCCCTGGCCCAGCAGGTCCCGGTAGCGACGGTTGGATGCCTCCACCGTCCCGAAGCCGGAGTACTGCCGGAACGTCCACAGCTTTCCCCGATAGCCGGACGCGAAATTTCCCCGGCTGAAGAGGAACTCCCCCGGCGGCGGCGGATCGCCGGCCCGGTCCGCCGGCCCGTACGCGACCCGCAGTGGGATGCCCGACGACGTCTGAGCATTATCCATCGGTGAATAACGTACTTGCAAAAAAGAGAATCCCAATACCGCACGATGACCCGGAAAGATGACGCTGCTCCTCGGGCGCGACCGCGGTGCCCGGCCGCTCCTAGTGTCGTGAGTCGCTAATAGTGCACCAGCATCTTCGGCCGTGCATCCCGCTGTGAACACGTCGAACATGGGGGAAAGTACACATTTCCAACACTTTTCCTCCATAGGGCCCACGCTCGGAAACAGGAGCGAAGGCTGCACCCGAACCAATGACTCACGACACTAGCCGCTCGCAGGGGTCCCAGGGGCAGCCCCGAGTGCGATCCCCCGCGTTTCCGGCAGCCAATAGGTGCAGACGAGGCTGATCAGCGCCAGGGTCGCCATCATCAGGCCGATGGCCCAGCCGCCGTAGTGCGCGAGCAGCGGGCCGGCAACGATCGGCGGTACCGCACCACCGACGATGCCTGCGAGGTTGAGTGCCAGCCCAGCGCCCGTATAGCGGTACCGGGTCGGGAAGAGCTCCGGTATGAAGGCCGCCATCGGCGCGTAGGCGACTCCCGCGATTGCGTAGATGCCGGCAATCACCAACGCGAACAGAACACGGTTGCCGGTGTCGATCAACGGGATGACGGCAAAGCACCACGGCAGCCCCAACACCCATGCCGCGATGATCATCGGACGGCGCCCCAGTCGATCGCACATGGTGCCGGAGAACACCACCGCCACCGTCCAGACGACACCACCCAGCGTGCCGGCGATCAGGATCGAGTTGCGCGAGAGACCGACCCTGCCGTGGGCATAGCTGGTCAAGTACGTGCCAGCCATGAAGACAAAGGTGTAGACGGCCACGAAGCTTCCCGATGCCAGCAGCAGCCTCACGGGCTGCGAGCGGATGACCTCCACGATGGGCGCACGCGGCGGCGGCGCGGTCGCCAATTGCCCTTTGAAGACCGGGGTTTCGCCGATGTTGAGCCGCACGTACAAGGCGACCGCGATGAGCAGCGCGCTGAGCAGAAACGGCATCCGCCATCCCCATTGCGTGAATGCCGGACTGGTTTCGCCGATCGTGAAATCCACCAGGAGGAAGGTCAGGCTGGTCAGGACGAGGGCGACGCCGACGCCCAGCGGCGTGAACATGCCGTAACGGCCGCGCTGGGAGGCGGGCGCGTATTCGGCACCCAGCAGCGCCGATCCCGCCCACTCACCACCGACGGCGAACCCCTGCAACAGCCGCAAGGTGAGCACGATCAACGGCGCGGCGGCACCGATGGTGGCGGCGCCCGGGGTGAGGCCGACCGCGACGGTCGAGAGCCCCATGATGAGCAGCGTCGCGACCAGGGTGGCCTTGCGGCCCAAGCGGTCACCGAAGTGGCCGAAGACCGCACCGCCGACCGGGCGGGACACGAAGGCGGCCGCGAACGTCCCCATCGATGCGATCGTCGCCATGGTGTGGCTCAGGTTCGGGAAGAACACGGCGGGGAACGTGAGGGCCGCCGCGGTGCCGTAGATGTAGAAGTCGTAGAACTCGACGGCCGTGCCCACCATGCAGGCGATGGCGACGCGCGTCCGGGAGCCGGCCTCCGGCGGCGCGACGGCCGATGGTGAAGCGCCGATTTCCGGAGCCTGTTCGCTGCGCATCGTGCTGATGCTACAAAGCGCGCTTCGGCGAGCTGACCGAAAGTCGACCTACGCCCGACAGAGGATTTCGCCGTGCGGGATCGACAACCAGCCATCGGGATCGGCGGCCCACGCACGCCAGGCCGCGGAGATCGCCCCCAGCTGCGCGGATGTGGCGAGGCGTGAGTCCACCAGCTGGCGAGCCAGGTCTGAGTCGAGGATCCGGTCGGCCCACATCCCGCCCCACCAGTCGCGCGTCGCGGGAGTGGCATAGCACCAGACGCTGGCCGACGGCGCGACATCGTCGAATCCGGCCGCGTGGGCCCAGGCCACCAATTGCCGGCCGGCGTCGGGTTCACCACCGTTGGCGCGGGCCGCCCGGCTGTAGAGGTCCAGCCAGGAGTCCAGCGCGGGGAGGCGGGGGAACCAGATGAATCCCGCATAGTCGGCGTCGCGGGCCGCCACGATGCCGCCCGGCCGACAGACCCGCTTCATCTCCCGCAGCGCCCGCACGGGATCGGCCACGTGCTGCAACACCTGGTGAGCGTGGACGACGTCGAACGAGTCGTCGGGAAAGTCGAGGGCGTGGACGTCGGCCACGGCGAACGCGACGTTCGGCAGCTCGCGGCGCCGCGCTTCGGCTTCGGCGACCCCGAGGACTTCGGCGGACCGGTCGACGGCAGTCACCGGTCCGGCCGAGACCCGGGCGGCGAGGTCGACGGTGATGGTCCCGGGTCCACAGCCGATGTCGAGCACCGACAGCCCCGGGCACAGATAGGGAAGCAGGTAGGCCGCCGAGTCTTCGGCGGTGCGCTGCCGATGACTGCGCAACACTGACTCGTGATGGCCGTGCGTGTATTTGGCGTCGCTGCTCATAGATGCAGCCTACCGACCGCCGCCCATATTTTGGAATGCAAATCTCACATTATGGGACATTTAGTCGACGGGTACGTTGAGGATCGGTCGATCGACGGCGGCGCCCGGGGCGTCGAAGTGCCACCACTCCCCCGAGTACGGGGCCAGGCCGCCGTACGTCATGGCGTCGCGGAGCTGGGCACGGTTGGCCTGGGCAGCGGCGCTCACCCCCTGCGTCGCATATGCCGTTGCGCGAGAGGAGAAGTCGTCGAAGTCGGTTCCCATATCGGCCAGGCAGAGGCCATTCACCTGTCGGTCGGACGGGCACTGCGCTTGGACGGCGGTGAAGGTTACGTCGACCGAAAGCCCGGACTCGTGGCTGTGCGCGTACCTGCCGGGGCGCGCGACCCAAGCCGGGTTCGGAACGACGTTGAACATCCTGACCTGGACGTCGTGCGGCCGGTAGCAGTCCCAGAAGACCATTAGGTGGCCCTGCGGGCGCAGCGCGGCGGCGGCCGCCCCCAAACCGGGAGCCATGGATTGATGCACGAGGCACCGGGCGTCGGACGGATACAACTGCGTGTGCGTGAAGTTGTTCGTGGTGGCGTAGCGCAGGTCGATCACCCCGTCGGGAACGACGGTGCGGACGTCGACGAAACCGGCCGCGCGGGCGGCGTCGCTGACCGGCGGCACGTCCGCATGGGCCGGCGCGGGCACCACACCCCAGACCGCGACGGCGACCGCGGCCGCAAACCGGTTTCTCCGGCGAGCCATCCCAACATTGTCGGGGCTAGCGGCTCCAAATGCCGTGCGCCACACCCGCCGCTGCCCCTAACCAATGTCGCCGTCGACGTAGCGCTGCAGATTCGGCGCCACCGCGGCCACCACTTCGTCGTCGGGCATCGACGCCAGCGGCTCGATCCTCCACACGTAGCGCAGGAGCGCGAAGCC
Organism: Mycobacterium sp. 050134; assembly: GCF_036409085.1. NCBI lineage: Bacteria > Bacillati > Actinomycetota > Actinomycetes > Mycobacteriales > Mycobacteriaceae > Mycobacterium > Mycobacterium sp. 050134. Next base: position 229,067 of record NZ_JAZGLV010000001.1, read on the forward strand.
AATGAGCTGGCTCGCGATTAGGCCGCTGCGACGCAGGCGGTCGGCCTCGTCGTCGCCGAGCGTGGATTCGCCAATCAGGCCGCGCTCCACGATCATCCGGAGCTTCTCGCGAGTCTTGGGCTCATGCGCGGCGGTCAGCACGATCGCCCGCAAGACCGGGCCGACGTCCGCGTCGTCCCACGCCTCCAGCACGTTGCGGATCAGCCGCGCGCCGAGATCGGCCCGGGGGACCGCCCATGTGGCGACGACTGAATCGAGCCACTTCCGCGGCGGCGCCGTGGCCGCGTCGAGCAGGCCTTCCTTGGAACCGAAGTAGTGGTAGATCAAGGCCGGGTCGACGTCGGCGTTGCGGGCGACGGCCCGGATCGCCGTGCCGGCCCAGCCGTGCTCGGCGAATTCGTTGCGCGCCGCGGCCAGGATGCGCGCCGCCAGCACGCCGCGCTCGTCGCGCGGTCCGGGAGAAATCGATCGCTTCGCCACGCCGCCACCCTACGTCAAGTTTCATCTTGCGTTGAGACTTATCTCAACATACGGTGAAACTATGGCCGCCTCCAGGACACTCAACGGTCCGCAGACCACCGGGCGCGAGTACCGCAACCTCAGCGAGCCGCGGTACGCATCTCGCACGGACATCAATATCGCGATCGGAATGCGCGACGGCACAGACCTTTTGGCCGACATCCACCGACCCGACGCCCAAGGGCGATTCCCCGCCCTGGTGGCGGCCTCGCCGTACCCGCGGCAGATGCAGGACCTCGGCGCCCCGGCCGGGTTCATCGAGGCCGGCGTCACGGACTTCTGGGTCCCGCGGGGCTACGCGCACGTGATCGCGAACGTCCGCGGAACGTGCGGCTCGGGCGGCACCTTCGGGTTCTTCGACGCCCAGGAACGCCGCGACATGTACGACCTCGTCGAATGGGTTGCGGCGCAACCCTGGTGCGACGGCAACGTGGGCATGATCGGCATCAGCTACTTCGCGATGACCCAGCTCGAGGCGGCCGTCGAGCGCCCGCCTCACCTCAGGGCGATCTTCCCGCTCGCCGTGACGAGTGATCTCTACGAAGGCGCCAATCACCATGGGCTGCTGAGTTCCTCGTTCATCACACCCTTCCTCGCCATGATGGGCCTGACATCCGAACGCAGCGACGGGTTGTGGCGCAGCAAGCCGGTCGGGTTGGCGCGCCGGGTGTTGCACACGCAGCGCCTACACCAGAAGTTCGAGACCATGAACGGCGAGGCGGCGGTGACCATGCTGCGTCAGCTCCTGCGCCTGCCGCACGATCCGCACCCGTGGGACGAGCTGTGGCAGGAGGCCGCGGTCAAGCACCCCGCGCGCGACGAGTGGTGGGAGGAACGGAATCTGCTCCCGCTGCTGCAGAACATCGACATTCCCGTGTACCTGGGCTGCGACTGGGAGAACGTGCCACTGCACCTGCCCTCGACGTTCGCGACGTGGGAGGCGCTGGCGCACAACACAGGTGTGCGCATCGGGATGCTGGGCCGGTTCGGCCTGACGTGGCCATGGGAGAGCATGCACACCGAGGCGCTGGCCTGGTACGACCATTGGCTCAAGGGACGCGACACGGGCATCACCGAGGGCCCGCCGATCCGCTACTTCCTGCCCGGCGCCGGCGAGTGGCGCGCCGCCGACTCCTGGCCGCCGTCTCAGGCACCGCATCGTGAGCTCGCACTGCGCGCCGACGGCGGGCTAGACGACGACGAAGGGGAACCCGGCGGCCGCGTGCTGATGGTGCTGGGAGGCGGGCTCGGCCGCGTCAAGCCGAGCGCGATCGACCCGCCGTCGACGCTGAGCTGGACCGGCGCGCCACTGGCCCGCGACATCGACGTGGTCGGCGACATCGAGCTGCGGCTGGTCGCCTCTGCGACGGCGATCGACACCGCGTGGATCGCAACGTTGCAGGACGTCGCGCCCGACGAGGAAGCGATCGACGTGACGGCCGGGTGGCTGCGCGCCAGCATGCGCGAGGTCGACGAGGCCGCCAGCCGCCCCGGCGCGCCGATGCTGCCCTGCCGCAACCCGAGGGCCGTTCCGCTGGGCGAGGATGTCGTCTACCGAATCCCGTTGGTGCCTAATGCCCGGCGCTTCGAGGCGGGTCACCGAATCCGCCTGGTGCTCGCCAGCGACGACCAGGACCCGTCGACCCCGGCGATCATGAACTTCCGGCACGCCAGCGTGGGCACGAGCAGCCTCAACACGGTCCGATCGTCGTCGAGGTTGCTGATCCCGCTGCTGGGGTAGCGCGCGACCCCGACGCCCGACCAAGCACGGGATAATCTCGGCGGTGGCAACGGCATGACCAATACCGCAGCGGCCAGCGGTACGAGATATCCGAGACGACCTTCCCAAAGGGGGCGAAGCCCATCATGGCCGGGTACCGAAAAATCGCCGCGCTGGGCAGCTCGTATGCGGCCGGCCCCGGCATCGCCTGCTCGGACCCCGGGGACGAGGCAACGAATAACGGAACCCCGATGTCTTCGTCCATCCGGGAGACCTGCCCGTCACCCTCCGAGTTCGCTGCCATCTGCCGGAATTCGAGCTTGGATGCCCGCGAGCAGCATGTCGAGAGCCCGCTCGAAATCAGCGGCCATGGTCGACTTTTGGCTGGTTTGTGCGAGCGCGGCCATACGCGGGTAGTGGCTTCCGGCCAGTCTGCCGATGCGGTCGGCGACAGTTGCGTTGGCTTGCTCTCGGTCTATTCCCGGCAGGGGACCGGCGAGCTCGACCTGGGCCGCGCCCATGACGAGGCTGAGCACCCCGCGAAATGCCGCGAGTAGGTCTCGTTCGTCGAGTTGCCTACGATCAAGGGCTTCGATGAGGCGCTCGGCCGGCGGGTAGCCGGCATCGCTGGCGGTTCGCCGGGTCAGGACCAGCGGCACGGCGTTGGGATGGCGGCGCATCGCCTCCCAGATCGCGGTCGCGATGGATTTGACGTCGGCACGCCAGTCCGCGGAGCGTGGCGGGAGATCGACGTCGGCCATTACGGCTTCGGCGACGAGCCCTTCAAGGTCGTCCCGGTCTCTGACGTAGTTGTACAGCGTCATCGGCCCCGTACCAAGCGCGGCGGCCAGTGATCGCATGCTCAGAGACCCAAGACCGTCGCGGTCGACAATGTGGATCGCCTTGGCCCGCACTTCGTCGATCGTGAACCGCGCCCGCATCGTGCGCACCACCCGCCCTTCCACCCAAACAACCCTTGACACGTACGGCGTACGTATCGTACAACAGGTACACCGTACGTATTTCTGGAAGGATTTCACATGGGGGCTCAACTCACTACGGAGAGGGTGCACTTCGATTCGCACGGCACCCGGTGCGCCGGCTGGCTGACCTTGCCCGCGGGAGTGGGCCCGCATCCGGGAGTCGTCCTCGTCCATGGCCTCGGAGCCACCCACGAGATGTCGATGGCCCAGTATGAGCAGCACTTTGCGGCATCGGGATTGGCCACTCTGGCCTTCGACTATCGCCACTCCGGGGAGTCCGCCGGCCAGCCGCGGCAGCGGTTCGTGATGCGCCGCCAGCAACAAGACGTCGAGGCGGCGCTCAACTACTTGCGGCACCACGCCGACGTCGACCCAGACCGTGTTGGGTTGTGGGGCACCAGCCTTGGCGCGATGCATGCGCTCCGGGTGGCCAGTCAGCGCGCAGATGTCCGGGCCGTGGTCGTGCAATGCCCCATCGTGCATGGGCCGGCGACGCTGTCACGAAACGGCGCGTGGCGGGCCCTGCGAATGACACCAGCGATCGTTGAAGACGCGCTGCGTCGCGTGTGCCGAGCCGGCCACAGGTACGTCCCCATCGTGGGCGAGCCAGGCAGCCTCGCCGCGGTCACCATTCCCGGGGCCCTGGAAGGGTGGTATTCGACCGTCCCGCCCGACGGGGGCTTCGACAACCGCCTTGCCGCTGCTGACGTCATCGGCATCTCAATGGCCAGCACAAAGCGCCGAGCCGCGAAAATCTCTGCGCCGCTGCTCGTTTGCGTATCTCGGCGAGAGACGCTGATGGACCCGCGCCACGCCGAGGACGTGGCGCGATCGGCCCCGGGCGGAATCGCCCGCCACTTCGACGGTGATCACTTCCAGATCTACCATCCCCCGCTGCTGGCCGAGTTGCTCACCGAGCAAACCACATTTCTGCAAAAGCAGTTGCATGTCCGCAACGACTGATTCCCTGCGGGACAACGACGCCCGATTCGCCGAGCTGGCGCGCAATCTCACTGCCGCGCAGTGGGCCCAACCGAGTCTGTGTACCGAATGGACCAATCACGACGTGTTGGCGCACCTCGTCGTCGGCTACACGGCGTCGCTCGGCTCGATCGCCACCACGATCGTGCGGCGAGGCGGTTCGTTCAACGCGACCAACACCGACCTGGCGCGCACCGTGGCGGCACAACGTGCGCCCGACGACCTGATTGACGAATTCGCCGCCCTGACAAGGGTACCCCGCGGCATCGGTCGCGTCTTCCCCCGACGTCTGCTATTGGGCGACCACGTCGTCCACGAACTCGACATCGCCTACGCGCTCGGCAGAGATTCGGAGATACCCACCGCAACCGTCGCCGCCGTCCTCGACACGCAAGTCCGCATACCCAACCCGTTCGTGCCTGCCGCCGCGCGAGCGCGCGGGCTGAATCTGGTTGCCGCCGACGCGAACTGGTCGCACCACGCGAACGGACCCACCGTCACCGGGCAGGCCGCCCACCTCGCCTCGGTGTTGGCCGGCCGGCCCTGGGCGCTGCCAAAACTGTGCGGTCGGGGCGTCGAAGTGCTTGCCGCCCGGCTGTGAGCCATCGCGACCCATTTTCCGGAGACGATGACATGTTCACCCGCCAGGACGCACGGAATGCTACGGAACCTTTCCATGGCTATTCGTAACGCCCCGCTCCCCGTTTCGTGGCGTCGATCCGGACGGCGCCACACCGATGGCCCGATCATGGTGGTCATTCGCAAGTTACGAATTGCGCCGTCCCGCCCATGCCTCATGAGAGTTCACCCATCACGCCGGGGCGCAGATCGACCGCCGTCCGGAACGTCGGCTCCAGGACGTGACGCGGTAACTCCTTGCGGGACCGTCAATTACGGCAAGCGGCCGAGCCAATTCCAATTGCGGTCGCGTCCAGCGTTCATCCGATATACGATCCTATTTGCCCTGTATACAGAGGGGTGGGATGGCATACGATCAGGCGGCTGGCGCAGTAGCGCTCCGGCTATGCGCCGGGGTTCGAGGGCTTCGACGCGTCCTTGGCGGAGGGCACCTGACGACTCCAACACCGCGCGGGTGAATACGGCGAAGCGATCAGTTCAATCAGCTCGAGGGGAAGGGACAAATCCACCATGGCCGGTCCGGCAACCAACAACAATCCGTCAGTGGTCGATTATGTGGTGCGGCGACTCGCAGCCCTGGGCATCAAGCACGTGTTTGGCGTTGCCGGTGATTTCGCTTTTCCCATCGACATTGCCATCGAGGAATTCGACGGGCTCAGCTGGATTAACTGCAGCAATGAGTTGAACGCGGCCTACTCGGCGGACGGCTACGCGCGGATAAACGGCGCCGCCATTCTCAGCACCACGTATAACGTCGGCGAAGCCGCCGCGCTGGCCGGGGTCATGGGATGCAAGGCCGAACGGGTGCCCGTCTTCCACCTGGTCGGCGCCCCGAGCGCACGGATCACACGGTCCCGCAGGCATATGCACCACTCCTACGGGGACGGAAACCTGGACCAGTTCCGTTCTTACAGCGAGGTATCCGCTTGTGTGAGCGCATATCTCACCCCGCAGAACGCCATCCCGGAGATGGAGAGGGTGATCTTCGAGGCGCTGTCGCAACGCATGCCCGCCTACATCCAGATCCCCACCGACCAGGCGATGATGCCGGTCGTGGGTACGCCGGTCCGCGGCGTACCCCTTGCCGAGGCGCCGACGTTTTCGAGCAACGCTCAGGAACTCGACGCCGCGATGACGGCGATCACGGACCGGCTTGCGACGGCACAATCGCCGGCGATCCTGGCCGCATTCACGATTGCGCGCTACGGACTGCAAAGCGAACTGGAAGCACTGCTGGCCGCGACCGACATCCCGTTCGCCACCACAGGGATGAGCAAGGGGTTGCTGCCGGAATCGAATCCGCTCTACCTCGGCCAGTACAACGGGGAATCGTCGATGGGCGACGTTCGCAAGATTGTGGAGGGCGCGGATCTCGTGCTCGACCTGGGTGGCATCGTCTACAGCGACAGCGAAACCGGTGGGTACAGCGCACACCTCGATCCCGCCAAGGTGATCACGGTTTTCCCCGACCATGTCAGAATTGGCGCCGTCGCCGAGACGGGTGGCCGCGGCGAGTCGACCTACGGGCCGGTGCACTTCAAGGACGTCCTGGTGGCGCTCACCAAGCAAGCCGCCAGATTCACCGCGCCCGCGTTCGCGCGTCCCGTGTCACCGTTCCCCGCGTCGAGCGCGCCGGGCGATCCAGTGACCGACCTGTCGCTGTTCTCGCAACTCGAGCAGTTTCTCGAGCCCGGCGACACCCTGGTCGCCGACACCGGGACCTGTGATCTGGCAGCAACGGCAATGCTGTTGCCTGACGGGGTGCAGTTCCAGCACGCGCAACTGTGGGGCTGCATCGGCTGGGGAACGGCCGCGGCCTTGGGAGTGGCCCTGGCAGACCCAGATCGGCGCGTGATCCTGGTTCAGGGCGATGGCGGCCACCAGCTCACGGCCAATCACATTGGAACAATGGGCTATTACGGGATCAACCCCATCATCGTGCTGCTGAACAACGGCATCTTCGGCATCGAAGAGATCGTTCTGGGGAACAGCGATCCCGCCAAGATCCGGTACTTCAACAAGCTGGCCCCATGGCAGTACCACAAGCTTCCAGAAGCAATGGGCTGCCGCGACTGGTACTGCACGAGCGTCCAGACCAACGCCGAGTTCAGCGCGGCATTGGACCATGCGCGAACGCACCCCGGTGCCGCATACATCGAGGTCCTGTTGGGCAGCCACGAACTGGTTCCCGCCGAATCAGCCGAGTCCGTCGACAGGATCTACCAGACCGGACCGCCGGGACTGTAGGCATCGCGGCGGTCCGGATTTGCGTCCCATCGCCGCTGCCGACCGAAATTCACAAGGCGTGTTCCCTGTGAATGTGCAGTGCGCGAACCTGTGCCGACCCGCAGTCGATAGCCCCCATACACTCTGAAACCGGAAGAGCCACCAGATCGCGCCCAGCGCCGCGCCGAGCCGACCGGCTGCCCGAAATCCCCATGGCAGCCGCGACAGCAAGCCACAGCTTGGCATCGGCCGCGTTGCTCAGCGCCTCATGGACTCAATCTATGCCCTTGGTGACATCCGTGAGGCCAGGATGATTTGTTCGCGTGTGTCCTGCTCGACGCGACCGGTTCGAAACCAGAGGTGGCATTCGTCCACGACGGCGATACCGGCGCGTCATTGTAGAGGGGCGTTCGGACGCGACGCGCTTGTCTTGACTAATGATCGGGGTTCAGACAGTGGATAACGCCAGGAAAGGTCAGCCTATCGACCACGGCCTTGCTGATCAGGGCCATCATCGCCGCGTGGCTCGACCTCACAGTGGTGATGAGGGCGCAATTGCGGCCGCCGAACACATTGCGGCACAGATTCGTTCAGATGAACAACCCCTGGGCACTCGTGGCCAACCGTTCGCTCGACGCTCTCCCTTCATCGTCGGTCTGACGGCCTCCGCCGGTGTGGCCGTCACGTACGGAGCGGTGCGTATCCTGGCCTCCGCATCATCGGTTCTGGTGTTGGTGGGCGCGGCGCTTTTCTTCGCGCTGGGACTGGAGCCCGCCGTGTCATCTCTGGTGAACCGGAAAGTTCCGCGGTGGGCGGCGGTCAGCCTGGTCGTGGTCGTGGTGGTCGGTATCATCGCGGGCGCTCTGGCGGCCGCGATTCCCCCGCTGGTGGCCGAAGCACGCCAATTCATCGAGCAGGCGCCACATTATCTACAGGACGCCCAGAACCACTCCTCGGTAATCGGCAGGATCAACGATCGATTCCACGTGCAACAACGGATCACCGATCTAGTCCACGGCTCGGGATCTTCGACGGTCGAAGGATTTGTCAGGGTCGGCGAGTCGGTGTTTGGGGCGGTGTCACACCTCGGGATCGTCGCGGTCATGACCGTCTACTTCCTGGCCGATATGCGCCGGATCCGGGCGGTGCTTTACCGGTTCGTCCCGAACTCGCGGCGCCCCCGCGCGATACTGATCGGTGACGAGATCATGGCCAAGGTCGGCGACTACATGTTCGGCAACGTGCTCACGTCGGTGATCGCCGGGGCAGCCACGGCAGCGTGGTGTTTCGCCCTCGACGTCCCATACCCCATGCTGCTCGGCGTTTTCGTCGCGATCGCAGATCTGTTCCCCTACGGGTCATCGGTCGGCGGTTTTGTGGTGGCCCTGGTAGCCCTGACAGTGTCGATCCCGGTCGCCGCCGCCACGCTCGGTTTCTACATCGCATTCCGCCTGGCGGAGGACTACCTGTTGACGCCGAAAATCATCGGACACGCGGTCAGGGTCCCCGGGGGTGTCACCGTGGTGGCCGTTCTCATAGGCGCGGCGCTGCTGGGCGTGGTCGGCGCCCTGGTGGCGATACCGGTCGCCGCGGCCCTGCAGATCTTGGTTGCGGAACTGGTATTTCCCACCCTCGACGAATCATGATCGGCCACCGCGCCGGTGCGGTGAGCACCTCGGCGCGTCCGAGCCGAGCAGATCACCGACCGGCTGGTCGAAGACAGCGAAGAGTCGAGGGGGACGGATCCGACACAGAGTTAGGAGCGACGGCACCTCGTTTTTGGCCCATATTTGCCCCATCGCCGAGTCCGAATCGGTGATGACGAGTTCGTAGACAGAGCGAAGCGAGACGCTGAACTGCACAGATGCTTGGTGGCCAGGGGCGGGATCGAACCGCCGACCTTCCGCTTTTCAGGCGGACGCTCGTACCGACTGAGCTACCTGGCCGGAAGGCATGAAAACGTGCCTCGCCGTAGTGGCGACCCTGACGGGACTCGAACCCGCGACCTCCGCCGTGACAGGGCGGCGCGCTAACCAACTGCGCCACAGGGCCTTGCTACTGCTCCGCGTTACCGCGTCGCGTACCCCCAACGGGATTCGAACCCGTGCTACCGCCGTGAAAGGGCGGCGTCCTAGGCCACTAGACGATGGGGGCCAGAACCGAATCACTCCGGGGTACTCGCAACAACGATACGTTGGAGCCCCGTCAGCTTAGGTCACGCCGGCCCGAATCCTCAAACGAGCATCGTTCGGGCCCGCGCTCGGACCCAGTATCCTGAATCTTCGCGCCCCTATAGCTCAGTTGGTAGAGCTACGGACTTTTAATCCGCAGGTCCTAGGTTCGAGTCCTAGTGGGGGCACTCAAAATGGCGCATGACCTCGGTGGACACCCCGCCCGTCCGACGTCGAACCGGCTGCGCCCGCGCCGCCCGTCGACACCATCCTGGGCCGCCCGGAGCGAAGTTCGGCCGGTCGGCGGTGTGCCGGAGTTTGTCGGCCAAACGGCTTGACTATGCTTCGCAGGATGAGTGTCGATGCGACCCACCCAAAGGCGCCCGTAGCGCTGGTAACGATGGAAATCCGCCACCCAGCAACGGATTCCCTCACCGAAACTTCGAGCGGCGAGCTCAGACGCCTGCTCACCGACCACCTGCCGATCGAGCGCCAGGCCCAGGATGTCGCGTGGGGCATGGGCGCAGGGGGAAGTCCGGCCCCCCAGGCCGAGCGTTTCGTTCGGTACACCAACCGCGACAACACGCTCGCCGCCTCCATGAAGAGCCAGGCGATCACCATCGAGACCACCGCCTACTCCAACTTCGAGCAGCTCCTCGAGGTCGTGATGCGGGTCATCGACGCCCGCTCCATGGTGTCGGACATCGTCGGGGTGGAACGCCTGGGTCTGCGCTACGTGCTGGAAGTGCACGTCCCCGTCGGGGTCGACGGCCGAGTCGAGTGGGCTAACTGGATCGCCGAGCCGCTGCTCGGACCGCAGGGAATCGCCCCCGCCGGGCTCACCCTGACGGAGTGGCAGGGCGCCGCGGTCTACCGGGAAGCCCAGCCGGGTCGGTCGATGATCGTGCGTTACGGCCCGGGGGTGGGCCAGGCGCTCGACGCCAACTACCACCTCCGCCGGACCATGCCCGTCGAGCAGGGTCCGTTCTTCCTGCTGGACATCGACAGCTTCTGGACGCCCACCGGGTCGATCCCCGAGTTCAACCGCAACGAGGTGTTGACGACGTTCCAGGACCTCTACGAGCCGGCGCGCACCGTCTTCCAGGAGATGCTCACCAGCAAGCTGAAGGACGACCTGCTCAGCCGGTAGCCGCGGCGGGAGTCAGCCCGCCTTGTGGCGAAGCACCGCGCGGCTGTAGGTGACGTCGGCGAATGCCGCCGCGAGGTCGTCGTCGGGATAGACGAAGCCGTTGGCCGCGTACAGCTCCGTCACGACGTGCGATTCGGTCTCCCAGCCCCGCTGGGTCAGGTAGCCGAGGATGTGGCTGCGCTGACCGTGGTAGACGAGGTCGTTGAAGTCGATCTCGAAGCCGAGTTCGCTCATCCGGTCGTGGTGCGCGCGCCACCGCTCGTCGGTGAAAACGGCCGTATCCGGGACGAACTCGAACGCCAGCCGGCTGCCCGGGGCGCTCAACGCGGTGATGTTGCCGAACAACGCGTCCTGCGCCTCGTCCGGCAGGTAGACCAGCAGCCCCTCGGCGCTCCACGCCGCCGGCGCCTGCGGATCGAAGCCCGCGGATTGCAGCGCCGCCGCCCAGTCGTCGCGCAGGTCCACGGCCACGGTGCGCCGTTCGGCCGTGGGCTCGGCGCCTAGGTCGCGGAGCGTCACGGTCTTGAACTCGATGACCTCGGGCATTTCGACCTCGTAGACGATGGTGCCGCCCGGCCATGCCAGGCGGTACGCCCGCGCGTCGAGTCCCGACGCTAGGATCACGGCCTGGCCGATGCCGCTCTGCGTCGCCTCGAGGAAGAACCGGTCGTAGAACCGCGTGCGGCAGGCCATGCCGCGGGCCATCCGCTGCGGGTCGAACTCGGAGTCGCCGCCCACGGGAATCTCGCCGTTCACCAGGCGGACGTAGACGTCGATCCCGACGGCCCGCACCAGCGGCGCGGCGTAGGGATCGTCGATCAACTTCTCGTCGGAGGACAGCGCCCGCTGCGCGGCGACCATCGTCGCCGTCGCACCGACGCTCGTCGCGAGATCCCAGCGGTCACGAGCCGTGCGCGCCATTGTGGCTTCCTCCCGGCCAAAGAAATATAGACAAGCTAGTTACTACCACAGGGGGTCAACCGGGGCGGTCGGACTACCCGGCGCAATGTTCCCTACGCCGGAGGTCGCCGTGCCAGATTTCATCCAGCGCACCATCGACCTGGCGCGCCAAAACGTCGCCGACGGCGACGTTTTACGACGAGTTCGCCAAGAGCTGGGACCGGCGGCGCCTGCCGATGCGCTACGCACCACAGGAGTCGGCCGTCGATGTCTACCGGCTGTGGAACGAGCGCAATGGCGGACGGCGCCGGTCGACGGTCGTCCCGCCGGCCTGAACGCGATAGTGGCACAGGGAGTCGTCGTTCGTTACTATCTGCGTATGCATGCAGGTAATAGCGAAGGCCGCCTGCCCGACGACCAAGCCGGCCTGGTGGTCGAGGTGTTCCGAATGCTGGCCGATGCCACCCGGGTCCAGGTGCTGTGGTCGTTGACCCACCGCGAGATGTCGGTCAACGAGCTCGCCGAACACGTGGGGAAGCCCGCCCCGTCGGTTTCCCAGCACCTCGCCAAGCTACGGATGGCGCGGCTGGTGCGCACTCGCCGGGAGGGCACGACAATCTTCTACAGCCTCGAGAACGACCACGTGCGACAACTCGTCATCGACGCCGTCTTCAACGCCGAGCACGCGGGGCCCGGCGTCCCGCACCATCATCGCAGCGAGGGCGAGCTGAAGGCAGTCCGCTCCAGATCGACAAAATGACCTACCCGCCAACACATTTCAGTAGGGAGATGGCAACATGACCGAACACCACCCGCACGACGCCCCGCACGCGCACGCGCATCAGCACGGCGACGAGACGCACTCGCACGCGCACACCACCCATGAGCACAGCCATGTGACCCACGAGCATTCACACAGCCACGAGGGCGGCGCCGAGCACACACACCAGCACGTGCACGAGGCCGGCCTCGAAGACGTTCACGCCCACACTCACCCCTGACGCGCGGTCTCCCCGCCGAGGCTAAGACACGTTGGGGCAGTAATGCTTCGGGTCGTCCCGCTCGCGCAACGGCGGGAGATTTCGCGCGGGCGTCTGCACCAGCGGCGTGTCGGCGGGAATGCGGCCCAAAGCACGGTCGACCCCGGCTCGTGCGCGCGGGTGCTTGCGGAACCTCCCGGGGACGAACGTGAAAGCCAGCCGAACGACATCACCGAAGCGCCGGTGCAGCCATTCGTCGCGGTCCGACCACGAGTAACCCATCAGCTCGCGAACGGGCGGATCGTAGAGTCCCACGGTCACCCAGACGAAGAATGGCGCAAGGAGCTTTCGCTGCGCGGCCCACAACCAATCCGGAACCCATTGAGCGAAGGGAGGTTTGGGTAACTCGGTCAGGTCAAGCACGGCCCGCGCCGCCCAGTTGTTCTCTAACACGTTGCGGCACATATCGTCCCAATAGACCTGGAATTCCTCCCAGGATGCCGGCACCGGCCGCATGCTCATCCCGTACATGCGGTACCACTCGACGTGCTCGTCGAACAGCTGGCGCTTCTGCGCCTCGGTCAGGCCGCCGCAGAACCGCTCGGCCACATGAATGGTGCCGACGAAGAAGGTGGCGTGCGCCCAGTAGAAAACGTCGGGGTTGAGCGCGTGGTACCTGCGGCCCTGCTCGTCGACACCTTTGATGGCGGTGTGATACTCGCGCACCTCGGCGCCGGTGACCGGCGCGCGGTCGCCGTCGAAGACCACTCCCCCGATCGGATACAGCGAGCGCAGCAGTCGCTGCCAGCGCTCGATGAAGAACGTCGAATGGTCGACGACCGCCGCACCCAGCTGGGGGTGCATGTTCTGCATGGAGCCGGCCCATGGCCCCTGCAGCATGCCGCGCCAATCCCCGAAGTACCGCCAGGTGAGCGACTCGGGGCCGAGCGGGGCGGGCGGCGCCTCGTAGCCCGTGGGCCCCATCGGGCATCCGCTCGAGAGACCGCCGGGATCGCCGTGCGCTGAGCCGCTGGTCCGCGGGCGGGCGGCAGACGTATCTTGAGTCACTATTAGATCCCCATATTCAACAATTCTGACTATGTGCGTTGTCAATTTTCTAGCTTAGGAGCGATGTGCCGACGGGTCAACGACGAAGCCGTTGGACCGGCGTCCCTCTGGAGAGTCGCCTGGCGCTCCGCCGGGACAACCTGATCGCCGCGGGCGTGCAACTGCTCGGCAACGACCGAGGCCCGGCGCTGACCGTGCGCGCGGTATGCCGCAAAGCCGCGCTGACCGAGCGCTACTTCTACGAGAGCTTCGCGGATCGCGACGAATTCGTACAGGCGGTGTACGACGACGTCTGCACACGCGCGATGGATACCCTCACCCTCGCGAAGACCCCACAGGAAGCCGTCGAACAATTCGTCGAGCTCATGGTCGACGACCCCGTGCGCGGCCGCGTACTCCTGCTGGCGCCCGCGGTGGAACCGGTCCTGACCCAGTCGGGCGCCGAGTGGATGCCCAATTTCGTCGACCTGCTGCAACGCAAACTCTCGCGGATCGGCGATCCGGTGCTGCAGAAGATGATCGCGACCAGCCTGGTCGGCGGTATGTCGAGCCTTTTCACCGCCTACCTCAACGGCCAACTCGGCGCGAGCCGCAAGCAATTCATCGACTACTGCGTCCGAATGCTGTTCACCACGACCGCCCCGTATGTGCCCTCGCCCGAGCCCGGAGTAACCGAGTAAGGCGTTTCAGCGGCAGCCGTTCCGGCAAGCCGCAAAGAGGGGGCAAGACCCCTCGGAGTGCCTCTAGCAGCCGGCGCATATCGCGGCGTGCCACGCGGCGCGGAAACTTGATGCTACTGGGAGGCACAGATATATTGACTGCTACCCGCAGACACAGATAACTGGAGGCCCTATGTCAGCCCAGCTGACCGACCTACAGCTGTTGCACGAACTTGAGCCGGTCGTCGAGAAGAACCTCAACCGGCACATCACCATGCATAAGCCCTGGAATCCGCACGACTACATCCCGTGGTCCGACGGCAAGAACTACTACGCCCTCGGCGGCCAGGACTGGCACCCCGAGGAGAGCAGGCTGTCGGACGTCGCCCAGGTGGCGATGGTGCAGAACCTGGTCACCGAGGACAACCTCCCGTCGTACCACCGCGAGATCGCGATGAACATGGGCATGGACGGCGCCTGGGGGCAGTGGGTGAACCGCTGGACCGCCGAGGAGAACCGGCACGGCATCGCCCTGCGCGACTACCTGGTCGTGACCCGCTCCGTCGACCCCGTCGAGCTGGAGAAGCTCCGCATCGAGGTGGTCAACCGCGGCTTCAGCCCCGGCCAGAACCATCAGGGGCACTACTTCGCGAACAGCCTCACCGACTCCGTTCTCTACGTCAGTTTCCAGGAACTCGCCACCCGGATCTCGCACCGCAACACCGGCAAGGCCTGCAACGACCCGGTCGCCGATCAGTTGATGGCCAAGATCTCGGCCGACGAGAACCTGCACATGATCTTCTACCGCGACGTCAGCGAGGCCGCGTTCGAACTCGTCCCCAACCAGGCGATGAAGTCGCTGCACCTGATCCTGCGGCACTTCCAGATGCCCGGCTTCCAGGTGCCCGAGTTCCGGCGCAAAGCCGTGATCATCGCCATGGGAGGCGTCTACGATCCGCGCATCCACCTCGACGACGTGGTCATGCCGGTCCTCAAGAAGTGGCGCATCTTCGAGCGCGAAGACTTCACCGGTGAGGCGGCGGAGTTGCGCGACGACCTTGCCGTGCTGGTCAAGGAACTCGAGGCGGCGTGCGACAAGTTCGAGATCTCCAAACAGCGCCAGCTCGAGCGGGAGGCCCGCACCGGCAAGAAGACCACGGCCTTCGAGCTGCACAAGACGGCGGGCAAGCTGGCGATGAGCCGCCGGTAATTCAACGTGCGCATCGGTTCGATCACGCTCGCCAGCCCGGTCGTACTGGCCCCGATGGCGGGCGTGACCAATGTCGCGTTCCGCACGCTTTGCCGCGAATTGGAGCAGGCGAAGGTCGGCACGGTCAGCGGCCTGTATGTCTGCGAAATGGTGACCGCACGGGCGCTCGTTGAGCGCCACCCGGTGACCATGCACATGACGACGTTCGCGCCGGACGAGTCGCCGCGCTCGCTGCAGCTGTACACCGTGGACCCGGCGACCACCTATGCCGCCGCGCGGATGATTGCCGACGAGAACCTGGCCGACCACATCGACATGAATTTCGGTTGCCCCGTGCCGAAGGTGACCAAGCGCGGTGGCGGGGCGGCACTGCCGTTCAAGCGGCGTCTGTTCGGGCAAATCGTCGGTGCCGCGGTGCGGGCCACCGAAGGCACCCGGATCCCGGTGACCGTCAAGTTTCGCGTTGGCATCGATGACGAGCACCACACCCACCTGGACGCCGGCCGCATCGCCGAAGCCGAGGGCGCGGCCGCGGTGGCGTTGCACGCCCGCACGGCCGCACAGCGGTACTCCGGCACCGCCGACTGGGAGCAGATCGCGCGGCTCAAGCAGGAGGTGCGGACGATCCCTGTGCTCGGGAACGGCGACATCTACGACGCCAGTGACGCGCTCGCGATGATGGCCAGCACCGGCTGCGACGGCGTCGTCATCGGCCGCGGTTGCCTGGGCCGGCCCTGGCTGTTCGCGGAGCTCTCGGCGGCGTTCACCGGCAGCCCTCCCCCCGCCCCGCCCACGCTCGGCGAGGTCGCCGACATCGTCCGCCGGCACGGCGAACTGCTTACCGCGCACTTCGGCGAGGACAAGGGCATGCGCGACATTCGCAAGCACGTCGCCTGGTACCTGCACGGGTTCCCCGCCGGGTCCGAACTGCGCCGGGATCTGGCGATGGTCAAGACCCTCGACCAGCTGGATTCCCTGTTGGACCGCCTGGACCGCAGCGTCGCGTTCCCCGATGCCGCCACCGGGCCGCGGGGACGGCAGGGCTCGCCCGCCCGCGTCGCCCTGCCGGAGGGATGGCTGGCCGACCCGGACGACTGCACCGTGCCGTCGGGGGCCGACGTCATGCACTCCGGCGGCTGAACCCGCACCGCCACCGAAATCGCGTTCGGCCCGATAACTCAGTACGATGTGGGCCTTGTTGCATTGAGCTTCGGTGGGGGATCCGAGCGGGCCACCAACCGAGCGTGAAAACGCCGCGCTCCCCGCGGCGGGTATGACAGAAACGTGCGCGGCGGACGCCCCGACGTCCGGAAGTGTTGAGTTTCGGAGGCGATAGGACATGGGTGACGGCGGGCACGACGCCACTCCTGACCACCAGCGCGCATCGGACGCCGGCGACGGTGACGCTCCGGGCCCACGGCTGACGGTGGCCGCCCCTTGGGAGCGATTCGCGGAACCATCCATCGATCACGACCTGCACCGCTGGCAGGCCGAGCCGTTCGCCGACACCCCCACCGGGCCGGCCGAGGCCCAGCCCGAATCCGAGGCCGAGGAGACCGACGCCGCAACGGCCGGCTGTCACACCGACGGCGCGCTGACCGTCGCGGAGCTGATCGCCAAGATCGGTGGCGCCACCCCGAAGCCGGCCACCCATCGACACGTGACCGCCGACGAGGACCCCGCCCCTCAGTTGCCGGTCGAGCTGCAGGACACGCAGGTGATCGACGCGGTGCCCTACTCGCTCGGCGTGGTCTCGGAGCTGCCCGACCTCAGCGCCCTCAACTACCCCGGCGACGACGACCAGCCCGAACCGGACGGACCGCGCCGCGGACTGAGGAGACGCAAGCGGGCAGCCGCAACCGCCGACGCCGCGCAGTCCGGCCAGCGCCGCCGTCCCATCCTCATAGCGGGGCGGTCCCTTGCGGCCCTGTTCGCGGTGCTGGCGGTGGCCATGACGGGCGGGGCCTGGCAATGGAGCACGTCGAAGAACGCCCGGCTCAACACGATCAGTGCGCTCGACCCCCACTCGTCGGACATCCGCGACCCCGGCGGGCAGTACGGCGACGAGGACTTCTTGATCGTCGGCATGGACTCCCGGGCCGGGGAGAACGCCAACATGGGTGCCGGGGACAGCGAAGACGCCGGGGGCGCCCGGTCGGACACCGTGATGCTGGTCAACATCCCCGCGAACCGGAAACGGGTGGTCGCGGTGTCGTTCCCCCGCGACCTGGCGATCACGCCCATCCAGTGCGAGGCCTGGAACCCGGACACCGGTAAGTACGGGCCCGTCTACGACGAGAAGAAGGGCACTTTCGGACCGAAGATGGTCTACACGGAGACCAAGCTGAACTCGACCTTCTCCTTCGGCGGTCCGAAGTGTCTGGTGAAGGAAATCCAGAAGCTGTCCGGCCTGAGCATAAACCGCTTCATTGCCGTGGACTTCGCCGGCTTCGCCCGCATGGTCGACGCACTCGGCGGCGTCGAGGTGTGCACCAAAACCCCGCTGCACGACTACGAATTGGGCACCGTCCTCGAACACGCGGGACGCCAGGTCCTCGACGGGTCGACGGCGCTGAACTACGTCCGAGCCCGCCAGGTCACCACGGAAACCAACGGTGACTATGGACGCATCAAGCGCCAGCAGCTGTTCTTGTCCTCGCTGCTGCGGTCGCTCATCTCCGAGGACACCCTGCTAGATCCCAACAAGCTGAACAACGTCGTCAACCTGTTCATCAGCGACACTTACGTGGACAACGTCAAGACCAAGGACCTCGTCCAGCTCGGACAATCGTTGCAGGGCATGGCCGCCGGGCACATGACGTTCGTGACCGTGCCGACCGGTGTGACCGACCAGAACGGCGACGAGCCGCCGCGGATGGCCGACATGCGAGCCCTCTTCGACGCCATCATCAACGACGACCCGCTCCCCGAGGAGAACGACCAGAACGCCCAGCCGCTGAACGACATCGGCCCGACCGCGGGCCCCACGAAGGTGCCCACCACCAAGAAGACGCCGACGCCCGCCCCGGTACCCGAGGCGCAGCACGAACAGATCACCACGACCGCGCCGGGTGACGTCACCGTGCGGGTATCCAACGCGACCACACAGAGCGGCCTGGCAGCCAACGCGACGAGTCAGCTCAAGCGCAACGGCTTCAACGTGATGACCCCGGACGACTATCCGAGCTCGGTGAACACGACGACGGTCCTGTTCTCGCCGGGCAACGAGCAGGCCGCGGCCACGGTGGCGTCCTCGTTCGCCAACGCGAAGGTCCAGCGGGTATCCGGCTACGGGCAGGTGGTCCAGGTGGTGCTCGGCCCCGACTTCAACGCGGTGGCCGCTCCCGCCCCGAGCGGGTCGTCGGTCAGCATGCAGATCGAACGCAGCGCCGGCAGCGCGCCGGTCAAGCTTCCCGAGGACCTGACGGTCACCAACGCCGCCGACACCACCTGCGAGTAGCCGAGATTAACCGCTGCGCTGCCCGTTTTCCACGTGGAGAACGTAGGCTTGCGATATGCGGACCGCTTATCATGAGCAGCTCGACGAGTTGTCCGAGCGGCTCGGCGAGATGTGCGGGCTGGCCGGGATCGCCATGGAGCGCGCCACCCAAGCCCTGCTACAGGCCGACCTCGTGCTGGCCGAACAGGTGATCTCCGATCACGAGAAGATCGCGACGCTGAGCGCCCGCGCCGAAGAGAGCGCATTCGTGTTGCTCGCGCTGCAGGCGCCGGTGGCCGGCGATCTCAGGTCCATCGTCAGCGCCATCCAGATGGTCGCCGACATCGACCGGATGGGCGCGCTGGCGCTGCACGTCGCCAAGATCGCGCGCCGCCGGCACCCGCAACACGCGCTGCCCGAAGAGGTCAACGGTTATTTCGCCGAAATGGGTCGAGTGGCAGTCGATTTGGGGAACAGCGCGCAAGAGGTCGTGCTGTCCCGTGACCCGGAGAAGGCCGCCCGGATCCGCGAAGAAGACGACGCCATGGACGACCTGCACCGGCATCTGTTCTCGGTGCTGATGGACCGGGAATGGAAGCACGGCGTGGCGGCCGCCGTCGACGTGACGCTACTCGGCCGGTTCTACGAGCGCTTCGCCGACCACGCCGTCGAGGTGGCACGCCGCGTCATCTTCCAGGCGACCGGCAGCCTCCCCGAAGACGACGCCAAGCCCGCGTCGCGTTAGCGCCTAGCCGAAGCGGCCGGAGATGTAGTCCTCGGTCGACTTCTGGCTCGGGTTGGAGAAGATCTTCTCGGTGTCGTCGAGCTCGACCAGCCGGCCGGGCTTGCCCGTGGCCTCCAGGTTGAAGAACGCCGTCATGTCGCTCACCCGCGCGGCCTGCTGCATGTTGTGGGTCACGATGACGATCGTGTACTCCTGCTTGAGCTCGCTGATCAGGTCCTCGATGGCCATCGTGGAGATGGGGTCCAAGGCAGAGCACGGTTCGTCCATCAGCAACACGTCGGGCTGGACGGCGATGGCCCGCGCGAT
This sequence comes from Mycobacterium sp. 050134, assembly GCF_036409085.1. Lineage (NCBI taxonomy): Bacteria > Bacillati > Actinomycetota > Actinomycetes > Mycobacteriales > Mycobacteriaceae > Mycobacterium > Mycobacterium sp. 050134. Next base: position 248,763 of record NZ_JAZGLV010000001.1, read on the forward strand.
GCACAGCCGCTGCTGCTGACCGCCCGACAGCCCGCCCCCCGGCCTGTCCAAGCGGTCCTTCACCTCGTCCCACAGGTTGGCGCCGCGAAGCGACCGTTCGGTCGTCTCTTCGAGCACCTTGCGGTTGCGCACGCCCTGCAGCTTCAACCCGGCCACCACGTTGTCGCCAATCGACATGGCGGGGAAGGGGTTTGGCCGCTGGAAGACCATGCCGATCGCGCGGCGCACCCCGACCGGGTCCACACCGGGGCCGTAGATGTCCTCGTCGTCGAGCAGCACGCTGCCCTCGACCCGGGCGCCGGGGACCACCTCGTGCATCCGGTTCAGGGTGCGCAGCACGGTCGTCTTGCCGCAGCCCGACGGGCCGATGAAAGCCGTCACGCTGCGGGGCAGAACCGACAAGGTCACATCCGCGACGGCCTTGAACGACCCGTAATAGATGTTGACGCTCTTGAGGTCCAGCCTCTTGGCCACTTAACGCTCCTGCCTAGTGTCGGCGCATCCGGCGCGCCCCGATCCTGATGGTGGCGCTCACCAGGATGAGGCCTGGCGCGTCCCCTCACAACCGATGGGCGCCGCGCGTCGGTCACTGCATCGCATCGATGGCCGTGACCAGCCGCTGCTTGACATTGTTGGGCAGCGGAACGTAACCGGCCGACGGCAGGGTGGCCTGCCCGTCACCGGCGGCGGCGGTGAGGAACGACTTGACCGCGCCGGCGGTGTCCCGGTCGTAACCCTTCGAGCAGACAATTTCGTAACTGGCCGGAACCAGCGGATAAGCGCCCGCCTCCTGAGTGCTGTACATCGGGTTGAGGTCGAGCACCAGGTCGTTGCCGTCGGCGACGAACGTGGCTGCCCTGACGCCGCCGGCCGCCGTCTGGTCGGTGAGCGGAACGACACCGCCACTGGTCGCAATCCGGGCATAGGGCACACCGGCCTGGTCGGCGAAGCCTTTCTCGACGTACCCGAGCGCACCCGGCGTGCTGCGCACGGCCGCGACGACCCCATCCGATCCGGGCGCGCCGTCGCCGACGCCGCCCAGGAAGTCGGTGCCGACACCCTTGGCCCAGCTCTGGGGAGCCGCGGCCGTCAGATACTTCTGCACGTTGTCGGTGGTTCCCGAAGAGTCCGACCGATAAATCGGCACGATCCTGGTGTCGGGCAACGCGACGCCGGGATTGAGCGCCGCCAGGATGGAATCGTTCCAGGTCGTGATCCGGCCGCTGAAGATCCTGGCCAGGGCGTCGCTACTGACCACCAGGCCGGGGACGCCCGGCTGGTTGTAGACGAGCGCGACGGGCCCGAAGGCGACGGGCAGGTCCCACGCCGGGTTGCCGTCGCAGCGCTTGGCTGCCGGCCCGATCTGATCGGCCACCAGCGGCGAGTCCGACGCCGCGAAATCAACGTGACCGGCGATGAACTGCTCGCGGCCCGCGCCGGAGCCGCTGGGCTTGTACGAGATGCTCTTGCCCGCGCAGTACCTACCCCACACCTGATTGAACATGGCGAGCGCGCGCTGCTGGGCGGTCGACCCTTCGGCGGTCAAAGTGTTCTTACCCCCGCAGGCCGGCGGGCCGACGGATCCGCGCGCGGCGGTCAACGAGGCGCCGCGGCCGCCGTCGATCCCACAGGCCACCGTCGTCCCGGCGCAGAGCGCCATCGCCACCGCAAAAGCCACCGGGGCCAGCGCCCCACCCTCCCCAACGAGCCTCACCGATCTCGCTCCCTGACACGCCCCGGACGAATGCGGCTCACCGGCCACCCCGAGGGAGGTAGCCAAGTCACTGCGAAAGTATGCGCCCGCGCGCCCGAAGTGGCTCGCTCAGCCGCGGCCCGCCGCCGCGTATGCGGTGTCGACGCTGAAGGTGGTGAAGCCCAAGCCCTGGTAGGTCCGCACGGCGGCGGTGTTGTCGGCCTCCACGTAGAGCATGACGGTCGGTTCTGGCGATCCCGCCAGCCGGCGCGCCAGTGAGGCCACTCCTACGGCCGTCAGCGTTTTGCCCAGGCCGAGGCCCTGCGCAGACGGGTCGACGCCGACGACGTAGACCTCACCCAGGCCCGGCTGGTCGAGGTGGATCTTGGTCCAGTGGAAACCGAGCAGCCTGCCCCGCCCGTCGAACGCCAGGAGCAGGCCTTCCGGGTCGAACCACGGCTCGCCGCGCCGCTCGATCAGCTCCGCCTCGGTCCAGCCACCCTGTTCTGGGTGGGTGGCGAAGGCGGCATTGTTGACGCGAAGCAATTCGGCGTCGTCCTCGGCCCCGGCGTACGTACGAATCCGAACCCCGGGCGGAGCGGACCCCGGCTCCGGGCTGTCGCGTAGCGACCTTCGCATCTGGAGCAGCTCGCGCACCGGAATCAGGCCCAGCGCGGAGGCGGTCGCCCGGGCGGCCTCGAGCGTTCCGTGCGCCCAGAACCGGTTGCTCCCGGAGGTTTTGGCGGCCGCCGCGCGCACCAACGCCGCGCCGATCCCGCGTCGGCGCTTCTGGGGGTGGACCACCAGCTCCGCCATGCCCGCGCCCCCGTCGTGCGGCGGGCTGAGGTTGAGATACCCGACGACCCCGTGGGCCCCGCCGCCCCTCACCACCAGATGGCCCGTCCGGTCATGTCCCAGTTCGCGCAGGACCTGTTCGCCCACGGGCGCGACCCCGTCGAATTTCGTTGCCGCAGCAATTAATTCGCGAACCTCCCGCTGCTCGTCGGCTAACAGCGCCGAACGCCACTCGGGCGAGGTCACTGACTGCGCAACGGGTCAACCAGCGGATCTCGCAGGTCCATCGGCTCGGAGTCGTCGGCATCCAGGTCGTCGGCGTCATCGGGGTCGGCGATCGGTGCACGCCCCCGCGCCGGCCGGACCGCCTTGTAACCCACGTTGCGCACCGTGCCGATCAGCGCCTCGTACTCGGGTCCGAGTTTGGCCCGCAGTCGACGCACGTGCACGTCGACGGTCCGGGTGCCACCAAAGAAGTCGTAGCCCCACACCTCGTGCAGCAGCTGCGCGCGGGTGAAGACCCGGCCGGCGTGCTGGGCCAGGTACTTGAGCAGCTCGAACTCTTTGTAGGTGAGGTCGAGCGGGCGTCCCCGCAGCCTCGCGGTGTAGGTGCCTTCGTCGATGACCAGCTCGCCGAGGCTCACCTTGCCGGCGCTCTCCTGATCCGCCAGGCCGCCGCGGCGGCCGACGACCAGCCGCAGCCTGGCGTCGATCTCGGCCGGCCCGGTACTGGGCAGCAGGATTTCGTCGAGGCCCCAATCCGCGCTGACGGCCACGAGGCCACCCTCGCTCACCACCGCGAGGACGGGGATGGACCGCCCGGCCGTGCTCAACAGGCGGCACAGGCCCCGGGCCGAGGACAGATCGGTGCGCGCATCGACCAGAACGGCATCGGCGGTGCCCGCCTCCAGCAACGACGACGGTTCTGGAGGAGCCGTCCGGACAGTGTGGGGAAGTAGCGACAACGACGGCAGGACCGGGTCCGGATGCAACTCCGCGGTCAGCAGTAACAGCTCCAACTAAGGCCCCTCCAGCTCGTGGGAAAGGCATATCCCATTGGTGACGCAATCACGCGTTAGTGGCCAGGTCATCTAACGATAACGTGTGACCAGGCCGCTGGCCCGGCGTAAAAGTAAGTGTGAGCCCGGCCACGGGGCGATCCGAGCGCGGCGACGGCAACCAACTGCGCCACAATATGCGAGTGCGCAAAGTGCTGATCGCGGCGCTGGCGACGGCGGTCACCGCGGCCGTGCTCGCGGTCGCCGCCGTCGGCGTCGACTACGGGACCAGCATCTACGCCGAATACCGGCTGTCTTCAACCGTCCGCAAGGCGGCAAATCTGCAGTCCGACCCGTTCGTCGCCATCCTGGCTTTCCCGTTCATTCCGCAGGCGATGCGCGACCACTACAACGAACTCGAGATCAAGGCCAACGCCGTCGATCATGCGGTCGTCGGCAAGGCCACGCTCGAGGCGACGATGCACTCGATCGACCTGACCTACGCGTCGTGGCTCATCAGACCCGACGCGAAACTGCCGGTGGGCAAGCTGGAAAGCCGGATCATCATCGACTCGATGCACCTGGGCCGCTACATGGGCATGAGCGATCTGATGGTCGAGGCGCCGCCGCAGGAGACCAACGACGCCACCGGCGGGACCACCGAGTCAGGGATCTCCGGCAGCCACGGGCTGGTGTTCAGCGGGACACCGAAGTCGGCCAACTTCGACCACCGGGTGAGCGTCTCGGTGGACCTCTCCATCGCCCCCGACGACCAGGCGACGCTGGTGTTCACGCCGACTGGGGTCCTGCTGGGCCCAGACACCGCCAACCAGCAGGTCCCGGACGACAAGCGCGACGCTGTGCTGCATGCGTTCACTCTCAGGCTGCCCGATCAGAGACTGCCGTTCGGGGTGGCGCCGACATCGGAGGGGGTGCGCGGCTCCGACGTGATCGTCGAGGGCATCACCCGGGGAGTAACGGTGACCCTCGAGGGGTTCAAGCAGTCATGACGCGCGCGATCGTCGATCCAGAACGCAGTGCTGAGGTGGGGGCACCTCCCGCTTGCGGGGGAGATTGGCGCGAATGACCACCGTCATCGTCACGATCGTCGCCGCCCTGGCCGTGGCGAGCCTCGTCGGCTGGCTGATGACCCGCCGCTCGGGCCACATTCGGGAAGTGCAGCCCGGCCCCGCCGGCGGCAGCGACCCCGACACGGCCGAACTGGGCCTGTCCAGCAGTGGCCCGACGGTGGTCCACTTCAGCGCCCCATGGTGCGGGCCGTGCGACCGGGTTCGGCGGGTGGTCGACCAGGTCTGCCACGACCTGGGCGACGTCGCGCACGTCGAAATCGACCTCGACGCCAACCCGGCGGCCGCCCAACGCTTGTCGGTGCTGTCGCTGCCGACCACCTTCATCTTCGACGTCGAGGGTCGGCAGCGGTACCGCGCGTCCGGAGTGCCCAGGGCGGCCGACCTGCGGTCCGCGCTGGAACCGCTGTTGGCTTGACGACGGGGGTATTGGGTAAGCTGGCCGCGTGCCAACCCGCCTCGAGCCTTCGCTCACCAAGCGCCGCGCAGTCGATCTGTGCCGCATTGCGGGTTGTTGTTGTTGCTGCTGTAGCTGCTGAGCAGCCACGCCTTTCTGCGTCGCGCTCGTAGCAGCCTCGGAGTCCCCGGTGGCGTGCCCCCACCCCTTTCCGCGCAACAGGCATCTTCAAGGAGCAATCACATGCCCAACAGCAACACCACCACAACTGACCCGGGCCTCGTCGACGTCCGCGGGCCGCGGTTCGCCGCGTGGATCACGACCGCCGTGCTCGTGCTCGCGCTCATCGTCTCGGCAGTCAGTCCGCCGGTGTCCGCGGCCATTCTCGGTGTCCAGGCGGTGATCTTCGCCGTCGGCGCCGTCGGCGGTCCGCGCCGTCACCCGTACGGCCGGCTCTTCGCCGTCCTCGTCGCACCGCGGTTGGGGCCGGTCCGGGAGCGCGAGCCCGTGCCGCCCCTGAAATTCGCCCAGCTCGTCGGCCTGGTCTTTGCGGTGGTTGCCGCGGCCGGGTTCGCTTCGGGTGCCTTCCTGGTGGGCGTCATCGCCGCGGCGGCCGCCCTGGTGGCCGCGTTCCTGAATGCCGCCTTCGCCATCTGCCTGGGCTGCCAGATCTACCCCCTGGTCGCCCGCCTGCGCCGCGGCCCCCAACCCGCATAGACCCGCCGACCCGCGGCTTTAGAAGTGATCGAAAGGACTCTCACCATGGCTCGCTCCGACGTCCTGGTCTCCCCCGACTGGGCTGAGAGCAATCTCGACGCCGCCAACGTCGTCTTCGTCGAGGTCGACGAAGACACCAGCATCTACGACGTCGGGCACATCCCCGGCGCGATCAAGCTGGACTGGCGTGACGATCTTCAGGACCCGATCAGGCGCGATTTCGTCGACGCTCAGCAATTCTCGAAACTGCTGAGCGAACGCGGCATCTCCAACGACGACACCGTCGTCCTCTACGGCGGCAACAACAACTGGTTCGCGGCCTACGCGTACTGGTATTTCAAGATCTACGGCCACTCGCAGGTAAAGCTGCTGGACGGCGGACGCAAGAAATGGGAACTCGACGGCCGGCCCCTGACCAGCGACACCGTTACCCGGCCCGCGACCTCCTACACGGCGGCCGCCCCCGACAACACCATCCGGGCGTTTCGCGACGAGGTGATCGCGGCGATCAACGTCAAGAACCTGGTGGACGTCCGTTCCCCCGACGAGTTCTCCGGCAAGATCCTGGCGCCGGCACACCTGCCCCAGGAGCAGAGCCAACGGCCGGGCCACATCCCGGGGGCGATCAACGTCCCGTGGAGCAGGGCCGCGAACGAGGACGGCACCTTCAAGTCCGACGAGGAGCTCGCGAAGCTGTACGCCGCCGCCGGTCTGGACGATTCGAAGGAGACCATCGCGTACTGCCGCATCGGGGAGCGCTCGTCGCACACCTGGTTCGTGCTGCGCGAACTGCTCGGGCATCGGAATGTCAAGAACTACGACGGTAGTTGGACGGAATACGGCTCCCTGGTGGGCGCCCCGATCGAGTTGGGAAGCTGATATGTGCTCTGGACCCAAGCAAGGACTGACGTTGCCGGCCAGCGTTGACCTCGAGAAGGAAACGGTGATCACCGGGCGCGTCGTGGACAGCGACGGCCAAACGGTGGGTGGGGCGTTCGTGCGCTTGCTGGACTCGTCGGACGAGTTCACCGCCGAGGTCGTCGCATCCGCGACCGGTGAGTTCCGCTTTTTCGCCGCGCCGGGATCGTGGACGCTGCGCGCCCTGTCGCGGATCGGCAACGGCGACGCCGTCGTGACTCCGGCCGGCGCCGGCATCCACGAGGTGGACGTCAAGGTCGCCTGACCGACCGGGATGTGCCCGGAGCCCCGCGGGACGAATAGACTCGTTGCCGTGGTGCTCTTCTTCGAGATCATGCTGGTCGCGTCCGTCGTGGTGATTTCCTGGTTCGCGCTGTACACGCTGTACCGGCTCATCACCGACGAATCGTGACGGCCGGCGAGGACCCCGACGGATCGGTGAACCCGCCCGGCTCGGGCGACCGTGCGGTGGCCGCCGCCGCCGAACGCGCCAAGGTGACCGCGGCCCGCAACATTCCGTCCTTCGACGATCTGCCGGTTCCGGCGGACACCGCGAACCTGCGCGAGGGCGCCAACCTCCACGACGCCCTGCTGGCCCTGCTGCCGCTGGTCGGTGTGTGGCGCGGGGAGGGCGAGGGCCGCGCGCACGACGGTGACTACCGGTTCGGCCAGCAGATCGTGGTGTCACACGACGGCGGCGACTACCTGAATTGGGAAGCGCGGTCCTGGCGGCTCGACGACGAGGGCCAGTACCACCAGCCGGGATTGCGTGAGACGGGGTTTTGGCGCTTCGTCAACGACCCCGACGATCCCACCGAATCCCAGGCCATCGAGCTGTTGTTGGCACACTCGGCCGGCTACGTCGAATTGTTCTACGGACGGCCGCGCAACCAGTCGTCATGGGAATTGGTGACCGACGCGCTGGCCCGCAGCCGGTCGGGCGTGCTGGTCGGTGGCGCCAAGCGGCTCTACGGCATCGTCGATGGCGGCGACCTTGCCTACGTCGAGGAACGGGTCGACGCCGACGGCGGCCTGGTACCGCACCTGTCGGCGCGGTTGTCGCGGTTCGCGGGATAGGCCCCGCTCCCCCTTTCTGCGTGTACTGTTTCGTCGTCCGAGCAGCCGAGTTCCGCGCCGTCGCAGAAAGGTAGGTCGGCGGATGGGTCGCACGAGGACGCCCTCGGCCGCCCCGCGCTGGGTGGCAACCGGGACCAGCCTGCTCCTCGTCGCGTACCTGGCCGCGCTTGCGCTGCGGCCCGCCCTCATCGATGGGCTGCCGAGATGGCTCGCGTGGTTCGGCCGTCCGGGATCGATGCCCACCCTCGCGGTCGTGGTGACCGTGATCGTCGTCGCGTGTCTGCTGACGTTCAGATCCGACAGGAGTCACCGCATGGTGGGGGTTTCCTTCACCGTGATTGCTGTGCTCATCAGCATGAGCGCCGTGCTGGGCATGACCTCGTATTGGGGCTGCCACGACGTCAACCACCCGGCCTTCTTCACCCCGCTGATGGCGACGGCACAACTGGTCAAGGGCAGCACCAGCGACTTCTCGATTGGCGGCCGCACCTGCCCCGCCCCCACCCCGGTCGGGCTCGAACTCGCCCGGATCGCCGCGCTGGCGGCCATCTTCACCGGTCTGGGCGGTGTGGTGGTGGGCGTCTTCCGCTCCCAGGTGGACCGCCTGCGGGCCAACCTCGCCGACTCCGTCACCGTCATCGTCGGGATCGACGACGACACCCAGTCCCTGATCAGCGGGGTCGCGCGCACCCTCGACCGCCGCAGCACCTTGGTCGTCATCACCGGCGCGGGCGACGACCGCGTGCAACGGGCGCGCAGGCAAGGTGCCCGGGTGGTGCTGGTGGACTTCGACAATCCGGAGACGCTGGTGTCGCTGCGGCTGTGGCGCCACCTGTCCCGGCTGTATCTCATGGCGCCCGACCCGGCGATCAACCTGTTGTGGCTGGATCAGATCAGTCGGCGGCTCGCCGAGGTCGGACACAAGCGGCGGCTGCCTCTCATCGTCCGGATGGACGACCCCTGGCTCGCCGAAGCCTGGCGCGCCCAGCAGTTCGGCGGCTCCGACACCCGGTGGGCCGCCGACGTGGTCGGCAAGTACGAGGTGACCGCGGCCCGGCTGCTCGACGGCATCGTCGCGGCGGGGCAGGTCAAGCGGGTGTTCGTTTGTGGCACCTCGCAATTGACGCTCGCTCTGTGCGCCGACCTGACCCGCCGCGCGCTGGAACGCGACTTCTACACCCCGCCCGGGGCCGTCCCGCTGCCGGCGCTCACCCTCGTCGAGAAGGACGCCGACGAGTACCTGCGCGACCACGAGTTCTACCGGCAGCAAGCGGGATTCATATCCGAGGGGCCGACCATCGACGCGATCGGCGAGCCGCCGACGATACGGGGCCTGCTCAAGCTGATCGGTGATGGTGACCCGGCCACCAGCGCGGTGATCCTGGTCGACGCCCACAGCGCGACGACCGGCACTCGGCTGGCCGCCCGCTTCCCCGAGATGTTGGTGTATGTCTCGGACCTCAATACGAATCTCGCCGACGACTCGATTCAGGTCGTCGGCATGCTGCAGTCCTACTCCCTGGTGCTCGACACCCGTGAGGGGCAGGTCCAGGACACCTGGGAGCGCGCCGCACGGCTCATCCACGAGCGGTATGTGTCGACGATCGCCGCCGCCGCCCCGCGGACGCCGGCCACCCAGCCCTGGGCCAAGCTCGGCGAGTTCTATCGCGGCTCGAATCGGCGCCAGGTGCGCAACGCCCTGTGGATGGTGGAGCAGATCGCGGGACACACCTGGAACACCTGGGGCAGCCCGCCGCCGCAGTTGTCCGGGCACCACATGGCGGGGCTGCCACCGCTGGAGCAGCTTGCGCAGATGGGCTTCGACCGGCGCTCCGCGATGAGCATGGCCCAGGCTGAACACGAGGACTGGTGCCGCTATTACCGCCGCAACGGCTGGAAATACGGTTCACCACGCGACGACTCACGCAAGATCCATGACAAGCTGGTCGACTGGTCGGTGGTGCAGAGCACCCCCGACATGCTCAACGCCGCGGTGCGCAGCCTGGCGGGCACGCTGTGGAGCCTGCGCCAGCTCGGCTTCCGGTCTCGCCCACTCTGGCGTTCGTTCACCCGGGTGGGAACGGTCACCGCGGAACGAAAAACCGGACCGTGGACGTGGACGTCGGATTCGGGGCACACGATGCGCGCCGGCGCCGGCGACTGGGCGGTGCACGAAAACGGCAAAGTCTGGTCGGTGCGCGACGACATCTTCCGCGAGACGTACGAGCCCGCGGGCGACGGGCACTGGCGAAGGAAGGGCAGGGTCCAGGCGCGACCCGCCCAGCCCGGCGAGACCGTCAACACCCTGGAGGGCCCCGCGGCGGCGGCCGACGGCGACTGGATCGTGCGCGGGCAGCAAGGCGAGCAATGGCCGGTCCCCAAAGACGAATTCGCGCTCCGCTACGCCGAATACGTGCCGCCCGCGGAAGTGGGCGTTCTCGGTGGCGGCGAATCAAATCCGCAGGCCGATGGGCCTGGACACTGATACGGTATCGGCGCATGTCCAATAGCCGCATGCAGGGTTTCGCCCCGCTCGTTCGCTCCCGCTCAACCTAGGAGACTGCGATGCCGCTGTTCATCAGCTACTCAAGCCAGGACAGGTCGACGGTCGACGCGTTGACGACCGCTCTTCGGCGCGCGCAACAGCAGGTGTGGTTCGACCAGGAGCTCGGCGGCGGCGAGTCCTGGTGGAACAAGATTCTCGAGCAGATCCGATCGTGCGACGTGTTCATCGTCGCGCTCTCGAACAACTGGCTGCAGTCCAAGCCGAGCCAGGCCGAGCTGCGCTACGCCAGGGCGCTGAACCGACCGATCCTGCCCGTGCAGATCGGCGACATCGACAGCATGCGGGTGAATCCCCTTGCCACGTTGCAGATCATCGACTACCGGGATCCGACCGTGGATGCCGGCATTCAGTTGGTCACGGCGGTTCACGCGCTGCAAAGCACGCCCGTGCCGCTGCCGGATCCGCTGCCCGATGAGCCGGCGGTGCCGTTCGGCTACATCACGCGGATGGGCAACACCCTTTCCGAGAAAGAACTCAGCCCCCAGCAGCAGACCCAATTGCTGATCGAGCTCCGCACCGGGTTCGACGAGGACGGTGACGACCCGAGCGCCCGGGGCGACATCGCCCAACTGCTACGGATGCTGCGCCTGCGGCACGACGTCACCTACCGGACCCGAACCGAAATCGACAACGTGCTCGCCGAAATCGAGGCCAGGGACCGGTCGGCGGAGGGCACGCCGGCGCCGGAGGATGCGGCCACCCAGCGCGTCACGGCACCCTCGCCCGCTCCCCCCGCTTCGGCGGCCGCCGCCCAGCCCGCGGCAAGCGGCGCGGCGACGAAGAGGTCGAACAAGCGCCTGCTCGTCATCGGCGGGGCCGCGGCGGCCGTCATGGCCGCGATCGCGGTAGTCGCCGTGGTGGCCACCCAGGGCGGCAACAGCAAGCCGGCCCCGAAGGCCAGCCCGGGTCAGACGCCCAGTGCCACCGCTTCGGCGAACCCCACCAAGCCCGACTCCTACCTGCTCGGCGCGCAGGAGATCGGCACGATCGTCGGTGACCCGAACATGATCGTCTCGGACAAGGTCGACCAGTTGCGCACGACCCGGGGCACGCTGTCCCTCCCCGACTGCATCGGCGCGTACGAACCGATCGAGGACAGCGCGTACTCCGGCGCCACGGGGTTCGTCGGGGCTCGGGGGCAGGCCGTGCACTCGCCCGGGGAGAACCAGGCGCGCCGGGCGTTCGAGTCGGTGGTGACCTTCGCTTCGGCCGACAATGCCCGCGCCTTCGTCGATGCGTCGGCGGAGAAGTGGAAAGCCTGTGCGGGGCAGGCGGTCACGATGGCGGTCAACGGCAAGACGTATGCCTACACGTTCGGTCAGGTGACGGGCGTCGCGCCCAGGATCGCGCAGGAGCGAGTTCCTTCGGACGGGGGCGACCGGGTTTGCCATCACGTGCTGCACGCCGCGTCCGAGGTGGTGATCGACGTGTTGCTGTGCGGGGTGGACGTCGCGCCCGGTGAGGCCGGCCGGATCGCCGAGCAGATAGCCGGCCGGGTCGCGCAGCAATAGCTCCGTTCCGTCCGGGTCGTGACATGGGTCGGCCCCCGAGCAAAGCTCCTGGTTGGACAGACCGGAAGCTCGGGGGCCGGGTGACTGCGGGGAATTCGCCAGCGCAATTGGCCGGTTCATCCGAGTCACTGCTGCTAGCGCGCAGCCACCTCACATGTCCATGAAGCTAACAATTCGCGGACCACCTCCTTCCCTGTGTACGGCCGACCGTACCCGTAATTGGGCGAGGCGACAACACAATTCAGCGCTTAGCGATCACAGACGACAGCCGAGTCGACCAGTTGTGCGAAATCACCAGCCAGCGGCGAGGGTGGTAGCCGCCGCCCGTCGAGCGTGTGCACACGAGCGGCCAGGGTCATGCTCGACACCAGCCAGATCCCTTGGGCCCCATGCAGGTCCGAGACGCGGAGCGCGCGGTAGTCGCAGTCGTAGCCCTTGGAACGCGCCACCTCGAACAGCGCCTGCTGGGTGGTGCCCCGCAGGATCGGGTACCACGGGGGCGGCGTCACCAGGCACCGGTCGCCACCGCCGGGCTCCGGTTCGGTGGCGACCACCACCGTCGATCGCGGGCCCTCCAGCACATAGCCGTCCGAGCTGACGAAGATGACGTCGCCCGCGCCCTGGCTGTCGGCGTGACGGAGCGCCGCCATGTTGATCGCGTAGGACAGCGTCTTGGCGCCGGAGAGCAGCCACGGCATCGCGTCGGCACCGGCGGCGGACAACCCGCGGGCCAGCGTGATCGCCGCGATCCCGTCGCGCCGCACCGCCGTCACCCGGTCAGGGACGGCGGTGACCATCACGTAGGCGGTCGGCGCCGAGCCGCCCTCGCGGCCACGGCTGTAGATGAGCCGCATCGCGCCTTCGCCGGTGGTGTGATCGGCCCATCGCCGGGCGGCCACGCCGATCGCTTGCCGCCAGCTTTCGCGATCCGGGGCGGCCAGATCCATCGCTTTGGCCGACTGGGCCAACCGCTGCAGGTGCGATTCCACCAGGCAGGCCGCGCCGTCGCGGACGAGCAGCGTCTCGAAGACGCCGTCGCCCCGAACGACAGCGAGGTCGTCGGCGTGCAGCAGGGGCACATCCGGCGGATGCGCCTTGCCGTCCAGGGTGACGATCACGCCCATCTCACCGGCCATGAAATGGCAGCCTAATCGCGGGTCCGGAAGGCGCGGTGCCGGCTCGGCAGTCGACGCGACAGCGTCAGGGGCGGTTCATCATCCCCGGCCCCATCATTCCGGGACCCATCATGTCGCAGCCCATCATTCCCCGCATCGCCGCCGGCATGCCGTCGCGCACGAATCCGGACACCTCTTGCGCGTGCGCACGGATCACGTCGGTCAGTGCGGGATCGTCGGAGGTCTCCTCGGTGATCACGCCGTCCGGCGTCAGGGTCATGACGCGGCGGTAACCGCCGGCCCGTCGGAACAGCGTGGGCAGGCTGGCGCTCGCACACATGACCTCAGTGCGCTGGTCGAGTCGCGCATACATGCTCGAGACGTGGGCTTGCAGTTGGGCCACCAGGTCGGGTGCGCTCGACCGGGTGGTCGTGCGCACCCCGCCGGGAATGTCGTCGACGCTGCGGGTGATCTCCGTGTGCCGCCGGAACATCTCGGCGTAACGCATCATGTCCGCGTGGCCGACGCCCATGCAGCCGTCATGATCGGCCAGCCGCACGTCCGGGATCGGCCACTTCATGACCCCACGGAGGAGGTAGCCGAAGACGGCGGCCCCGGAGCCGGCACCGAGCGCGACCAGGGCGGCCCGCCGCGTCAAAGCCCCCATGGCGGCCCCTTCCGTCTCGACGCCGGACGCGCATCGACACGGGCCCAGCATCCGCCACCGCCCACGTTACCCCCACCCAGGGTGGGGTGGGGGTAACGCGCCACTACACTGGCGAGGTGCTGGTCGCGGCCGTCGCGAGGGCACGGGAGGGGCTGGGCGATGGCGCACGAGCTGACCGAAAAGAAGCGCGCCGCCCTCAATCGGTTGAAGACAGTGCGGGGCCATCTGGACGGGATCATCCGGATGCTCGAGGCGGACGCTTACTGCGTCGACGTCATGAAGCAGATTTCCGCGGTGCAGTCGGCGCTCGAGCGAACGAACCGGGTGGTGCTGCACAACCATCTGGAAACCTGCTTCTCGGAGGCTGTCATCGGCGGCCGAGGGCAGTCCGCGATCGACGAACTCGTGACGGCGCTCAAGTTCAGCCCCGCCCTGACCGGTCCGGACGCGCGCCTCGATGGCGACAGGGGCGCGGACCTCGGTGCCGCCGCCCGAACGCGGGGGTTTGCCGTCAATCCCGGCGGGGCGACGGATCCGTAGAGTTGAGCTGTGAGCGCCGTACCAGCACCCGATCCCGGACCCGACGCCGGCGCCGTATGGCACTACGGCGATCCCCTGGGTGAGCAGCGCGCTGCCGAAACCGCGGCGGTGGTGGTGGATCGCTCGCACCGCGGGGTCATCACGCTGACCGGCAAGGATCGCCAGACGTGGTTGCACAGCATCTCCAGCCAACACGTCAGCGAGCTGCCCGACGGCGCCAGCACGCAGAATCTCAGCCTCGACGGGCAGGGCCGGGTCGAGGACCACTGGATCCAAACCGAACTGGGCGGTACCACGTACCTCGACACCGAACCGTGGCGCGCCGCACCGCTGCTGGAGTATCTGCGCAAGATGGTGTTTTGGTCCGAGGTGACGCCGTCCGCCGCCGACATGGCGGTGCTGTCGCTCCTGGGCCCCCGGCTCGCCGACGATGCAGTGCTCGGCGCGCTCGGCCTCGAGGCTCTGCCCACACAGCCGACCGCGGTTCCGTTGCCCGGCGGCGGCTTTGCGCGGCGGATGCCGGGCGGCCCGGTCGGCCAGATCGAATTGGACCTGGTGCTTCCGCGCGCCGAGGCGGCGGGATGGTGGAGCCGCTTGACGGCGGCCGGCCTGCGACCGGCCGGCGTGTGGGCCTACGAGGCCCACCGGGTGGCCGCGCTGCGCCCCCGGCTGGGTGTCGACACCGACGAACGCACGATCCCGCACGAAGTCGGTTGGATCGGCGGCCCCGGCGAGGGGGCCGTCCACCTCGATAAGGGCTGCTACCGCGGTCAGGAGACCGTCGCGCGGGTGCACAACCTCGGTCGGCCGCCCCGGATGCTGGTGATGCTCCATCTGGACGGCTCGGTGGAGCGACCGTCGACCGGAGACGCCGTCCTGGCCGGCGGCCGCGTCATCGGGCGGCTGGGTACGGTGGTCGACCACGTGGACCTCGGGCCGGTGGCGCTCGCCCTCGTCAAACGCGGCCTGCCCGCGGACACCACCCTGACGACCGGTCCCGAAGGCTCGGTGGCCGCGGCGATCGACGCCGATTCGCTGCCACCCGCCGAAGGGGTGGGAGCCGGGCGGTTGGCCGTTGAACGGTTGCGGGGCGGTGCGAGATAATCGTCGATGACGTCCGCCACAGCGGGCAGGGGGCACGACGTCCGGCCGTGAGGCACGGTAAACTGTCGACAGGACAATAACGACACCAGGAGATCGGAGCCGCCTACTTGTTAGGCCGCTCCGTTATTGCGCGAGGGGGTTCCCCCATGGGCCGCGGCCGGGCTAAGGCGAAGCAGACCAAGGTTGCGAGAGAACTCAAATACAGTTCCCCGCAAACCGACTTTCAGCGGCTACAGCGCGAGCTGTCGGGAACGAGCGCCGACGACTCCAGCGAGCTGGAGGAGGACGGGCTCGACGAATCCTGGGCCGAGCGGGACGACTGGCGCCGCTGAGACCGTCGCTACTGTGCCGATGACGTAGTCATCGGCACAGTCTTTGTCACCAGCCCCTTTAGAACCGCGGGTGCTGCCCGACCAGTTTCGCCCGCGGGCCTTCCTTCCCGCCCTTGCAGACGGTTCCCAGCACCCAGCAATCCAGATGCCGCGCGGTCAGTATGGCCAACGCGCGATCGGTGTCCTCCGGCGCGACGACGGCGACCATACCGACGCCCATGTTGAACGTCTTCTCCATCTCCTCGCGCGTGACCCGGCCGCGCTGAGCGATCATCGCGAACACCGGTGCGGGCGTCCACGTGCCGCGGTCCACCTCGGCGACCAGCCCTTGCGGGATGACGCGCTGCAGGTTGCCCGCGAGGCCACCCCCGGTTACGTGGCAGAACGTGCGCACATGGGTTTCGGCGGCCAGCGCGAGGCAGTCTTTAGCGTAGATCCGGGTGGGTTCCAGCAGCTCCTCGCCGAGCGTGCGCCCGAACTCCTCCACGTATCCGGCCAGGTTCATCCGGTCGATCTCCAGCAGGACCGTGCGGGCCAGCGAGTACCCGTTGGAATGCAGGCCAGAAGAGCCGAGACCGATGATGACGTCGCCGGGTTTGACCCGGTCGGGACCCAGCACATCGTCGGCCTCGACGACACCGATGCCGGTGGCCGAGATGTCGTAGTGGTCCGGCTCCATCAGGCCCGGGTGTTCGGCCGTCTCACCGCCCAGCAGCGCGCAGCCGGCGCGCACGCATCCCTCGGCGATGCCGGAGACGATCGCGCTCAGCCGTTCCGGCACCGTACGGCCCACGGCGATGTAGTCCTGCAGGAACAGCGGCTCGGCGCCGCACACGACCAGGTCGTCGACGACCATGGCGACCAGGTCCAGGCCGACGGTGTCGTGCTTGTCCATCGCCTGGGCCACCGCCAGCTTGGTGCCGACGCCATCGGTGGACGCCGCCAAGAGCGGCTCGCGATAGTCACCCCGCAACGCGAACAGGCCCGCGAATCCGCCGAGCCCCCCGCGCACCTCGGGGCGGGTCGCTTTCGTGGCCAGGGGTTTGAACAGTTCGACGGCGCGGTCACCAGCTTCGATGTCCACCCCGGCCGACGCGTAGGTAATGCCCTGACTGCCCGGCTCACGTCCGGGGCTTTTTCCGGGATCCGTCATCGCGATAAAGGCTACCGGTCGGCCCCGACCGCCGGTATCGAGCGTCCTCGGCGGCTGGGCACAGGCTTCCGGTCAGTGCACAACCGGCACTTCGTCTTGCGCGAGATCCTCGAGCTCGACGCCCCGGGCGGCGTTGGCGAGCATCTGCTCGACAACGTTTTTGCCCAGCGCGGTCTCGCCGGGCAGTTCGATCGGGTACCTGCCGTCGAAGCAGGCGGCGCAGAGCCGTGACGCGGGTTGCTCCGAGGCGGCCACCAGGCCGCGCAGCGAGATGTAACCCAGGGTGTCCGCTCCGATGGCGTGCCGCACCGCCTCGAGCATCTCTTCTTTGTCTTCGACGGCGTTGGCGATCAGCTCCGCCGGCGACGGGAAGTCGATGCCGTAGAAACACGGCCATTTCACCGGCGGCGAGGCGATCCGGACGTGCACTTCGACGGCGCCGGCCTCGCGCAGCATCCGCAGCAGCGCACGCTGGGTGTTGCCGCGCACGATCGAGTCGTCCACGACGATGAGCCGCTTACCTCGGATCACCTCGCGCAGTGGGTTGAGCTTGAGCCGGATGCCGAGCTGCCGGATGGTCTGTGACGGCTGGATGAAGGTGCGTCCGACGTACGCGTTCTTCATCAGGCCCTGCCCGTACGGGATTCCGGACTCCTGCGCGTACCCGACCGCGGCGGGGGTGCCGGATTCCGGCACCCCGATGACCAGGTCGGCGTCGACGGGGCATTCGCGAGCCAACCGGCGACCGATCTCGACCCGGGTGCCGTGCACCGACCGGCCGGCGATCGTGCTGTCAGGACGCGCCAGGTAGACGTACTCGAAGACGCAGCCCTTGGGCGTGGGGTTGGCGAACCGCGTGGAGCGCACACCGTCGGCGTCAATCGCCAGCAGTTCGCCCGGCTCGATGTCGCGGACGAAGGACGCGCCGACGATGTCCAGCGCGGCGGTCTCCGAGGCGACCACCCACCCGCGGTCGAGGCGTCCGAGCGAGAGTGGCCGCACGCCATGGGGGTCGCGTGCGGCATACAGTGTGTTCTCGTCCATGAAGGTCAGGCAGAACGCGCCACGCACGGTCGGTAGCAGTTCCAGCGCGGACTGTTCGAGGGTGGAGTCGGCGGCGCCGTGGGCGAGCAGGGCGCCCAGGATGTCGGAGTCCGTCGTCGCCGGGGCGGGGCAGCGCCGGGCGATCAGCCCGGCGTCACGCGCGCGGGCCGCGAGTTCGGCGGTGTTGACGAGATTTCCGTTGTGTCCCAGCGCCACCCCGGTACCCGCGGCGGTGTTGCGGAATACCGGCTGAGCGTTCTCCCAGGTGGTGTCGCCCGTGGTGGAATAGCGGCAGTGGCCGATGGCGACGTGGCCGTGCATCGCGGCAAGGGTCTGCTCATCGAAGACCTGGCTGACCAAACCCAGGTCCTTGAAGACCAGCACCTGCGATCCGTCGGCGACGGCGATGCCGGCCGCCTCCTGCCCGCGGTGCTGCAGCGCGTACAAGCCGTAGTAAGTGAGCTTGGCGACTTCCTCGCCCGGCGCCCAGACCCCGAATACACCGCATTCTTCACGGGGTGAGTTCAGGTCCTGCTCGGGTGCTTCTGGTCCTGAGACGGTCACGATGCGGCGGCTCCCTGGGGAACGATTGGTGACGCAACAGAGTCTACGGGCACGGTGCGCAGCACGCGCAACTGACAGCGCGTGTTGGGCGGCAAAAATTCCCCGCCCCGGGCTAAACGTGCACTTCAGGGTTACATTCAGCCGATATCGAACAGTGGCAACCAGTGGTCAATCTCACCGGCCCGCGCGCCCGAAAGGGTGAGCGCACCGGCGGTTTTCGCCTCCGCAACCGACGACATCCCGGTGACCAGCAGCAGCCACGTTCGCGGATCGGTTTCGACCACGTTGGGCGGGGTGCCGCGGGTGTGCCGCGGCCCCGCGATGCATTGCACCGCGACGAACGGCGGGACACGGACTTCGACGCTGGCGCCGGGAGCCTCCGCAGCCAGCGTGCGCGCGGTCAGGCGCACCGCGGTCGCCAGGCTTCCCCGGTCGGGCGCCGGGTGGGATCCGTCGCGCAACCAGTCCGCGACAGTCAACACGGCCTCTCGCGTCTTCGCCGGATCGGCTCTGTCACGGGCGGCCATACCCTAGGGTCTCAAAAGCATGGAGCGCCGTCGCTCGAGGCCGCCGCCCCACTACAAGACCATCGGCCTCGTGACACTCCTGATCACGGGGCTGGTCGGGGTCGTCCTCTATCTCCAGTTTCGCGGGGAGTTCGCGCCGAGCACGAAGCTGACCATGGTCGCTGCCCGCGCCGGCCTGGTGATGGACCCCGGCTCGAAGGTCACCTTTAACGGAGTACAGATCGGCCGGGTGTCGGCCATCTCGGAGATCACCCGCGATGGCAAGCCCGCCGCCCAGCTGGTCCTGGACGTCACCCCCAAGTACGTCCACCTGATTCCGGCCAACGTGGCGGCCGCCGTCAAGGCCACCACCGTGTTCGGGAACAAATACGTCGCGTTGACCTCCCCGAGCGAACCGGCGGCCCAGCCGATCACGCCCGCCGCGGTCATCGACGCGACGTCGGTGACGACCGAGTTCAACACGCTGTTCGAAACGCTGACCGAGATCACGGGAAAGGTCGACCCCGTCAAGGTGAACCTCACCCTCAGCGGGGCGGCGCAGGCGCTCGCCGGGCTGGGCGACGAGTTCGGCGCCTCGCTGGTCAACGGCGACGCGATCCTCGACGACGTCAACCCACGACTGCCCCGCCTCCGCGGCGACGTCCGACTGCTCGCCACCCTGGGGGACACCTATGCCGACGCGGCACCGGACCTCTGGGACGCCCTGGCGAACGCCGTGACCACGGCGCGCACCTTGCACCGGCAAGAGCGCGACCTCGACGGGGCCTTGCTGGCCGCGGCCGGGTTGGGCAACACCGGCGCGGAAACGGTCGGCCGGGGCGGACCCTATCTCGCGCGCGGGGCCGCAGACCTGGTCAGCACCAGCCGACTTCTCGACGAGTACAGCCCCGAGATCTTCTGCACCATCCGCAACTTTCACGACGTCGCCCCCAAGATCTCCGCTGACCTGGGCAACAACGGGTTCTCGCTGGGAGCACGCTCGTCGGGCGCCATCGCCGGGGCGCCCAATCCCTACGTCTACCCGGAGAATCTGCCGCGGACCAACGCCCACGGAGGGCCCGGTGGGCGACCGGGATGTTGGCAGACCATCACACGGGAACTTTGGCCGGCGCCGCTGCTGGTGATGGACACCGGCATCAGCATCGCCCCGTACAACCACTTCGAACTCGGTTCACCGCTGGTCGTCGACTACGTGTGGGGGCGCCAGGTGGGTGACTACACCATCAATCCCTGACGGCACCAATCCTCATGTGGCGCAGCGATTCCGCCGCACCAGCAGCGCGGCGACGGCGCCCGACTCGTTGATGGCCAGGTGCGCCAACATCGGCGCGGCGAGGCTGCCGGAACGCTCGGCCAGCCAAGCGAAGAACCAGCCCGCGCCCGCGGTGACCAGTACCGTGGGCAGCACCGGCTCCCCCGCCGAACGGGCGTCGGGGACGTGGGAGAGCCCGAAAGAGAGAGCCTGCAAAGCTTTTCCGCCCTCCGCGCCGAAGGATCGGGAGGCGACGGCGGCGAGCGCCGCGCGGAACGCGGCCTCCTCGGCCCACACGGTCCCCACCGGTATCCGCACCAATAGCCAACCCGGTGCCGACGGCGGTGTCGGGCGGGCGGCCATCGACGCGCGAACGGGCCCGAGTCGCGTCGTCGCGGCGACCGCACCGACCGCCGCGGCCCCCACCGCCGAGCCCGTCCGCAATCCCGCCCACAACCGCGGCGGTCGAAGACCCAGCTCCGCCCGGGTCACCAACACCAGCAGCCCGCCGACACCCGCCTGCAGCGCCACCCGCCGCCCGGTCGGTAGCCGCGGAGTCAGGAAACTCCAGCCGACCAGGGCGGCTGCCAACGACAGCGCCCACAGCCGCCTTATCCGAAGAATCGCGGCAGCACCGCCTCCGACGTTTCGCGCAGTTCGGCCAGCGGCACCGTGAACAGCCCCTGCATCTCGATCGCATCCGAATCCTGGTCCGTCACACCGATCCGCGCCGCGGGCAGCCCCCGAGCCTCGCACATGGACCGAAATCGGCTTTCCTCGGTCCGCGGCACGGCCACCAGCACCCGACCCGCGGACTCGGAAAACAACATCACGAACGGATCGGTGCCCTCGGGAAGCACGAGACGACAACCCGTTTCACCCGCCAGGGCCGATTCGACGACGGCCTGGGCCAGCCCACCTTCCGACAGGTCATGGGCCGCGGATACCAGGCCGTCGCGCGAGGCGGCGGTCAGCACGTCGGCCAAGAGCTTCTCTCGCGCCAGGTCGACCCGCGGCGGCAGCCCGCCCAAATGGTCGGCGGTGACCTGCGCCCAGATGGAACCGTCGAACTCGTCGCGGGTGTCGCCCAATAGCATCAGCGTCTCTCCGGGTTCACCACCCAGTGCGGTGGGGATGCGGCGGGTGACGTCGTCGATCACGCCGAGCACGCCCACCACCGGCGTCGGCATGATCGCCGTCGACCCAGTCTGGTTGTAGAAGCTGACATTGCCGCCCGTCACCGGAATCCCAAGGGCGGCACAGCCATCCGCGAGTCCCCGGACCGCCCGCTCGAACTGCCACATCACGCCGGGGTCCTCGGGTGAACCGAAATTGAGGCAGTTGGTCACCGCGACTGGGGTGGCACCGGTGACGGCGACGTTGCGGTACGCCTCTGCCAGCGCGAGCTGGGCGCCGGTGTACGGATCGAGCACGGTGTAGCGCCCCGACGCGTCGGTCGACAGGGCGATCCCGCGCCCGGTGGACTCGTCGATGCGCAGCACGCCGCCGTCGGCGTGCTCGGCCAGGACGGTGTTACCGCGGACGTATCGGTCGTACTGCTCGGTGATGAACTTGCGGCTGCACAGGTGCGGGCTGCCAACGAGCGCAAGCAAAGTCGCCCGCAGCTCGGCGCCCGTACCCGGCCGCTTCAGCCCGGTCGAGCGGTCCGCGTTCAGGGCGTCCTGCGACTCGGGTCGCGCGACCGGGCGGTGGTACACCGGACCCTCGTGCGCAACGGTCCTCGGTGGCACGTCGACGACAGTCTGGCCGTGCCAGGTGATTTGGAGCCGATCGCCTTCGGCGACCTCACCGATCACGGTGGCCAGCACGTCCCATTTGCGGCAGACCGCCATGAACGCATCGACGTTCTCCGGCGATACCACCGCGCACATCCGCTCCTGCGACTCGCTGCAGAGCACCTCGGCAGGTGCCATGAACTGCGTCCGCAACGGGACGGCGTCGAGCCGAATCGCCATACCGCCGTCCCCTGCGGACGCCAGTTCAGATGTGGCGCAAGCCAATCCGGCACCGCCGAGATCCTGGATGCCGATCACCAGACCCCCGGCGTAGAGCTCGAGGCAACACTCGATGAGGACCTTCTCCATGAAGGGGTCGCCCACCTGGACCGAGGGCAACTTCTTGCGCGCCGGTCCGCCGCCGTCTTCAAGATCAAACGTGTCGGACGCCAGCACCGAGACCCCGCCGATCCCGTCCAGACCCGTCCGCGCACCGAAAAGAATGATCTTGTTGCCCTGGCCCGAGGCGAAAGCCAGATGCAGATCCTCCTGCCGTAATACGCCGACGCACAACGCATTCACCAGGGGATTGCCGCCGTAGCAGGCGTCGAACACGGTCTCGCCGCCGATGTTGGGCAGCCCGAGCGAATTCCCGTAGCCACCGATCCCGCGGACCACGCCGTCGACCACACGACGGGTGTCGGGCCCGTCGGCCGCCCCGAACCGCAGCTGGTCCATGACGGCGATGGGCCGCGCGCCCATGGCCATGATGTCGCGGACGATGCCGCCGACGCCGGTGGCGGCGCCCTGGTAGGGCTCGACGTAGGACGGGTGGTTGTGCGATTCCACCTTGAAGGTGACCGCCCAGCCGTCGCCGATGTCGACCACGCCGGCGTTCTCTCCGATGCCCGCCAGCATGCCGGCGCGCATTTCATCGGTGGTGGTCTCGCCGAAGTAGCGCAGGTGGACCTTGGAGGACTTGTAGGAGCAGTGCTCGCTCCACATCACCGAGTACATCGCCAACTCGGTGTCCGTGGGCCGGCGGCCCAGGATCTCGCGGATCCGCTCGTACTCGTCCTCTTTGAGTCCGAGCTCGGCGTAGGGCTGCGGTTGTTCGGGGGTGGCGGCGGCGTACTCGACGGTGTCGAACGCCTGGGCGCGTTCGCTCGTCCCGGAGACAGTCACGCCCCACAGTCTAGGGGGCCGCGGCACGGGGGGCAGGCGGGCGCTGGCGGGGACGCCGAGCTAACGCCCCACCACACAAAACACGTTGCCCTCGGGGTCCGCGAGGACCACCCAGCGCATCTTGTCGCCAAACGTGTGCCGCCCCGTTTCTCCCGCACCGGCCGCCACGAGCCTTGCCACTTCGCCATCCACATCGGCCGCACCGAAATCGAGGTGTACGCGGTTCTTCCCGGGAGTCGGTTCGGGTACTTTTTGAAATCCGAGCCGCACGCCGTCCGGCAGTGTCACCGTGGTGAACTCCCCGGCCAGCAGCTCGTGCGCGGTGCCGCCGAACTGCGCGGCCCACCACCCGCCCAGGGTCGCGGGGTCGTGGCAGTCGAAGGTCACCATGTCCAGGCCGAGCGCCATATCCACGCCCCTAAGACGCCGGTACGAGGAAAGCGCCCATCGCCGCCGAGTACGCGGCGACATCGTGCGCGCCCATCAATTCGCGCGCCGAGTGCATGGCGAGCTGGGCGGCGCCCACGTCGACGGTGGGTATGCCGGTGCGCGCGGCGGCCAGCGGACCGATCGTCGACCCGCACGGCAGGTCGGCGCGATGCTCGTAGCGCTGCAACCCGACCCCGGCCTGCCTGCAGGCCAGCGCAAACGCCGCCGCGGTGGGCCCGTCGGTGGCGTACCGGAGGTTCGGGTGCACCTTGAGTACCGGCCCGGCATTGACCTCGATCAGGTGGCCGGGCTCGTGCCGCTCCGGGTAGTTCGGGTGCGTGGCGTGCGCCATGTCCGCCGAGGCCAGCAGGGAGGTCGACAGGCGGCGCAGGTAGTCCTCCCGGCTGCCGCCGGCCGCGAGGACGATGCGCTCCAGCACCGTGCCGAGCAGGTTCGACTGCGCGCCGTGGTCGGAGGACGACCCCACCTCCTCGTGGTCGAAGAGGACCAACACCGGCAGGAAGCCCCGCGGTTCGGCAGCCAACAATGCCTCCATGCCGGCGTAGCAGCTGGCCTGGTTGTCCAGCCGGGGGGCGCTCACCAGGCTGGCGTCGCTCCCGACCAACGCCGACGGCGTCAGGTCGTGCGTCATGAGGTCGGCCGCCAGCACGTCGGCCGGTGCCACCCCCGCGCGTTCGGCGACGTAGTCGACGAACGAAACGGCTTGGGCACCAACGCCCCAGACCGCGTTGACGTGCCGCTGCGGGTCCAACGTGAGCGACCTGCGATCCTCCGCCAGGTGGATGGCCAGCTGAGGCACCCGCAGGATCGGATCATCCACCCGCACCAGTCGGTGAGCGAGGCCCGCGCCTTCGCGGACCGACAGGCGGCCGCTGATCCCGAGGTCCCGGTCCAGCCAGGAGTTGAGCCACGCTCCGCCATACGGCTCGAGCGCCACCACCCGCCAGCCCGCGACCACCCGGTCCGGGTGCTGCTTGACCCGCAGGTTGGGGCTGTCGGTGTGCGCCCCGATGATCCGGAACGGTCCGTCGGGCCCGCCGGAATTCCAGGCGATCAGCGAACCGGACCGGACGACGAAATAGCGGCCGGGTCGCTCCGGCCAACGGTCCGCCTCGTCGAGTTCGACGTAGCCGGCGGCGCCCAATCGGGCGGCCACCGTCGCGCAGGCGTGGTACGGGGACGGGGACGCGTCGATGAAATCGCAGAGACCTGCGGCGCTGGCCGACATGCCCACCATCATCGCGTCCGGCGCTCGCCGTCGCCACGGCAGCCACATCGCGCGGCTCCTCACTCGCGCCGCCTCCGGCGCTCGCCGTCGCCACGGCAGCCACGCTAGGGTCAGCAGAGTGCCTCCGGTCCAGCCGCAACCCATCCTCGAGCCGTTGACGCCCGCCGCGATATTCCTCGTGGTCATGATCGACGGCGGCGGGGAGGAGACCGTCCATGACGCGCTGCCTGGCATTTCCGGGCTGGTGCGCGCGATCGGGTTCCGCGAGCCGCCGAAACGCCTGTCGGCGATCGCCTCGATCGGGTCCGACGCCTGGGACCGGCTGTTCTCCGGCCCACGCCCCAAGGAGCTACACCGGTTCGTCGAGCTCAACGGCCCGCGGCACCACGCGCCCGCCACGCCCGGGGACCTGTTGTTCCACGTCCGCGCCGAGAGCCTCGACGTCTGCTTCGAGCTCGCCGACCGGATCCTGCGGTCAATGGAAGGCGCGGTCACCGTCGTCGACGAGGTGCACGGCTTCCGATACTTCGACAACCGCGATCTGTTGGGGTTCGTGGACGGCACCGAAAACCCCGACGGCGCAGTCGCGCTCAGCGCCACCCGGATCGGCGACGAGGATCCCGACTTCGCCGGCTCCTGCTACGTCCACGTGCAGAAGTACGTGCACAACGTGTCGTCCTGGAATGCGCTGTCGGTCACCGAACAGGAGCTGGTGATCGGCCGGACCAAACTGGAAAGCCTCGAACTCGGTGAGGACGAGAAGCCCGCGAACTCCCATATCGCGCTGAACGTCATCACCGACGACGACGGCACCGAGCTCAAGATCGTGCGGCACAACATGCCGTTCGGCGAGCTCGGCAAGAGCGAGTACGGGACGTACTTCATCGGCTACTCGCGGACACCGCAGGTCACCGAACGAATGCTGGAGAACATGTTCTTCGGCGATCCTCCGGGCAACACCGACCGCATCCTGGACTTTTCCACGGCGGTCACCGGTGGGCTGTTCTTCTCCCCCACCGTCGACTTTCTCGATGATCCGCCTCCCTTGCCCGGTGCGGCCAAGGAAGTAACGGCCGCACCCACTTCTGTTGAAGGCTCACTGTCGATCGGCAGCCTGAAAGGAACCGCCCAATGAAAAACAACCTGTATCGCGACCTGGCACCGATCACCGACGCCGCGTGGGAAGAGATCGAGTTGGAGGCGACGCGGACGTTCAAACGCCACATCGCCGGACGCCGTGTTGTCGACGTCAGTGGGCCCGGCGGGCCGGTCACCGCGGCCGTCAGCACGGGCCGCCTGCAAGATGTCGCCGCGCCTACCGACGGGGTGATCGCACACCTTCGGGAAAGCAAACCGCTTGTGCGGCTGCGGGTTCCGTTTACCCTGTCGCGCACCGAGATCGACAACGTGGAGCGAGGCGCCAACGACTCCGACTGGGATCCGGTCAAGACCGCGGCGAAGAAACTCGCCTTCGTGGAGGACCGGACCATCTTCGAGGGTTACGGCGCCGCGTCCATCGACGGCATCCGGAGCTGCAGCTCCAATCCGGCGCTGACGCTGCCCGAGGATCCCCGTGACATGCCCGACGCCATCTCTCAGGCGCTGACCGGACTGCGCCTGGCTGGTGTCGACGGGCCTTATTCGGTGCTGCTGGCCGCCGACGTCTACACCAAGGTGAGCGAAACCACCGCGCACGGCTACCCGATCCGCGAGCACTTGAACCGACTGGTCGACGGGGACATCATCTGGGCGCCCGCCATCGACGGCGCCTTCGTGCTGACCACCCGCGGCGGCGACTTCGACCTGCAGCTGGGCACGGACGTCGCCATCGGCTACCTCAACCACGATGCCGACACGGTGCAGCTGTATCTCCAGGAGACGCTGACGTTCCTGTGTTACACCGCCGAGGCGTCGGTCTGCCTGGCCCCGTAGGAATAATCGCCGGCCGCCCACCGCTTACGAGGGGAGTTACTCAACTACTCCTGAAGGCAGGATTCGATGGCAGCAACATTGTCCGGCTCCACCGCTTTGGTGACCGGGGCGACGTCGGGAATCGGCCGCGAAATCGCGCTTCAGCTCGCCCGCCGGGGCGTCCAGGTGGTGGTGCATGGCCGCAGCGCCGACCGTGGAGCCGAGACGGTCAACGACATCAAAAAAGCAGGCGGCGAAGCGCGATTCGTCGCCGCGGACCTCAATGACGCCGACGATGTCCGCCGGTTGGCCGCCGAGGCGGGACCGGTGGACCTGCTGATCAACAACGCCGGCATCTACAGATTCGGCGGCACCGTTGAAACCGACGACAAGGCTTTCGACGAACATGTGAACGTCAACCTGCGGGCGCCCTACATCCTAGTTCAGCAATTGGCTCCGGCCATGGCTACGCGTGGTCACGGGGCGGTCGTCAACCTAAGCACCGTCGCGGCTTCGACGCCAGCTCGTGAAGCCGGGATCTACGGGGCAACGAAAGCCGGGCTCGAGCAGCTGACGCGCGTATGGGCGGATGAATTCGGCCGGTCGGGCGTGCGGGTGAACGCACTGGCCCCCGGTCCGACCGAAACGCCCGGCACCGCCGTCACCCCCGGCCTCGTCGAGGGCCTCGGGGAGGCAACCACCACGCTGGGCAGGGCGGCCGAGGCACGCGAGATCGCTAGTGCGGTTGTCTTCCTCGCCTCCCCGGAGGCGAGTTACATCAACGGCGAAATTCTGCACGCTACCGGCGGTCAGCGCGCACTTGCCCCTTAGCGCAACGGTTTCCCCGGGTGACCGCCCGGACGCTTAGACCAGCGGCTCTCCCCCATCCACTTTCAAGGTCATGCCGGTCATGAATGTGCTTGTCATCGCGAACAGCGCGGTTCGTGCGACGTCGTCCGCGGTTCCGATTCGCCCCACCGGGTTGTGGTCGGCGATGTGTGCGAAGTAATCGCGCTTGCCCTCGCCCCCAAGCGAGTCCCAGGCGCCGGTATCGATCACTCCGGGCGATATTGCGTTGACGCGTATCGGGGCCAGTTCGACGGCCAGCCAGCGGGCGAGGAAATCCACGGCACCGTTGGTGATACCCACCCCCAGATAGCCGGGATTGAGCTTGAAGGCGTGAACACCTGAGAAAAGCACGAACGAGCCTCCCGGGTTCATCTGCGGCGCAAGATATTTGGTCAACATCGTCGGACCGATGACCTTGGTGTCGAACGACAGCTGCAAGTTCCGGCGTTCCAGGTCGCGCAGGCTCCCGCGGGCGCGAGCCGAAGCGGTGGACACCACATGGTCCACAGCCCCGACCCGGCCGGCGAGGGCGGCGATCGACTCGTCGTCGGTGATGTCCACGACCTCGGTGGTGATCCCGGTGCCTTTGTAGACATCGGCAAGTTGGGTTTGGTTCCGGCCGGCCGCGATAACTCGCGCGCCCCCGGAATGCGCCAGCCGGGCGATAGCTCGCGCTATTCCGCTGCCGCGTCCGACGACCACGACGGTCGAGTCCCGCAATGTGCCACCCATCGCTTGGCCGCTCCTCCCGAGTCCCTCAAAATGGGACATACAGCCCACAATATGCCCACCCCGCCTGAGTGTGCCAACGCCTGGCTTGCCCACCTTTCGAGTCGGCATCCGAGCCTGAAGGCTGTTGCGGAACGCCCGTTCTGGTGCATACTGGGTTATACGACCCAAAGTCGATGAGGAGTCTCGCCGGTTTGGTGAACGTTCGCCAAACTGTGCGTGGCGCTCAGCTGCCGATCGCTTCGGCCAGGAGGATGCTATGCCGGCTGTCCACCATCGCTACGTCACCATCGACGGGCATCGGCTCTTCTACCGCGAGGCGGGCCCCGCCGACTCCGCCACACTGGTGTTGTTGCACGGGTTTCCCACGAGCTCGTACATGTTCCGAAACCTGATCCCCGCGCTCGCGGACCGCTACCACGTGATCGCGCCCGACCATCTGGGCTTCGGGCTTTCGGACGCCCCGCCGACCGCGGAGTTCGACTACACCTTCGACGCGCTGACCGACCTGACCGAGCGACTGCTGCAGGCCCTCGGGGTCGACCGCTACGCGGTGTACGTGCAGGACTACGGCGCCCCCATCGGGTGGCGGCTGACGCTGCGCCGGCCGGCCACAATCACGGCGATCATCACGCAGAACGGGAATGGATACGACGCCGGGTTCGTCGACGCCTTCTGGAAGATTGTCCGGGCTTACCAGGATGAGCCGACCGTCGACACCGAAAGTGCGGTGCGGCAGTTCTTCACGCTGGAGGCAACCCGTTGGCAGTACCTCACCGGCGTCGCCGACGAGACGCTGGTCGACCCCGAGTGCTGGCATCATGACTTTGCCTTGATCTCGCGTCCCGGCAACGACCTGGTCCAGCTCAAACTGCTCAGTGACTATGCAACCAACGCGCCGCTCTATCCGCGCCTGCACGAGTATTTCCGCGCCACCGGGGTGCCGTTGCTAGCAGTATGGGGTCGCGGTGACGAGATCTTCGGTCCGGCAGGTGCCGAGGCGTTCGCCGACGACCTTCCCGATGCCGAGATCCATTTGCTCGACGGCGGGCACTTCCTCCTCGAGTCCGCCCTGGCCGATGTCACCGGGCTGGTCCGCGACTTTCTCACCAGGCGGCTCCCGACCGGCGCCACCTAGGCGGATCGGCCGGCGCGCCCGATGGGCTGGATATCCCATAACAGGGGTGCCGCGAGAGTTAGCCTGACGCGATGGCCGACCCGGACGTTCGCGACGAACAACGGTTGACCGCCAAAGGGCGCGCCACCCGGGATCGGATCGTGCGGGCGGCCGCCCAGCTGATCGTCAACGAGGGCCTGTCGCTGGCCAGCATGGAGAACGTGCGCAAGGCCGCGTCGGTCAGCGGCTCTCAGCTCGCCCATTACTTCGCGGACAAGGGCGCGTTGATCCGCGCGGTCATCAAGCGTCAGATCGGTGTGGTGCTTGATTTCCACCGGCAGCCCCGCCTCGGTGGCCTGGAGTCGTTCGACGACTTCGAGCGGTGGATCGATCTCAACATGCGCTACCTGCGGCGCATCGGATACGTCGGCACGCCCACCTTCCACGCTCTCGCCGCGCAGCTGGTGAAGTCCGAAGACACCACGCGCGCCACGCTGGCCGAGGGGTACCGGCAGTGGATCGACCTGCTCGAACAGTCGATCACACGGATGAGAGATCACGGTTTACTGATCAAGGACGCCGACCCACGGCGGCTGGCGTTGGTAATCGTGAGCGCCCATCAGGGTGGCGGCACTCTGGCTTTCACCTACCGGGCAGAGTGGCCCCACGCGGACGCTGTTCGGTTCGCGGTCAACTATCTGAGATTGTTCGCCGCCGATCCCAACGAACGAAGACCGCGCCCCGCCAGGCGCCCCCGCGCGCGGCGCCCGGCGAGGCAGGCAGGTTGACGGGCCGGCGGAGGCAATGTGTCTGACGAATTGCGGCTCACTAGGAAAGGCATGGCGACGCGGGCGCGCATCGTCGACGCCGCCGCCCGGCTGATGTTCGCCCGCGGGGTCGCCGACACCAGCATCGATCAGGTGCGGCGGGCGGCGCGGGTGAGCGGATCGCAGATCTCACACTACTTTCGCGACAAGCGCGAATTGACCCGCCAGGTCGTCGCCGCACGCCGACGGGATGTCCGAACGTTTCACACCCGGCCAGATCTGCACGCCCTCGACAGTTTGGCCGCCCTGCAGGCGTGGGCCGACGCGTGCGTTGCCGACATAGATTCCGTCTACCGCGTAGGCGGCTGTGTTTACGGCTCCCTCGCCGG
This sequence comes from Mycobacterium sp. 050134, assembly GCF_036409085.1. Taxonomy (NCBI): domain Bacteria; kingdom Bacillati; phylum Actinomycetota; class Actinomycetes; order Mycobacteriales; family Mycobacteriaceae; genus Mycobacterium; species Mycobacterium sp. 050134. The sequence continues at coordinate 279,182 of NZ_JAZGLV010000001.1, forward strand.
TGAGTTGATCGAGGCGGACGACATTTTGCACGAAGCACTTTCAGCGGGATACGACGAGTGGATCACGCTGTTTTCGGCCGGCCTGACGGCCATGCGTGACCGCGGAGAGCTGCGCCCGGACGCCGACCCGCGACACCTCGCCGTGTCATTGGTCGTGGCTCATCAGGGCGGCGCCATGCTGACCCATGCCACCGACGACTCGGAACCCATGCGGGTGGCCGTCAGTGCCGCGGTTGACTACGTGCGATCCTTCGCCCTTCGCACATCGAGCGGCCGCCGAACGACTCGACCGCGCCGAGGTCCTCAATCCTGATTCACGCGACTCTGGACATGCCCGGACCCAGCGGCCCATAATGGGTTAGATGGCCCAATTCTACGCGCGGGACGCCCTCGGGCCTCACTGACTTCTTCCACAAGACCAATACCACGTCGTACCAACGTTTTAAGGAGATGCAGGGCCATGTCGACCCCGAGCCCAATCACCGCGCCGTCGGCGGCGCCGGCGGTGGTCCGCGAACAGCCCGGCGGGGAAACGATGCGGGCGATCATCCTGCAGGGCTTCGGTGGACTCGAAAACCTGGTCTACACCGACATCCCCAAACCTCTGCCCAAGCCCGGCGAGGTCGTGCTCGAAGTGAAGGGATTCGGCATCAACCACGCCGAGATCCACATGCGCCGGGGGGAGTGGGCCGAGGCGGCCGAAGTCAGCGGCATCGAATGCGTCGGCATCGTCGACTCGTGCCCCGGCGGCGAATTTCCCGTCGGTGCCAAGGTAGCGGCGCTGATGGGTGGCCTGGGGCGAACCATCAACGGCAGTTACGCCGAATACACGCGCGTGCGCGCGACCAACGTCGCGCCCTTGGAGTCCGATCTGCCGTGGTCGGTCCTGGCCGCGCTGCCCGAAACCTACTCGGTGGCCTGGACATGCCTGTTCCGCAACCTCGGCCTGAAAGCGGGACAGACGCTGCTGATCCGCGGGGCAACATCATCGTTCGGCCAGGCGGCGCTCAAGATGGCGGCAGCAGCGGGCGCGCGCGTCATCACCACCACGCGCAGCAACCGGCGCATCACGATGCTCGAAGAGCTCGGTGCATTCCGGGTTGAGTTGGAACGGCCCGACCTGGCCGCGCACCTCGCCGAATCCGGAGAACTCGACGCCGTCCTCGACCTGGTGGGCAACAGCACCATCCTCGATTCACTGGACATGCTGCGCCGTGGCGGCACGGCATGCCTGGCGGGGTGGCTCGGTGGGCTCGACCCCATAGCGGATTTCAACCCGCTGCTGCGCATGGCCAGCGGGGTGAACTTGAACTTCTTCGGCAGCTTCGTGTTCGGGACGCCGGGTTTCCCGCTTGCCGATGTTCGGCTACACGACATCGCCCGGCAGGTCGCCGACGGCACGCTCGACGCCAAACCGTCGCGCGTCTTCTCGTTCGACCAGATCCGGGAGGCACACCGAGTCATGGAGGCGGGTGAAGCGGGCGGCAAGATGGTCGTCGTGTTGGAGTGAGAAGAGATCAACGATCCCGCAACATGATTCGATAAGGGAGGGGCGCGGCGATGGGCTTGGCGTGGCAACAAGGACCCTTGGCGACCGGGTCGGTCGGACACTTCCTCACCGAACGGCCGCTCCCGCACCGGCTGCTGTTCGCAGAGCCGCTGCGCCGCCGCATGCGGGTGCGTTTCGCCGACCACTGGATCGCGGACAGCGAAGACGTCCTCCTCTTACACGAACCCGGCCGCTACCCGGTTGCCTACTTTCCGCGCGGTGACGTCGAAGAGGAGATCCTGATCCCAGAGGAGCGGGCGACCCGGCACACCGATCTCGGCGAAACACAGTGGTTCACCGTCCGGGTTTCGGAACACGAGGCCGGCCACGGCGCCTGGTCGCATCCGAGTGTGCCCGAGCATGCGGCGGCATTGCACGGCCGGGTGGCATTTGCCTGGCGCGCCATGGACGCCTTCTACGAAGAGGACGAACGCATCATGGGGCACGCCGCCGACGCCTATCACCGCATCGACATCCGTTCTACGTCAAGACACTTGGCTGTCCGCGACGGCGAGCGGGTGATCGCCGACACCGACCGTCCGCTGGCGCTGTACGAATCCGGTTTCGCCCCGCGCTGGTACGTCCCGCGCGAAGACGTCGACGTGACCGCTCTCGATCTCGTTGAGCTGCAAACATTTTGCCCTTACAAGGGAATATGCTCTTACTACGACGTCGGCGACCGGAAGCGCGCCGCCTGGTCCTATGTCAACGCATGGCCAGAGGTTGGACGGGTGACCAACCTGGTGTCCTTCGAACCCGACAAGATCGCCGTCTATCTCGACGGCAGGCAGCTGCAACTCGAACCCGGGCAAACCGTTCTGCCCCATGGCGTCGACCGCGGGCTCGACACCGACGAGATCGTGGGCAGACCTCCCGCAGGGAGTAGGCGATGAGGACGGCATCCGTGGTGCTGATCTGCCTGGATCGGGTCGGGTACCTGCGCCCGGACACTCCCGATCGAAAGGTTACTGACCGCTGATCATGTCGACCCCTACTCCGCCCTACCACGCACCTTCCGTACTCGTCTTCGACGTCAACGAAACCCTGCTCGACATCGATTCGCTGGCACCGCTATTCGGTGACTTGTTCGGCAATGAACGAGTGCTGCGTGAATGGTTCGCTCAGCTCGTCATGTATTCGATGACCATCACCCTGGCGGACAGTTACGTCACCTTCTCGACCCTTGCGCAGGGCGTGCTGCGCATGTTGGGCGACATCTACCGGGTGAGCGTCACCGACGACGACCTGGAGCGCCTGAGGAGGGGCTTGCTCATCATGCCGGCACACCACGACGCAGCAGATGCGCTTGTCAAGCTGCGCGACAACGGTTTTCGTCTAGCAACGCTGACCAACTCACCCCCCAACCCGGACGGTCCGACGGCGCTGCAGCACTCCGGACTGGGTGAATTCTTCGAACACCAGTTGACCGTGGACTCCTGCCAGGCCTTCAAACCCTCACCGGCGGTTTACCGACACGCGTGCGAGCAGATCGGCGCCGAGCCGCAGGAATGCATGATGGTGGCCGCGCACGTGTGGGACACGCTGGGCGCGCAGAACGTCGGATTCAGCGCCGCCCTGATCACCCGCCCAGGCAATCCCCCGCTGCCGGTGCACGGCCTGCCGCAGCCAGACCTCGTCGTGAGCGACCTGCGGCAGCTGGCCGAACGACTTATCGGTACCCGTCGCTGACCGGAAGGATGAAATGTCCGCAGACAACGCCTTCGACGTCGTGGTGATCGGGGCGGGACCAATCGGCCAGACCACCGCCGAACGTGCTCGTGCCGCAGGCCTCGCCGTTGCCGTGGTGGAGCGTGAGCTCGTGGGCGGCGAATGTTCCTACTGGGCCTGCGTGCCCAGCAAGGCGCTGCTGCGCCCGGTGATCGCGCTGTCGGACGCCCGCCGAATCGACGGCGCCCGCGAGGCGGTAACCGGATCCCTCAGCCCGGCCGGTGTTTTCACCCGTCGCAACCGTTACGTCACCGACTGGGACGACAGCAGCCAGGCCGACTGGGTGCGCGGAATCGGCGCGACGCTGGTGCGCGGCCACGGGCGGTTGGACGGCCCGCGGCGGGTCGCCGTCACGGCGCCCGGCGACGACCGGGTGACGCTGACCGCGCGCCACGCCGTCGTCATCTGCACGGGCAGTCGGCCGTCCCAGCCCGACCTACCCGGAATCCGCGAGGTCAACCCGTGGACCAACCGCCAGGCAACCGACAGCAGCGACGTACCCGGGCGGCTCGCGGTCGTCGGCGGCGGCGGTGTCGGCGTCGAAATGGCCTTCGCGTGGCGGGGACTGGGCTCACAGGTGACCCTGCTGGTCAGGAGGTCGGGCCTGCTGCCACGCATGGAGCCGTTCGTGGGTGAGCTGATCAGCCGCGGCCTCGTCGAAGCGGGCGTGGACGTGCGCGTGGGGGCGGCGGTCCGCGCGCTGCGCCGGCCGGCGGGCGGACCGGTGACCCTCGAACTGAACGACGGCGCCGAGCTGCACGTCGACGAGGTGCTCTTCGCGACGGGCCGGGCACCGCTCACCGATGACATCGGCCTGGACTCGATCGGGTTGACCCCGGGCAGCTGGCTCGGCGTCGACGACACGTGCCGGGTGCGGGCTGTCGGGGAGGGCTGGCTCTATGCCGCGGGCGACGTCAACCACCGAGCGCTGCTTACCCATCAGGGGAAGTATCAGGGGCGTATCGCGGGCGCGGCCATCGGGGCACGGGCGGCGGGCGTCCCGCTGGACACCTCCCCGTGGGGCGCGCATGCGACGACCGCCGATCATTTGGCGGTGCCGCAGGCGTTCTTCACCGACCCGGAGGCCGCCGCGGTAGGCATGACGGCGGAGCAGGCCGAGCGCGCCGGCCTGCGTGTACGTGTGGTGGATATCGAGATCGGCGACGTCGTCATGGGCGCCAAGCTCTACGCCGACGGGTACACCGGACGGGCCCGGATGGTCGTCGACCTAGACCGGGGCTGCCTAGTCGGCGTGACCATGGTCGGTCCGGGTGTCACCGAGCTGCTGCACTCGGCCACGATCGCCGTCGCGGGCCAGGTTCCCGTCAACCGGCTCTGGCACGCCGTACCCTGCTTCCCGACGATCAGCGAGCTGTGGCTGAGGCTGCTCGAGGCCTACCGGGACGCGCCGGGCGATAATTGACGTATGCCAGCATCGGACGGGTTTCACCCCGACTTCGAAACGAACACAACGCAAATCGAGCGCAACCGGGTCCACCACATCACGGCGTCGGAGATCAGTTCCGACACCGCACAATCGGAAGGACTCCGCCGCTTCGCCGCGCTGAGCGGCAAATCGGTCGGAGCGGAGAAGCTGTGGATGGGCGAGACACACGCGTCACCGGGGACTGCCTCGGCGAACCATCATCACGGCGACTCGGAGACCGCGATCTATGTGCGCAGCGGCAACCCGGAGTTCGTTTTTCACGACGGCGACCGCGAGGTGCGCATCTCCACGGCCCCCGGCGACTACGTTTTTATCCCGCCGTACGTGCCACACCGCGAGGAAAACCCCGCGGCCACGCCGGCAGAGGTGGTGATCGCGCGCAGCAGTCAGGAGGCGATCGTGGTCAACCTGCCCGAGCTGTATCCGCTGAGAGACGATTAATAGACCGCGATCTCGACGAGGTTCCCGTCGGGGTCCCGGCAGTAGTGCGAGGTCATCGCCCCCAGAGCCCCGGTCTTGGTGACGGGTCCGGCGACGATCTCCAAACCTTGCGCGACCAGGTGCGCATGGACATCTTGTGCGCTGGCGCGGGTGACGAAGCACAGGTCTTCGGAGCCGGCCGCCTCGACCACGCCGGTGACCCAGTCGGGATCGTCCGCTAGCGCCCCGATCGGTCGCAGGTTGATCTTCTGGTCGCCGAAACGCAGCGCGGTCCGGTTCGACGGCCCGAACGTCTCGCGCCTCATCCCCAGGACCCGCTCGTACCACGACGCCGTCTCCTCGACATCGTTGCAATTGATCACAATGTGGTCGAATCGTTCCACCGCGAACGCCACTGCAGCCTCCCCGAGCGTCACCGCGCCGCCGGGCATCGGCGGCCTCGTCGTACAACCCCTACCGCGCGGACCCCATTTCCCACGCTTGTTGACAAGACGTTTTAATACGACCTACGGCCGCCACCGGACTCGACCTCGATTCCGTCGAATTGGCGATACGCCGCGGCAGTGTCCCGGCAAGCACCCAGCTGGCCGAAGCGCTGAAGGCGGCGACCGTCAAGCAACGGGTGCAAAGCGGCGGCCGCCTGCCCCGGACAATGCCCGAACCCGTCGCCGGCATCGTCGAGCTGCGTGGTCCCGGCCGGACGTAACCTCGCTCGCGTCCGCGCCGGTACCGCGTCGCTCAGCAAATTCTCAACCGATTCTTCGCTCACGCATTGCCTGGCTCAAAGCGTGCGCAAAGTCACTGGCCCGAACATGATTTCATGACGAGTGAGCCCTCGGGCGCCAACCTGATCGAACGCTACCTCCGAACCCGTGGCAGCCGGTATTTCCGGGGCCATCACGACGGTGATTTCTTCTACGTCGCCAATACCCGACCCCGCCGGCTGCACGTGCATCTCGAGATGTCACCCCCACACGGCGACTTGCTGATCATCCGGGTGGCCCCGGCATCGTTCTTTCCGGCCGCGGAGCGGTCGTGGCTGACACACTTCGCCGACACGTGGAACCGCGGGGAGCGGGAGGTCACCGCGCTGGTGCACGACTCGACGGATCCGCAACGAATCGGCTTGCTGGCGCGCAGATCTCAATGGATTCGCGAAGGCGTCTCCTTCGAGGACTTCGCCTCCTTCGTCGATGCGGCGATCGCGGATGCGATCGACCTCTTCGGGCAGCTGACCCCGGTGGCCGAGTTACCGGCGCGGCCATTGCTGCAAGACGCGAGCTGAGCGCCAGGCCGCTCAGGCGGCGAGCACGGCGTCCAGTGCCGAGTAGAACAGGCCCAGTCCGTCGTCGGACGGACCGGTCAGCGCCTCGATGGCGTGCTCGGGGTGGGGCATGAGCCCGACGACCCGGCCGTTGGCCGAGCTGACGCCGGCGATGTCGCGCAGCGAGCCGTTGATGTTCTCGTGGTAGCGGAACACCACGCGCCCCTCGCCCTCGAGCTCGTCGAGCACCTCGACGGGGGCCACGTAACGACCCTCGCCGGACTTCAACGGGACAAGTAGGTCGGCGTCCGGCTCGAAGCGGGACGTCCACGCCGTCGACGTCGAGGCGACCCGCAGCCACACATCCCGGCAGACGAAGTGCAGGCCGGCGTTCCGGGTGAGGGCACCGGGCAGCAGGCCGGCCTCGCAGAGCACCTGAAAACCGTTGCAGATACCCAGCACCGGCATGCCGCCCCGGGCGGCCTCGATGACCTCGGCCATCACCGGGGCGAACTTGGCGATCGCCCCGGCGCGCAGGTAGTCGCCGTAGGAGAAACCGCCGGGCACGACCACGGCATCGACGCCCCGGAGGTCGGCGTCGGCGTGCCACAGGCTGACTGGCTCGGCGCCCACCCGCCGCGCCGCACGGGCGGCGTCGACGTCGTCGAGCGTCCCCGGAAAGGTAATCACGCCGATGCGAGCGCTCACTCAGTCTCCCGGCTGATCGTCCACTCCTCGATCACGGTGTTCGCCAAGAGCGACTCGGCGATCTCGGCGAGCGCCGAGTCATCGACAGTTTCGTCGACCTCGAGCTCGAACCTCTTGCCCTGCCGCACTTCCGAGATTCCCGGGTGACCGAGCCGGCCGAGCGCGCCGACGATCGCCTGACCCTGCGGGTCGAGAATCTCCGCCTTGGGCATCACGTTAACGACCACCCGGGTCACCGGCGCTCCTCCTCATGCTCTGTTCCGCAGTCACTCTACCGGCCGCTACCTGCGGAAGGGGCTCACGGGCACGAGGCGATGTAAGCGTCACACAGCGGCGCGGTCATGGCGTCCAGAACCGGGTCGTCGGCCAGCGCCGGCCAGGCGACCTGCGGCGGACCCGTCGACCACAGGGTGAGCTCGCTGATCGTGCTGCTCGCCACGTGGGCGAGCAGATAGGTATGCACGATGACGGGGCCGCTGATCACCGCGGCCGCGCGGGTCGGTCCGTCGCTGGTGATGGAGGGCGACTGCTGCGGCGCCCGCTGCTGGCAGGCGCGCAGCGCGGCGACGGCACCGTCGAAGACCGAGGCCGCTATCGCACCACCGTGTGCCGTGTCACCACGCCAGTGCAGAATCTGCGCCTGCAACTGCCACTGCCCGTCCGGGTGGGCCACCGTCGCCCGGGCCGCGACCGCGAAGTCGCGGGGGTCCTGCGGTCGGGGCGGGGTGGCGCACAAATCCTCGAACCGGAATCGGGGCGCGGTCGCGACCCCCGTCGGAGCAGCCGCGATCCCGGGCAGAGCCGGCCAGTTGTACGCCGCGTCCAGGGGCACGGATTGCGGATGGATCCATGCGGTGTCCGGGATCTGGTCACAGAGGGGCGGGCAGGCCTGAGGTTCGGCGTGTGCGTGCACCGGCACGATCAGGGCCACCGTGAGGCCGCCGGCGACCAGGATCGCCAGGATCACCCGCATCGGCATCACCCTCCGTCGAGGCACAATCGTAGACATGCAGCTGACGCATTTCGGCCATTCGTGCCTACTCGCCGAGTTCGGCAACACCCGTTTGCTCTTTGATCCCGGCACGTTCTCGCATGGTTTCGAGGGCATCACCGGCCTGACCGCCATCGTCGTCACCCACCAGCACCCCGACCACGTCGACGTTACGCGGCTGCCGTCGCTGCTCGAAGGGAACCCGGACGCCGCCCTGTACGCCGATCCCCAGACCACCGCACAGCTCGGTCAACCCTGCCGGGAGGTGCATGTCGGCGACGAGCTACAAATCGGCGGGCTGACCGTGCGGGCCGTGGGCGGCAAGCACGCCGTGATCCACCCGGAAATCCCGGTGATAGAGAACATTTCGTACCTGGTAGGCGATGGAGAGCATCCCGCAAGGTTCATGCATCCCGGCGACGCGCTCTTCGTTCCCGACGAGCCAGTGGACGTGTTGGCCACCCCGGCGGCGGCCCCATGGATGAAGATCTCCGAGGCGGTCGACTACCTGCGTGCGGTGGCGCCGCAGCGCGCCGTGCCGATCCACCAGGGGGTCGTCGCACCGGAGGCCAGGGGCATCTACTACGGGCGGCTCAGCGAGATGACCAGCACCGACTTCCAGGTGCTCCCCGAGGAGGACGCGGTCACCTTCTGACCGCGAGCGCCACCCCCGCTCCCCGCCGAGCAGACGCAAAAGCCCCCGACACGCCGAGCGTGCGGGGGCTTTTGCGACTGCTCGCGGTTTCTAGGTGATGTCGTCGGCGGCGCCGCGGCCGGCGGCACGTCCGGAGAAGATGCAACCCCCCAGGAAGGTGCCTTCCAGGGCGCGGTAGCCGTGCACACCGCCCCCGCCAAACCCGGCGACCTCGCCTGCCGCGTATAGGCCGGCCAGCGGAGTGCCGTCACCCCTCAGCACCCGGCCGCTCAGATCAGTCTCGATGCCGCCCAACGTTTTCCGCGTCACGATGTGCAGCTTGACCGCGATCAGCGGGCCCGCCTTGGGATCGGCGAGCCGGTGCGGCGCGACCACCCGGCCGAGCCGGTCGCCGAGGTAGCCGCGGGCGGCGCGGATCGCGGTGATCTGCCCGTCCTTGCTGAACTTGTTGGCCACCTCGCGGTCGCGGGCGGTCACCTCGGCCTCCACCGTGGCGTAGTCCAGGGGCTCCACATCCGGCAGATTGTTCATCCCGGTCACCAACTCGCGCAACGAATTTGCGCTCACGAAGTCCACGCCCCGGTCGATGAAGGCCTGGACCGGCGCGGGCGGCCCGGAGCTCGCCCGGTTGCGCACCAACTCGCGGACGCTCCGCCCGGTCAGGTCGGGGTTCTGTTCCTGGCCGGAGAGCGCGAACTCCTTTTCGATGATCTTGGCGTTCAAGAGGAACCAGGTGTAGTCGCACCCCGATTTGGTGATGTATTCCAACGTGCCGAGGGTGTCGAATCCCGGATAGAGCGGGACGGGCAGCCGTTTCCCGGCCGCGTCGAGCCACAGCGACGACGGGCCCGGGATGATCCGGATGCCGTGCAGCGGCCAGATCGGGTCGTAGTTCGTGATGCCCTCGGTGTAATGCCACATTCGGTCGGGGTTGATCACCCGCGCGCCGGCCTGCCGGGAAATCGCGATCATCCTGCCGTCGACGTGCGCCGGCACCCCGCTCAGCAGCTGCTGCGGGACGCGGCCCATCCGCGCCGGCCAGTTCTTTCGCACCAGGTCGTGATTACCGCCGATGCCACCGCTGGTCACGATGACGGCCGATGCACGGAATTCAAACTGGCTCACACTATTTCGCGATGATGGCACACCCCGCGACGCGGTCGAGGGCTCCAGCACCGTTCCCCGCACCCCCGTGACCGCATTACCCTCGAGGATCAGCTCGTCGACCTGGTGGCGGTGCGCGAAGCGCACGGTCGAGCGGTCCCGCAGCTGCCGGGCGAAGATGTCCACCAGAGCCGGGCCCGTGCCCCAGGTGATGTGGAAGCGCGGCACCGAATTGCCGTGCCCCTGAGCGTCGTAACCGCCCCGCTCGGCCCAGCCGACCAGGGGGAAGATCTTGAGGCCCCGGGCGCGCAGCCAGCTGCGCTTCTCCCCGGCCGCGAAATCGACATACGCGTGCGCCCATTGTCGTGGCCAGAAGTCCTCGGGGCGGTCGAAAGCCGCCGTGCCGAGCCAGTCCTGCAGGGCGAGCTCGTGGCTGTCCCGGATGCCCAGGCGGCGCTGTTCGGGGCTGTCCACGAAGAACAGGCCCCCGAACGACCAGAACGCCTGCCCACCCAGGTTGGCGCTGTTCTCCTGGTCGAGAATTAGCACGCGCAGCCCGCGGTCGACCAGCTCACACGCCGCCACCAGGCCCGACAGGCCCGCCCCGACGATGATCGCGTCAGCGGCGAAGCCCGCGGCCGAAGAATGGCTCATGTCGCAACAGGCTAGTGCCCGGTCCTGGCCGCCCGGCCGGACGCCGGGTCAGGCGGCGTCGAGGACCGCTTTATCGGACCGCCAGCTGTACACCGTGGGGTCGCACCCGTGCATCAGCGCCAGGTCGACCGAGTCCAGCATGGCCTGTAGTGGCCCGGGCTTGCGCAGTTGTCGGGCCGCCACCGCGACCCGCACCACTCCCCCGCGGCGCGCGATCCGCTCGGCGGACAGGACCACCATGCGACACCACCACGGTTCGGTCAGGAAGCCCTCGCCGATGCCCAGCACGCGGCTGCGCACGGTGTCGTGGCGGACCAGGTCGGTGATCCCGTGCAGGTCGGCCAGCAACCGGAACCCGTTCCGCGGTAACGCCTTCACCACGCCGGGTGACACCACCCAACCGGGCGCCGCGAACAGCCGGGTGCGCAGCCCCAGGTGTTCGAGCACCCGGTCGGCGCCCATCAACCGCAGGTTGGCCTCGTGCGCGCGCAGGACGGCGAACTCGCCGCGGCGCTTCTTGGTAGCGGGGTCGTCGAAGCCGTGCAGCACGATGGCGTCGCCACCGGCGCGCCGGGCGGTCAGCCACTCGACGGTCCTCGGGTCGTCGTCAAGCCGGTAGTCGGCCTTGAGCCGGGGGGCAACCAGCAACGACAGCGGGACGTTGCGGGCGTCCATCTGCGCGCAGAACGTCTCGACGTCGCCCAGGGTGCGTTCGCCTATCCCCGAGACCGAGACGATCAATTTTCCAGACACACCCGCAGTGTGCCGATCGCAGGTTTCCGAACGGTGAAGGACACGCAGACGGCAGGCGTACATACCACGAGGTCAGCGGCGGGCAAAGGGCCGCGCGCGCGGGTGGCGCTGCTCTGCCCGGCCGACCGGCGAACCGCCCATCCAGCAAACGCCTACCGGCACCGCAACGGGCGATCGGTTCGATATGCTAAGCAACGCCATGGAGAAGGCCCCCGCCGCGTCGGCCGACGCCCCGCCGTCCGACGCCCACACCGAGCCGCAGGGCGATCCGGCGTACCCCGACAGGCTGGACGCCGCCCTACTGCGGATCTCCGGCGTCTGCATCTTGGCCACCGTGATGGCGATCCTGGACGTCACCGTCGTCAGCGTTGCGCAACGCACGTTCATCCAGCAGTTCGACTCGTCGCAGGCCGTGGTCGGCTGGACGATGACGGGCTATACCCTGGCGCTGGCCACCGTCATCCCCATCACCGGCTGGGCGGCCGACCGGTTCGGCACCAAGCGGCTCTTCATCGGTTCGGTGGTGGCCTTCACGCTGGGTTCATTGCTGTGCGCGGTGGCGTGGGACATCCTGTCGCTCATCGTGTTCCGGGTGATCCAAGGCATTGGCGGCGGAATGTTGTGGCCGCTCGGCTTCATGATCTTGACGCGCGAGGCAGGTCCCCGCCGGCTGGGCCGGCTGATGTCGATCCTGAGCATCCCGATGCTGCTCGCCCCGATCGGCGGCCCGATCCTCGGCGGATGGCTCATCGACACCTCCAGCTGGCGATGGATCTTCCTGATCAACCTGCCGTTTGGGATCCTCACGCTGATCCTCGCGGCGGTGGTGTTTCCGAAGGACCATCCGGCCCGCTCCGAGACGTTCGACGTCGTCGGCGTGCTGTTGCTGTCGCCCGGCCTGGCGACCTTTCTGTTCGCGATGTCCTCGATTCCCGGCCGCGGCACCGTGGCCGATCGGCACGTGCTGATCCCTGCGGTCGTCGGCCTGGCGCTGATAGCCGCGTTCGTCGCCCACGCATGGCATCGCACCGATCACCCCCTGATCGACCTGCAGCTGTTCCGGAACCCCGTGCTCACCCAGGCCAATGTGACGATGCTGATCTTCGCCATCGCATTCTTCGGCGCCTGCCTGCTGCTGCCGAGCTACTTCCAGCAGGTTCGGCATAACACGCCGATGCAGGCCGGCGTGCACATGATCCCCCAGGGGCTCGGCGCCATGCTCACCATGCGGCTGGCCGGGCCCTTCGTGGACCGACGCGGCCCGGGCAAGATCGTGCTCGTCGGCATCGCCATGATCACGGTCGGCCTGGGCGGCTTCGCCTTCGGTGTCGCAAACCAGGTCCCGTACTGGCCCGTCCTGTTGATTGCCCTGACGATCACGGGCCTGGGAATGGGGTGCACGATGATGCCGCTGTCCGTGGCGTCGGTACAGGCGCTGGCACCGCACCAGATCGCCCGGGGCACCACCCTGATCACCGTCGGCCAGCAGGTGGGCGGCTCGATGGGGACCGCCCTGATGTCGATGATCCTGACCAACCAGTTCAACCGAAGCGAAAGCATCACCGCGGCAAACAAAGTCGCCGCCCTGCAGCAGAGGGCGGCCGCCACCGGGACCCCGGTCGACCCGGGCGCCGTCCCCCGACAGTCGCTTTCGCCCGGCTTCTGCGCCGAGGTGCTGCACGACCTCTCCCACGCCTACACGGAGGTGTTCGTCATCGCCGTCGCGCTGGTGGTGTTCACCGTGATCCCGGCCGCGTTCCTGCCGAAGAAGCCGGCCAGCCCGGCGTGGATTGAATAGTTATCCGCGCCGGCCGCCGCCGTAACGGTCGGGGTCGGCAACGGCCAGCAGCCAGGCGTATTGGAACGCGGTTTCCTGCCAGGACTTGTAGCGTCCACTGACTCCGCCGTGGCCCGCGTTCATCTGGGTCTTCAGTAGGATCGGTTTGCCGTCGGTGTTGGCGTGCCGCAGGGCCGCCACCCACTTGGCGGGCTCCACGTAGTAAACCCGGGTGTCGTTCAAAGACGTCATCGCCAGGATCTCCGGGTACGGCCGAGCGGCGACGTTCTCGTACGGCGAATACGACTTCATGTAGCCGTAGACGTCTTTGTCGCTCAGCGGGTTTCCCCACTCGTCCCATTCGGTGACGGTCAGCGGCAACGAGGGGTCCAGGATGGTGGTCAGCGGGTCGACGAACGGCACCTGCGCGAGGATGCCGGCGAACAGGTCCGGCGCCAGGTTGGCCACCGCGCCGACCAGCAGTCCGCCCGCGCTGCCGCCCAGCGCCACGAGCCGGTGCGGGCGGGTGACCCCGGAGTCGACCAGATGCCGCGCCGCCGCGACGAAGTCGGTGAACGTGTTCTTCTTCTCCAGCAGCTTGCCGCGCTCGTACCACAGCCGGCCCATCTCACCACCGCCGCGGACGTGCGCGATGACGAACACCATGCCCCGGTCCAGCAGCGACAGCCGGGCGATCGAAAAGCTCGGGTCGGTGCAGATCTCGTAAGCGCCGTAGCCGTACAGCAGCGTCGGGGCCGGGAATTCGATTCCGGCGCGATGAACGATCGACAGCGGGATCCGGGTCCCGTCGTCGGCGAGCGCCCAGTCGCGCCGCTCGACGTAGTCCTCGGGCCGGTACCCCCCGAGGACGGGCTGTTCGCGCAGCAGCGTGCGCTCGCCCGTGGCGAAGTCCACGTCGTAGATCCGCGCGGGGGTCGCCAGCGACCCCGCGGCGATCCGCAGTTTGGGCGCGTCCCACACCGGATTCCAGCCGACGCCGGCCGACATCAGTTCGGAGTCGAACGAGATCTCGCGCGGCTCACCGTACTCGCGGCCGGACTCGATGGGCCACAGCTGGATTCGCGGCAGCGCCGCGCGGCGATAGCTGACGACCAGGTGGCCGGCGAAGGCGTCCACCCCGTCGAGGCGAACATCGTCACGATGCGGGATCAGCGTGCGCTGCCGCGTCGGATCGCTGACCGGCGCCTCGGCGAGCGTGAAGTTCACCGCAGCGTCGTTGTGCAGGATCAGGAACCGGTCCTCGCCGCCGACCACGGCGTGCTCTACCGCGTATTCGACACCGTCGCGCCTCGGCAGCACGACGGTGAATCGCGCGTCGGGGTCTGTCGCGTCGGCGTAGTGGTATTCGGAGGTGATGGAGGATCCCGAGGCGATGAGGACGTAAGAGTCGCTCCGGGTGAGTCCGACGCCGAGCCAAAACCGTTCGTCCGCTTCGTGATACACCAGCTCCGAAGGCTGGCCGGAACCCAGCCGGTATCGCCACACCTTGTCCGGGCGGTGGGCCGCGTCCAGGGTCAGGTAATACACGGTGCGGTTGTCTGCCGCCCACGTCGCCCCCGCGGCGATATCGGCGATCTCGTCCGGGAACAACTCGCCAGTGCGCAGGTCCTTAAACCGAAGCGTGTAGCGCTCGTCGCCGACGGTGTCGACGGAATAGGCCAGCAGGTTGCCGTCCATGCTGATCCGGGCGGCACCGAGCGCGAAGAACTCGTGACCCTCGGCCTCGGCGTTCGAATCGAGCAGAACCTGCTCGCCGGGGATCTCGGTATCCTCCTCCAAGACCGGGGGGTCCCAGTCGTCGGGATCCACTACCGGACAACGACACTGGACGCGGTACTGCTTGCCCTCGAAAGTGCGGGCGTAATACCACCATTCGCCCTGCCGCGTCGGCACCGACAGGTCGGTTTCCTTCGTGCGGGCCTTGATCTCGTCGAAGATCTTCTGCCGCAAGGGCTCGAGGTGGGCGGTCACCTTGTCGACGTAGTCGTTCTCGGCCTCGAGATGGGCGATGACCTCCGGGTCACCCTTCTCGCGCAGCCACTCGTAGGGGTCGACGAAGACATCGCCGTGGTGCTCCCGCGACGTGTTCACCCGCTTGGCGACGGGCGGGACGGGGGTGTCGGACAGCGCGTCGGTCATGCGACGGGTCCGATCCAGTCACCGAAGCTGAGGCCGGAGATGCGTTCGTACGCCTCGATGTAGCGATTCCGGGTGGCCTCGATGATGCCGGCGGGCAGGGGCGGCGGGGGTTGCGCGCCGTGCCGGTCCCACCCGGACTCGGGGCCGGTCAGCCAGTTACGGACGAACTGCTTGTCGAAGCTGGCCTGCACAACACCGGGCCGATAGTCCCCGGCGGGCCAATACCGCGACGAATCCGGCGTGAAGATCTCGTCGGCCAGCAGCAGATTGCCACCCGCGTCGGTACCGAACTCGAACTTGGTGTCCGCGATGATGATTCCCTTCGTAAGTGCATGGCCCGCGGCCTGCGCGTAGATCGTGAGCGTCCGGTCGCGCAGTTCGTCGGCGCGCGCCTTGCCTACCAGTTCGACGACCCGGTCGAACGAGATGTTCTCGTCGTGGTCGCCCAGCGCCGCCTTCGTGGCGGGGGTGAACAGCGGTTCGGCGAACCGGCTGGCCTCGACCAGCCCCGGCGGCAACGTGATGCCGCAGACCGTCCCCGTGGCCTGGTAGTCGAGCAGCCCTGAGCCGGTCAGGTAGCCGCGGGCGACGCATTCCACCGGAAGCATCTCCAGGCGGCGCACCACCAGCGCGCGGCCGAGCACCTCGTCGGGGATGCGCGGGTCGTCCGGCGGCCCGGCCAGGTGGTTCGGAGTGTCGGTGAGACGGGAGATGAGGCCGAAGAAGAAGACGCTCATCGCGGTCAGGATGCGGCCCTTGTCCGGGATGATGCTGTCCAGCACGTAGTCGTACGCCGAGATCCGGTCGGAGGCGACCAGCAGCAGGTGCTCGTCGTCGACGCGGTAGATCTCTCGGACCTTGCCGCTGGCCAGGTGCTCGTAATCGGACAGTGCGGGACGCATCGGGCCAGCCTATCCGGCGCCGCTCCCCCGGCCCTGTGCTGGTATGAGGGCTATGACATCGCGGACATCGCGCTATTTGCCCTACTCGACCCGACCTGGCCGGTTGCTGGTCCAGCTGTTCAGCGATTTCGTCGTCGTCGTGTGGACGGCGCTGTGGCTGATCGTCGGCGCGGCCGTGCACGATGCCATCGCCACCATCGCCGAGGCCGGCAGGCAGGTCGAGAGCGGCGCGCACGGCATCGCGGGCAACCTGGAATCGGCGGGCCACGGCGCGCAGCACATCCCGCTCCTCGGGGATGCGGTGAGCAACCCCCTCACCTCGGCGAGCCACGCCGCCCTGGACATCGCGGGAGCCGGGCACAGCCTGGACACGACGGCGAGCTGGCTGGCGGTGCTGCTCGCCATGGCGGTCTCCTCGCCGCCGATACTCGTAGTCGCCGCGCCGTGGCTTTTCCTGCGGCTGCGGTTCTTTCGGCGCAAGTGGACCGTGTCCGCGCTGGCCGCCACCGCGGCCGGCGAGCAACTGCTGGCGTTGCGGGCGTTGACGAACCGGTCCCCGCGCAAGCTGACCGCCGCGATCGCGGACCCCGTCGGTGGTTGGCGCCGCGACGATCCCCTCACCATTCGCGCGCTGGCCCTCCTCGAGCTGCGTGCCGCCGGGATCAGGCTGCGCGCCTGGTAGGCGACCGCGAGATTCAACGCTGGCGGGCGAGCCTGTCGGCTCGCCAGCACCACGCCCGCATGGGCACGTCGATCCTCTCGACTCCGGGGAAGCGCGCCGCCAACGTGGCGCGCGCGTGGGCCAGCGCCTCCGCACGGTCGCCTTCCGAGGCGACGATCGCCCCGCTGTAGGTGCCCAGCATCGCCACGACGTCCTCGGCGCTCATCGCGCGCTCGAATCGGAATACCTCTCGTGCGACGTTGTCGAAGATCCGCGGTTCCGGAAGCTCGAAATGCAGGCGGCGCCGGAACCGCTCCGCCGAGCCCGCCTCACAGGGCTCCCGGCCGGGCAGGCGATCGAGATCGCGGACCCAGTCCACGTCGCGGTCCCGGCTGGTCCAGATCAGGCCGAACCGGCCACCGTCGCGCAACACCCGTCCGATCTCGGGGATCGCGCGGTCCGCGTCCATCCAGTGCCAGGCCGACGAGACGAACACCGCGTCCGCCGAGGCGTCGGGCAGCGGGATGGATTCGCCGCGACCCTCGACGACACGCACGCCCGTGGTCCGGTCGGTCAGCACCTTTCGCATCCGCGCGTCCGGCTCGACCGCGACGACCCGGGGCGCCCGGCCCACCAGCCTGCGGGTGAACAACCCGGTGCCCGCGCCCACGTCGACGGCCACCTCGCAACCGTCGGGAATCAGCCAGTCCACCGCCTCCGGCGGGGCCTCCGGTCGTAGCTCGTCGTAGTCCTCGGCGATCGACCCGAAGGACGTTGCGCGTTCTCGGCGATCCGTCACACCCGCCAAAGGTAGTCGCGCCCGGCGTCGGCTCGACATCGGCGAGCCGGGGTCACGCTTCCTCGCGCAGTTCCACGACGAGGTGTCGGATCCCGGTGTGCCGATTGCTGCGAGTCCACTCGACGGGCCGCACCACCCGCACGGCGGAAAACCGCGACAGCAGTTCCTCGAACAGCACGCGCAGCTCCAGTCGGGCCAAGTTGGCGCCCAGGCAATAGTGCACACCCTGCCCAAAGCCCAGGTGCGGGTTGGGCTTCCGGGTGACATCGAACTCGTCGGGCCGGTCGAACGCGTCGGCGTCGCGGTTCGCCGAGCCCTCCCAGATCTGGACCTTCTGGCCGGCTTCGATGCGCTGGCCGCCCAGGGTGACGTCGCGCGTGGCGGTGCGCCGCTTCGACGGCGAGGGCGAGGTCCACCGCACCATCTCCTCGACGGCCGTGGGCAGAGCACCGAGATCCGCACGCAGCGTACGCATTTGCTGCGGATGCTCGGCGAGGGCGAGCAGGCCGCCCGCCACCGCGTTGCGCGTCGTCTCCGCGCCGGCACTGAACAGCAGGCTGAAGAATAGGTACAACTCGAGGTCGGACAGGGGCAGGCCGCCCGCCGCATCGGCGTCGGCGTTCGCGACGACGGAGAGCATGTCGTCGGTCGGCTTCTCGCGCTTGGACGCGATGAGTTCCTGGCCGTAGGCGTACATCCGCGACCCGGCCTCCTCCACAGACAACTGCGAGAGAGACGCCTTGCGTGAGCCGCCGAAGTCGAATTGCGGCTCGATGGCCTCGAAGAGCCAATGCCGTTCGGCCTCGGGCACTCCGAGCAGGATGCAGATCATCTGCATCGGCAGCTCGGCGGCGACGTCGAGCAGGAAGTCGAACGGCTCGCCCGGGACCACCGCGTCCAGCAGGCGGCGCGCCCGCGCCCGCAGGTCGTCCTCGACGCGGCGGATCATCCGCGGCGTCAGCCCGGAACTGACCAGCCGCCGGATCTGCGAATGCCGCGGGTCGTCCATCATGTTGAGCACCTGGCCCGCGATGGCCAGGTCCTGCAGCAGCGTGCCCCCGAACGGCCGCCCGCCGCCCGTCATCGAGGAGAAGGTGACCGGATCCTTCAGCACGGCAAGCGTTTCCGCGTACGTGGCGACGGACCAGAAGCCCTCCCCGTCGGGGGTGTTGTCGGTCGCCTCATGCCAGTACACCGGTGCGTGACGCCGATGCACGTCGAAGAGGTCGTGCGGAAACCCGTTGGCGAAGTTGTCCAGATCGGTGAAGTCGATGCCCGAGAGCGCACCGGCGAGGGTCACAGGATCGCCCCGGGCGCGTACTTCGCGGCATCGGGGTAGCGGCCCACTAATTCCTCCACCGCCGCGGCCACCGCGTCCACCTGGTCCCCGGCGGCGCCCGTGAACGCCTTCCTGTCGGCCAGCGCGGCGTCGAGCGCGGCCCGGTCCAGCGGCAGCCGCTCGTCGGCGGCCAATCGGTCGAGCAGGTCGGGTTCGGCGCCGCGCTCCCGCATCGCCAGTGCCGTCGCCACGGCGTGTTCGCGGATCACGTGATGGGCGGCCTCACGCCCCATGCCCGCCCGCACGGCCGCGATCAACACCTTGGTGGTGGCCAGGAACGGCAGGTAACGATCCAGTTCGCGCTGGATCACGGCGGGGTAGGCGCCGAATTCGTCGAGCACCGTGAGGAAGGTCTCGATCTGCCCGTCGACGGCAAAGAAGCTGTCGGGCAATGCGACTCGGCGTACCACCGAGCAGAACACGTCGCCCTCGTTCCACTGCGCGCCGGCCAGTTCGGCGGCCATGGAGCCGTAACCGCGCAGCACCACCTGCAATCCGTTGACCCGTTCGCAGCTGCGGGTGTTCATCTTGTGCGGCATCGCCGACGAGCCGACCTGCCCCGGCGCGAAGCCCTCGGTGACGAGTTCGTGCCCGGCCATCAGCCGGATGGTGTGCGCCAACGACGACGGGCCCGCACCGAGCTGGACGAGCGCCGAGATCACGTCGTGGTCCAGCGAGCGCGGATAAACCTGTCCAACACTCGTCAAAACCGTTGCAAATCCGAGAAATTCGGCGATCCGGCGTTCCAGGACGGACAGCTTGACCACGTCACCGCCCAGCAGATCAAGCATGTCCTGCGCGGTGCCCATCGGTCCTTTGATGCCGCGCAGCGGGTAGCGGTCGATCAGTTCCCGCAGCCGCGTCAGCGCGATCAGCGTCTCCTGCGCCGCCGAGGCGAACCGCTTGCCCAGCGTGGTGGCCTGCGCGGCGACGTTGTGGCTGCGCCCGGCCATCACCAGGTCGCGATACCCCACCGCCTGCTCTGCCACGCGCGCCACCACCGCCACCCCGTGGGCGAAGACCAACTCGAGCGACCGCCGGACCTGCAGCTGCTCCACGTTTTCGGTCAGGTCGCGGCTCGTCATGCCCTTGTGCACGTGCTCGTGCCCGGCCAGCGCGTTGAACTCCTCGATGCGGGCCTTGACGTCGTGGCGCAGCACCCGTTCGCGGGCCGCGATCGACGCCAGGTCGACGTCCTCGATCACCCGTTCGTAATCGGCGACCGCCTGCGGCGGCACTTCCACACCGAGTTCCGCCTGTGCCCGCAGCACGGCAAGCCACAGTCTCCGCTCGGCGACGATCTTCGCCTCTGGCGACCAGATGGCGACCATCTCGGCGCTGGCGTACCTGGAGGCCAGCACGTTCGGAATGCTCACAAGCCCACAGCTTACGGGCGGACCCGCGCGCCGTTGGCGGGCGTTCCGCGCGCCGCTGGGGCCGAAGTGGCGCGTGTGACGCCCAGGCCGGGTCGGAAGCCGCGAGGCATAAACGTCTGCGACCGATATCGGCGTGGCGTCGCAGACGTTTATGTGCCGCGGGCAGATCGCGCGGCGAGGGCCAAGCCGTCGCGAGCCCGAGCCTCCCTACCCTGTACGGATGTATTTCGTCGGCGTGGACCTCGCATGGGCGGGCCGCAACCCCACCGGTGTGGCGGTGGTCGACGCGGACGGCGGGTTGGTCGACCTCGCCGCCGTGCGCGACGACGAGCAGGTGCTGGCCGCCCTGGCCCCGTACGTCCGCGGCGACTGCGTGGTCGCCTTCGACGCGCCGCTCGTGGTGACCAACCCCACCGGGCAGCGGCCCGCCGAGTCGGCGCTCAACCGCGACTTTCGCAGGTTCGAGGCCGGGGCCCACCCCGTCAACACCGGAAAACCCGAGTTCGCCGGCGGGCCCCGCGCGGCGCGGCTGGCCCGGGCGCTCGACCTCGACATGGACCCGCGATCGACGGCGGCGCGACGCGCCATCGAGGTCTACCCGCATGCGGCCACCGTGGTGCTCTTCCGGCTGGAACGGACGCTGAAATACAAGGCGAAGCCGGGCCGCGACGTCGGGCGGCTCCGCTCGGAGCTGCTACTGCTGATGGATGGCGTCGAGAGGCTGGCGCAGGCCGCGGTCGCGCTGCGCGTCGACGGCCACGAGGGCTGGGCCGAGCTGCGCCGACGGGCGGTCGCCGCGCAGCGGAAAAGCGACCTTCGCCGCGTCGAGGATCCCGTGGACGCGGTCGTCTGCGCGTATGTCGCGTTGTACGCACAGCGCCGCCCGGACCGCATCACCATCTACGGCGACTCCACCACCGGGCACATCGTGACGCCGACCCTGCAGCTCGACGCTTCGGGCGGCTAGATCTGTACCGGCCGCGGGTCGATCGGCGCGAGCACGTCGACGAGGTCGACCACCGTGGTCAGCGCCGCTGTGCGGGGATCCCGACCCTCGACCAGGGCCGATACCACCGAGCCGTCGACCGCGCAGATGAGAGTGCACACCAGTTCGATGTGCACCGACCGGCCCGATCGCTCCATGGCCTCGCCCACCGCCTCGGCGCGCTGGCGCAGGCTGCGGCGCATCGTCTCGCGCAGGGCCGGCAAGCGGGTGCACGCGATGTGTCGCTCGTACCGCGATATGAGCTGCTCGGCCAGGCCGGCCCCGGCCACGTCGCCCACCAGCAAATCCACCAGCACGTCGGCGGTGGTCTCCGGGCCGCGGCGCCGCCGAGACAACGCGGTGACCCGCGCCCGCAGTTGCGCGACTTCGATCATGGCGATGTGTTCGACGGCGCGGGCGATCAAATCGTCGAGCGACGAGAAGTAATACGTGGTAGAGGCCAGTGGCAGGCCGGCCCGCCGGGCGACAGCCCGGTGCCGCACCGCTTCGAAACCGCCTTCCGCGAGCAGCTCGGCGGCCGCGCTCACGAGCGCGTACCGCCGACGTTCCCCTTTTGGAGTAACCGCTGCAGTCACGAGTAGCCATGGTGCCAGCCAAAGTGGTACTGCATTGCCATTTTGGCCAAACGGCCCGCTAAAGCAACATGGCATGATGGCCCGCATGCCCGAGTTGAGCCGACGCGCCGTGCTTCGACTCGGCGTCGGCGCCGCGGCCGGCGCGGCCGGGGTATCCGCGCTCGACGTGCTGATACAGCCCCGGCCGTCACGGGCGGCGCCCGTCACTCCGGCCAACAGCCAGATGCCGCTAGTGCCCCCGCCGCTCGAGCCGGCTCCCCCGGCCCAGCCGGCGCCGACCATGGTGACCGGATCCTTCGTGTCCGCGGCGCGCGGGGGCATCAACACCAACTGGGCGATCGCCCGCCCACCGGGCCAGACCACGGCGCTGCGACCGGTGATCGCGCTGCACGGCAAAGGCAGCGACGCGGCCACGGTGATGGCCGGCGGCGTGGAGCAGGGCCTGGCCCAGGCCGTGGCCGCGGGGCTGCCACCGTTCGCTGTGGTCGCCGTCGACGGCGGCGGCAGCTATTGGCACAAGAGGACATCCGGCGAGGACAGCGGGGCCATGGTCCTCAATGAGCTGATCCCGATGCTGGGCGGGCAAAATCTGGACACTTCGCGGGTGGCATTCCTGGGCTGGTCGATGGGCGGGTACGGCGCGCTGCTCCTCGGCGGCCGGCTGGGACCCGCCCGCACCGCGGCGATCTGCGCGGTGAGCCCGGCGCTGTGGCTGTCGGCCGGCGCGGCGGCGCCCGGGGCCTTCGATAACCCGGACGACCTGGCAGCGAACTCCGTGTTCGGCATGCCCGCGTTGGCGTCCATCCCGATCCGAGTGGACTGCGGCGACAGCGACCCGTTCTACGCCGCGACGAAGCAGTTCGTCGCTCAGCTGCCCAACCCGCCCGCCGGTGGCTTTTCACCCGGCGGGCACAACCCGGCGTACTGGAGCTCGCAGTTGCCCGCCGAGCTGACCTGGATCGCACCGCTGCTCGCGGCCTAGTGTTTCCCGGCGCGCGTTACCCTCGCGGGCGTGACGACACCTTTCGATTGGAGCCTGCCCTACCCCTGGCCGCGCAAGCCGATGCTCGCGGCGAACGCGGTCTGCACCTCCCAGCCGCTCGCCGCCCAAGCCGGGCTTCGGATGTTGGCCCAAGGCGGCAACGCGGTGGACGCGGCCGTCGCCACCGCGATCACGTTGACGATCGTCGAACCGGTATCCAACGGGATCGGCTCGGACGCCTTTGCCATCGTGTGGGACGGCAACCGGTTGCACGGATTGAATGCGTCGGGCCGCTCACCGGCCGCCTGGACTCCGGACTACTTCGGGAGCGACGGCGTTCCCATGTTCGGGTGGAATTCGGTGACGGTGCCCGGGGCGGTCTCGGCGTGGGCGGAGTTGCACGCCAAGTTCGGCAAGCTGCCGTTCGAGAGGCTGTTCGAGCCGGCAATCTCTTACGGCCGCAACGGCTTCCTCGTTTCCCCGACGGTCGCCGGGCAGTGGGCGGCCCAGGTGCCCCTGTTCCGCGACCAACCGGGCTTCGCCGAGGCCTTCCTGCCCGGTGGCCGGGCGCCCAAACCCGGCGAGTTGTTCAGGTTTTCCGACCACGCCGCCACGCTGGAGAAGATCGCCGCGTCCGGCGGCGAGGAGTTCTACCGCGGCGAATTGGCCGAACGGCTCGAGGCGCACGCGCTCGCCAACGGCGGGGCGATGCGCGCGGGCGATCTGGCCGCCCATCGGGCCGACTGGGTCGGCACGATCGACGCGCCCTATCGCGGCTACACCGTCCATGAGATACCGCCCAACGGCCAGGGGATCGTGGCGCTCATCGCCCTGGGGATCCTGGAGCAGTTCGACATGGCGTCCCTGCCGGCCGACTCGGCCGACAGCGTGCACCTGCAGATCGAAGCAGTGAAGCTGGCCTTCGCCGACGCGCAGGCCTACGTCGCCGACATCGACCACATGTCGTTTCCGCCGGAACGGTTGCTGGACAAGGACTATCTGCAGCTGAGGGCGGCGCTCATCGATCAGAAGCGGGCCAAGCCGGCGTCCGCCGGCACCCCCGTTGGCGGGACCGTCTACCTCACGGCCGCCGACGCCGGCGGGATGATGGTGTCGATGATTCAGTCGAACTACATGGGATTCGGTTCCGGAGTGGTGGTGCCGGGCACCGGGATCTCGCTGCAGAACCGGGGTTCCCATTTCGGCTGCGAGGACGGGCATCCGAACTGCGTCGGGCCCAACAAACGCCCTTACCACACCATCATTCCGGGCTTCGTCACCAAGGACGGCGCCCCGGTGATGAGCTTTGGCGTGATGGGCGGGACCATGCAGCCGCAGGGCCACGTCCAGGTGATGGTCCGCATCGCCGACCACGGGCAGAATCCGCAGGCGGCCTGCGACGGCCCGCGGTTCCGCTGGGTGCAGGGCACGCAGGTCAGTTGCGAGCGGGGATTCCCAGCAGCCACGCTCGACGAGCTGACGCGGCGCGGGCACGAGCTGGTCACCGTCGACGACTACAACGAATTCGGCAGCTGCCAGGCCATCTGGCGCCTCGACGGCGGGTATCTCGCGGTGAGCGACCCACGCCGCGACGGACAGGCCGCCGTGTTCTAGACGCTGATCTTGCCTTCGGCCGCCGCGAGGCCGATGTCGCTGCGAAAGTGGCCGCCCGGCAACCGGATCGAGCCCAAGATCTCGTATGCCGCGGCGCGCGCGTCGGCCAGGTCGGCACCGGTGCCAACCACCGACAGCACCCGGCCACCCGACGAGACGATCTCGCCGTCCTCGCGCCGCGCGGTACCGGCGTGGAGGACGCCCTCGGCTTCCGAGCCGACGATGACGTCGCCGACCCTCGGGCGCCCCGGATAATTCTCGGCCGCCAGGACCACGGTGACGGCGGCACCATCACTCCAGCGCAGCTCACCGAATTCGGCCAGCGCGCCGGTGGCCGCGGCATACAGGAGTTGACCAAGCGGCGACTCCAGCAGGGCGAGCACGGCCTGGGTCTCCGGATCCCCGAAACGGCAGTTGAATTCGACCACGGCGGGCCCGTTAGCGGTGATCGCGAGCCCCACATAGAGCAGTCCGGAAAACGAGCAGCCGCGCCGAACAAGCTCGGCCGCAACGGGTTCGACTATGCCCTCGACGATGTGCCGGTGCAGGTCGTCGGGGAGCCACGGCAGCGGCGCGTAGGCACCCATGCCGCCGGTGTTGGGTCCGGTGTCGCCGTCGCCGACCCGTTTGAAGTCCTGAGCGGGCAGCAGCGGCACCACGGTGTGGCCGTCGACAACGCAGAACAGCGACACCTCAGGCCCGTCCAGGTAGGACTCCAGCAGCACTGGGTGGCCGGCCTCGAGCAGCCCGGCGGCGTGGGCGCGCGCCACCTCGCGGTCCGGGGTCACCACCACCCCCTTGCCGGCGGCGAGGCGGTCGTCCTTGACGACCCACGCCGGGTCGCCCGCGGGCGGGCCAAACCTGTCCAGCGCGGCATCGAGAAGCGCTGGACTGTCGACGATTTCACTGGTAGCGGTGCGCACGCCGGCCGCGCTCATGACGTCTTTGGCGAACGCTTTGGAACCCTCGATGCGGGCCGCGTCCGCGCTCGGCCCGAAGCAGGCGATGCCCGCGGCGCGCACGGCGTCGGCGACCCCCAGCACCAACGGCACCTCGGGACCGATGACCACCAGGTCGGCACGCAGGTCGCGCGCCAGGGCCGTGACCTCGTCGCCGGAGGTGATGTCGACGTCGCGTTGCTCCGCAAGCCGGCCGGTGCCGGCGTTGCCGGGGGCGATCGCCAGGCCGGTGACCTGGGGATCTCTGCGAAGCGCCAGCAGCAACGCGTGTTCACGGGCACCGGAGCCGATCACGAGGACTCGCACGAGAGGTCAGACTAGCCGGGCGAACGCGTCACGCCCACAGGAGTCGCCCTCAGAGGATCTTCTCGAGCAGGTGAGTAAGTTCCTTTTGTTGCGCGGCGGTGAGGCGGGCGAGACGCTCGGTGAATTCGTCCGACAGCACGGCGAGACCGTCCTTGGCGACCCGCCGACCGGACGCGCTGAGCCGAAGCCGATGCCGCCGTAGATCGGCGGGGTCGATCTCGCGGCGCACGAAGCCCGCCGCCTCGAGCCGTTTCAGGTACGCCGTCACGGTGGGCTTGGGCATGCTCAGCGTCGCCGCCAGTTCGGCGGGGTAGGGGTGGTCATCGATCTCGGCGAGCAGGAACAGCTCCTTCGACTCGATTCCCAGCGCACATATCCTGGGTTCCGCGCACACGATGACGGACAACAACACCCGATAGTTCAGGGACCAGATTCTGGCCGCGTCAGAGGTCACGAGTTGCCAAGTCGTTCAGGACTGAACTAGTTTAGATTCGAACAAACACATAACTGAACATATTAGCAGGAAGCGGTCATCATGCCCCTTGATCAATACGTCACGCTCGGACGTTCCGGCCTGCGCGTCAGCCCGCTGTGCCTGGGCGCCATGACATTCGGAGAGGACCTCGGCTGGGGCACCAGCGTCGAAGAATCGCAGCAGATCATCGATCGGTACATCGCGCTCGGCGGCAACTTCATCGACACCGCCAACTTCTACACCCGCAGCCATTCCGAGAAGATCATCGGCGACCATGTCGGGCGCCACCCCGCGCGGCGCGATCGCCTGGTCATCGCGACCAAGTTCAGCGGCAACCTCTATCCGGGAGACCCCAACGGCGGCGGGTCGGGACGCAAGTCGGTGATCAAGGCCTGCGAGAACTCGCTGCGGCGGCTGCAGACCGATTACATCGACCTGTACTGGATGCACATGTGGGACGCCAACACACCCATCGACGAGACGATGGCCGCCCTGGACGACCTGGTTCGGGCGGGCAAGGTGCGCTACCTCGGCGTCTCGGACACGCCGGCGTGGAAGATCGTCGAGGCGAACCTGATCGCGCGGTTCCGCGGCTGGACGTCGTTCGTCGGGCTGCAGATCGAGTACTCGCTACTCGAACGGACGGTGGAACAGGAGCTCGTCCCCATGGCGACGGGGTTCGGCCTGGGCATCACCCCGTGGTCGCCGCTGAAGGGCGGCGTGCTCAGCGGCAAGTACACCCGCAGCAACGACGGACGGCACAGCGCCGACCGGGGCGCGTTGGTCGAGAGCTTCCTCAACGAGCGGACGTACGCGGTCATCGACGAGCTGGAGGTCATCGCGAAGGCGCACGAGACGAATGTCGCCGCCGCGGCGCTGGCCTGGGTACACGCCCA
Organism: Mycobacterium sp. 050134; assembly: GCF_036409085.1. NCBI lineage: Bacteria > Bacillati > Actinomycetota > Actinomycetes > Mycobacteriales > Mycobacteriaceae > Mycobacterium > Mycobacterium sp. 050134. The sequence goes on from NZ_JAZGLV010000001.1 coordinate 306,303, forward strand.
GACCGCCGTGTCGTCCATCATCATCGGCGCGCGGCGGCTCTCGCAGCTCGACGACAACGTGCGCGCCGTCGACGTGGCCCTCACCACCGACGAGCTGAGCCGGCTCGACGCGCTGACCGCGCGGACGTTCGGATTCCCCGGCAACATGCTCGAGATGGCTCCCGGCATCATCAACGGCGGAACGACGGTGAACGGCGTCTCCACGACGACGTCGGAATACGTGATGCCGGAGGGCGTTCAGCCGTACTGATCGACCGGTCGGCTCGACCGGTCAGCCGACGCCCTGAAGCCTCGCGGCACTCCTGACGTCAATCAGGGTCGTCTTCGTTGGCGTCACCGTCGCGCAGGAGTCGTTCGGGGTGGTGGAACGTGTTGGTTCTGGGTTGGCCGTGGTCGAGATGTGGTGGCGGGATCCAGTCGGTCTGGCCGCGGGCGTTGGTGCGGGTGGTCCAGCCCTGTTCGGCGAACCGGTTATCGGGGCCGCAGGCCAGGGTGAGGTCGTCGATGTCGGTGCGCCGGGTGGCGGTCCAGCCCGTCACGTGGTGGACCTGGGTGTGGTAGGCCGGCGCGTCGCAGCCCGGTTTCGTGCAGCCACGATCCTTGGCGTAGAGCATGATCCGCTGCGCGGGCGAGGCCAACCGTTTCGTGTGATACAGCGCCAGAGACCTGCCCTGGTCGAAGATGGCCAGGTAATGATGCGCATGGCAGGCCCAGCGGATCACATCCGACATGGGCACCAGGGTGCCGCCGGCGGTCAGGGCCTTGCCGGTGGCGGCCTCGAGGTCCTGCAGGGTGGTGGTCACGACGATCGACACCGGTAGCCCGTTGTGTCGGCCCAACTCGCCCGAGGCGAGCAGCCCGCGCAGCCCGGCGAGCAATCCGTCATGGTTGCGCTGGGCCCCCGAGCGGCCGTCGCGTCGTACCGCCGCCTCGTCGGGTGTGGCATCGACCACCGGCGTCTCGTCGTCGGGGTTGCACGCCCCGGGCGCGGCGAGCTTGGCCAGCACGGCTTCGAGGGCGGCCCGCAACTCCGGGGTCACCAGGCCGCTCAGGCGCGACATGCCGTCGAAATCCTGCCGATCCAGGACGACGGCACGCTTGCGGGTGCGTTCGGCGTCGCTGAACTCTCCGTCGGGGTTGAGCCAATCCATGACGCGCTGGGCATATTTCGCCAACTCGTCGGGGCGGTACCCGGATGCCTTGGCGGCCAGGTCGGCGTCGGCGGCCTGGCGGGTCAACGCGTCCACCTCGGCGGGCGGGGCGCTGAAGAACCCGCGGATCACCTTCACGTGCCCGCCACCGAGCAGACCCTGACGTTGGGCGGCAGCCGTCGCGGTCAGCCGCGGCGCCAACGGCTCCCCGGTGATCGCCCGCCGCTGCCCAAGATCGTCGGCCTCGCCGATCCGCCGGCCCGCCTCGGCCTTACTGATCCGCAACCTATCGGCCAACGCCGAGCGCAGAGTTCCGCCCAGTTCCTCCCCATCGGCCCGCGCGCCCAGCTGATTGATCAGCGCGTGCTCGGGCGCGCGCAGCCGACGAGACGCGCGTTCCAGGCGTTCCAGGGCCCACAACCGATCCGGGGTGGTCAGCACGTCAAACGACAACCCACACAACCGATCCACCTCGGCATCGAACGCGTCGAAGGCCTCGACGATCTCCTCACGACCGCTCGCGCCCATGCCTCACACGCTACGATCACACTCACTCAAAACCGTCGTCGATGTGACCCTTGAAACTGCTGTGACACAAGGGATTTTGGGAGCCGGCGCCGACTCCGGGACTAACCGCGCTAGTTACCCGTCTCTCCCGAGTGCATCTTCAACGCGGCGTCCACGTTGGCCTTCTTGTCCTCGCCGGCGCCCCTCGCCGCGGCCTTCTCGCGCTTGGCGACCACGGCGCTCACGGCACCATTGAGGGTCGAGCCCAGCGGGAAGCCGAGGTAGTGGGTGAGGAAGACGGCCATCTCCTTGAGTTCGTCCTCGGTGAGTTCGCCGTTGAGCAACGCGGCGTTGATCTGGATCTCGGCCAGGTCGCGGTTACCGACGGCGGTCACGGCCGTCAGCGTCATGATGCGCTTGTCGCGCATGGAGAGTCCCGGCCGGGTCCAGATCGAGCCGAACAGGTGGTCCACGGTCAGGTCGAAGTAAGCGTCGCCCTCGACGTTGGGCATCTCCCAGCCGTAGACCTCGTTCATCTTCTCGAGGCCCTTGCGGCGCAATTCGTCCATTACGACTCTCCCTGCGTGTGCGGTACGCCCAGCGCGGCGGCCAACCGCTCAAAGGCCAACTGCGCGAGCGCCAAATCGACCGACAGGCTCTCCCCCAGCGCCAACGCCAGGCTCAGGTCCTTCTCGCCCAGACCACGCGTGTGCAGGAAGGGCTGGTAGAGGAAGTTGTCCGGGTCGAGCGGTTTCATGTCATCGCGGACCATGATCGCGCCGGGGCCGCCGGTAAGCGCATCGGTGTGTCGCACCACCCGCCCCAACGCCTGCAAGTCCAGGCCGGCGGCCTCGGCCAGCCTCATCGCCTCGCATGCCGCGGCGTACGAGGTGAACGTGAGCATGTTGCGCGCCAGCTTCATTCGCGTGCCCGCGCCCGGGCCGCCGGCGTGGATGACGAGCGATGCCCACTGCTTGAACACCGGCTTGATTCGCTCGTAGACCTCACGGCCGGCGCCCACCATGGTGGCGAGCTCGCCCTTCTCGGCAGCGCCGCCGCCGCCGCTGACCGGCGCGTCGACGACGTGGATGCCCCGGGGCCCGAGCGCGTCGGCCAGCTCGACGGCGGTGGTGTCGCTGATCGTCGAATGAATCGCGATCACCGTGCCGGGCTTGGCGTCCGCCGCCAGGTCACCGACCACCTCGCGCACCTGCGCGTCGTCGAGAACGGTCACGCTGATGATGTCGGCGGCGGCGACGCCGGCCACGCTGTCGGCCACCGTCGCCCCCGCCTCGGCGAACGGCGTCATGGCCTCGGCCCGCACGTCGAAGACCGTCAGGCCGCCTGGCCAGCCGACCAGCCGCTTGGCCACCGGGGCACCCATGTTGCCCAGGCCGATGTAACCGAGGTGCACGTCAGTCATGATCGGATGATCTGTCCGCCGTCGACGTTGAAGATCTGGCCGGTGATCCACGACGCCTCGTCGGACAGCAGAAACAGGCACATACCGACGAGGTCTTCGGGGGTTCCCATGCGGGACAACGGAAGTCCCTTGACGATGTCCTGAACGATCTCCTGCGGGGTGGTGGTCCGGTTGGCCTCGGTGTCGATGGGTCCGGGCGCGATCGCATTGATCCGGATGTTCTGGCCGCCCAGTTCGCGCGACAGCTGCTGGGTCAGGCCGTTGAGACCCACCTTGGCCAGCCCGTAGAAATTCGAGTACAGCCAAGCGGCGGTTGACGACTGGTTGACGATCGCGCCGCCGCCGCGCTTAGCCATCTTCTTGTACACCGCGCGCGTGCACCACAACGCGCCGTCGAGATTGACGCTCATGAACTTCTTGTAATACTCGGGGTCGACCGTGAGCAGGAAGTCCAGCTTCATGCCCCCGAATATCGCCGCGTTGTTCACCAGGTAGTCGATGCCGCCGAACTCGGCCAGCGTGCGATCGGCCATCGCCTTGGCCGACGCGGGGTCGGACACGTCGACCGCGACGCCCAGCGCGGTGCCGCCGTCGGCCGCGATCTGCTTGGCCACCCCCTCGGCCGCCTCGGCCTTGATGTCGGCGACGACGACGGCCGCGCCCTCGCGCGCCAGCGCCTCGGCGTAGGCCTGGCCGATGCCGCCACCCGATCCGGTGATGATCGCGACCTTGTTCTCGAATCGCATGCTCTCAAGCTCCCCTAATCAAATCGCCGTAGCAATCGCCTTGGTCTCTAGGTACTCCTCGAAACCCGCCAGGCCCATCTCTCGACCGTTCCCGGACTGCTTGTAGCCACCGAAGGGTGTGTCGGCCGAATACCAGACGCCGCCGTTGACGTTGATCGTGCCCGCGCGCAACCGCGCGGCAACCCTCGCGGCCCTGTCCGGGTCGGCGCCGAATACGGTGCCCGACAAACCGTATGGCGAGTCGTTGGCGATGCGGACGGCGTCGTCGTCACCGTCGTGCGGAATCACCGTCAGCACCGGGCCGAAGATCTCCTCACGCGCGCAGCGGGCGTCGTTACCCAGGCCCGCGATCACGGTGGGCTCGATGAAGAAGCCGACATCCCGGTCGACCGGCCGCCCGCCTCCACATGCGAACGTCCCACCCTCGTCGATCGCCGAATCGAGGTAGTCCTGGATCCGGTCGCGCTGACGCGCCGAAATCACCGGTCCACAAATGGTTCCGGGATCGGCGGGGTCGCCGGCCTTGATGCCGCCCACGGTCGCGGCCGCGATGGCGACGGCTTCGTCGTACTTCGCGCGCGGCACCACCAGCCGCGTGGTGATCGCGCAGCCTTGCCCGGCGTGCATGCAGACCGAGAACCCAGCCACGCCCACCGCGCCACCCAAGTCCGCGTCGTCCAGGACGATGAACGCCGACTTCCCACCCAATTCGAGGAAGACCCGCTTGATGGTGGCGGCACCGTCGGCCATCACGCTGCGACCGGTTGCGGTCGAGCCCGTGAACGAAATCATGTCCACACGAGGGTCTTTGGCCAGCAGCGCGCCCACACCGTGGTCGCTGGACGTGACGATGTTGACCACTCCGGCCGGGAAGTCGGTGTGCTCGGCGATGAGTTCGCCGAGCACCGCGGCGCACCAGGGCGTGTCGGGCGCCGGCTTGAGGACGACCGTGTTTCCGGCGGCCAGCGCGGGCCCGATCTTGGCGAGGTTGATCTGATGGGGGAAGTTCCACGGCGTGATGGCGCCGACGACACCGACGGCCTCACGGGCGATCGTGCGCAGGGTGCGGATACCCATCGGGGACGCCTCGCCCAGATCCTGGTTGTAGTCGTACGATTCGGCGGTCTTCGCGGCGAACTCCAGGTCGTTGACCGGGATTTCCAGCTGAGCGATGCTGGTGAGCATTCTCGGCGCGCCGACCTCGGCGATGGTCAGGTCGCGCAGCTCTTCGAGGTGCCGCTGCATCGCCTCACGCAGCTGCCGCACGCAAAGTACCCGCAAGCCGGTGTTGCGCGACCAGTCGGTCTCGTCGAAGGCGCGCCGCGCCGCGTCGATGGCGCGGTCCATGTCGTCGGCGCCGGCGTCGGCGGCAACGCCGAGCACTTCCTCGGTTGCCGGGTTGATCGTCTGGAAGGTTCCCGCACTTCCGGGCGACAACTTGCCGTCGATGAACAATTCACTCACGCCGTCGGCCAACAGGGTTTTCTGGGCCATTTCCGCTCCCGCCTATGGACTCGCAACATGGGTGCAACCGGAAGTAGACAGCTGTCCGATATTGCCCCTGGCACCATAGCCTTCGCGGGATCGCTGGTGCAAGGGCCTGCCGAGCCGATACCCCCAATCTGGCCCGAAAATACCCTTTATTTCGCATGTTTGCGGCACGATCTTGCCTCGCGCCACGGCCATCGGATAGCTTTGGACATGTGTCCAGCGACGCTCTGGTAGCGATCACGTCCGCGGCCGATCACCAAACCGGTCACGCGCCGCGCAACCGACGCCAAGAGGAGACTTTCCGCAAGGTGTTGGCCGCCGGCATCGAAACCCTGCGCGAAAAGTCCTACGCCGAGCTGACCGTGCGCGCGGTCGCCGCCCGCGCCAAAGTGGCGCCCGCCACCGCGTACACGTACTTCTCATCGAAGAACCATCTGATCGCCGAGGTGTATCTCGACCTGGTGCGGCAGGTGCCCTACTTCACCGACGTCAACGACCCGATGCCCACCCGGGTGGAACAGGTGGTGCGCCATCTGACCCTGGTGGTCGCCGACGAGCCCGAGGTCGGCGCCGCGTGCACCGCGGCGTTGCTCGGCGGCGGCGCCGACCCGGCGGTCCGGGCCGCACGCGACCGGATCGGTGCGGAGATCCATCGGCGCATCGCCTCGGCCATCGGGCCGGGGGCCAATCCGGCCACCGTTTCCGCCCTGGAGATGGCCTTCTTCGGCGCGCTGGTACAGGCCGGCAGTGGTCAATTCACCTACCGAGAGATCGCGGACCGGCTGACCTTCGTGGTGCGGCTGATCCTGACGGGCGCCGGCGAGACGGGCGAGCAAGCAGACGGGGCCCGACGATGACGGTGCATGTCGACGGCCACGAAGTGGTCCTGGATCCCTACGACTACCACTTCCACGAGAACCCCTACCCCTACTACCAGCGGCTGCGCGACGAGGCCCCGCTGTATCGGAACGAGAACCTCAAATTCTGGGCGCTGTCGCGCCACCGCGACGTCCTGCAGGGCTTCCGGAACAGCACCACGCTGTCCAACAAGTACGGCGTCTCGCTGGATCCCGCATCGCGGGGCCCGCACGCGAGCAAGACGATGTCGTTTCTGGCGATGGACGATCCCGCGCATCTGCGGCTGCGCACATTGGTCTCGCGCGGCTTCACCCCGCGCCGGATTCGGGAACTCGAGCCCAGTGTCGCCGAGATCGCGGTCCGCCACCTCGACACCATGCTGGCGAAGGCACGGGACGGCGCCGGCAACTGTGTCGACTATGTCGACGAGTTCGCCGGGAAGCTGCCCATGGACGTCATCTCCGAATTGATGGGGGTGCCAGAGCCGGATCGGGTGCAGGTGCGGGCCTGGGCCGACGCCGTCATGCACCGCGAGGAGGGTGTCACCGACGTGCCGCCCGAGGCGATCGAGGCCTCCCTCAACCTTATCGTCTACTACCAGGAGATGGTGGCCGAGCGCCGCAAGAAGCCCGCCGACGATCTGACCACCGCGCTGCTCGATGCCGAGATCGACGGCGATCGCCTCACGGACGACGAAGTGCTCGGGTTCATGTTCCTGATGGTGATCGCCGGAAACGAGACGACGACCAAACTCCTTGCCAATGCCGCGTTCTGGGGGCACAAGAACCCCGACCAACTGACGTCGGTCTATGCCGATCTGTCCCGGGTGCCGCTGTGGGTCGAGGAGACGCTCCGTTACGACACGTCCAGCCAGATCCTGGCGCGGACCGTGTCCGGAAACCTCACGTTGTACGACACCACGATCCCCGAGGGTGACGTCCTGTTGCTGTTGCCCGGTTCGGCGCACCGCGACGAGCGGGTGTTCGCGAGCCCCGACGAGTACCAGATCGGCCGTGAGATCGGCCCCAACCTGTTGAGTTTCGGCAGCGGCGCGCATTTCTGCCTGGGCGCACACCTCGCCCGGATGGAGGCGCGCGTGGCGCTGACCGAATTGTTCAGGCGAATCCGCGGATACGAGGTGGACGAGGCCAACGCCGTCCGCGTCCACTCCAGCAATGTCCGCGGATTCGCCCATTTACCCATGAGCGTGGAGGTCCGCTGAATGCCCCGCTTCGATCCCCTGCCCGAACGCCGACCGGCGATCGTGGCCGGCGCCTCTTCCGGCATCGGAGAGGCCACCGCGATCGAGCTTGCAGCGCACGGTTTTCCGGTCGCCCTGGGCGCCCGCCGGGTCGAGAAGCTCAACGACATCGTCGGCAAGATCAACGCGAACGGAGGCGAAGCGGTCGGGTTCCACCTCGATGTGACCGATCCCAACTCGGTGAAAGCCTTTGTGGCGCAATCGGTCGATGCGCTCGGCGAGATCGAAGTACTGGTGGCCGGCGCCGGTGACACCTACTTCGGGAAGCTCGCCGAGATCACAGGCGACGAGTTCGAGTCCCAGCTGCAGATCCACCTGGTCGGCGCCTACCGGCTGGCCGCCGCGGTGCTGCCGGGAATGCTCGACAGGCAGCGGGGCGACCTGATCTTCGTCGGCTCCGACGTGGCTCTGCGGCAGCGGCCGCACATGGGCGCCTACGGCGCGGCGAAGGCCGCGCTGGTCGCGATGGTCACCAACTTCCAGATGGAACTCGAGGGCACCGGCGTGCGCGCTTCGATCGTGCACCCCGGACCGACCAAGACATCGATGGGCTGGAGCCTGCCGGCCGAGAAAATCGGACCGGCGCTGCAAGACTGGGCCAAGTGGGGTCAGGCGCGCCACGACTACTTCCTGCGGGCCGCTGACCTGGCACGAGCGATCACGTTCGTGGCTGAGACACCGCGCGGCGGCTTCATCGCGAACATGGAGCTCCAGCCCGAGGCCCCGTTGGCCGACAACAAACAGCGCCAGAAGCTCGCTCTCGGCGAAGAGGGGATGCCGTCATGACCTCTATCGCGGTCGTTCCGCGGGTGTCCGGCGGCGAAGAGGAGCACGGCCATCTCGAGGAGTTCCGCGCCGACCCGATCGGCCTGATGAAGCGGGTGCGCGAGGAATGCGGCGACGTCGGCTGGTTCCAACTGGTCGACAAGCACGTGATCCTGCTGTCCGGCGCGAACGCCAACGAGTTCTTCTTCCGTTCCGCGGACGAGGATCTGGATCAGGCCGAGGCCTACCCGTTCATGACACCCATCTTCGGCAAGGGGGTGGTGTTCGACGCCAGCCCCGAGCGGCGCAAGGAGATGCTGCACAATTCGGCGCTGCGCGGCGAGCAGATGAAGGGCCACGCCGCCACCATCGAGGGCGAAGTCAAGAAGATGATCGCCGGCTGGGGCGACGAGGGCGAGATCGAGCTGCTTGACTTCTTCGCCGAGCTGACCATCTACACCTCGACTGCCTGCCTGATCGGGTTGAAGTTCCGCGAACAGCTCGACCACCGATTCGCCGAATACTACCACATGCTCGAGCGCGGTACCGACCCGCTGTGCTACGTCGACCCATACCTGCCGATCGAAAGCTTCCGCCTTCGCGACGAGGCACGGGTGAAGCTGGTGGCGTTGGTTCAGGAAATCATGGATCAGCGAATCGCCGACCCGCCCAAAGACAAGGGCGACCGCGACATGCTCGACGTGCTCGTGTCGATCAAAGACGAGGACGGCAACCCCCGCTTCTCCGCGGACGAGGTCACCGGCATGTTCATCTCGCTGATGTTCGCCGGGCACCACACCAGCTCGGGGACCTCGGCGTGGACGCTGATCGAGCTGATCCGCCACCCCGAGGCGTACGCCGAGGTGCTGGCCGAGCTGGACGAGCTGTACGCCGACGGCCAGGAGGTGAGCTTCCACGCGCTGCGGTCGATCCCGAAGCTGGACAACGTGGTCAAGGAGACGCTGCGCCTGCACCCGCCGCTGATCATCCTCATGCGGGTGGCACAGGGCGAGTTCGAGGTCGAGGGATTCCCGATCCACAAGGGCGACTACGTTGCCGCATCCCCGGCGATCAGCAACCGGATCCCCGAGGACTTCCCCGATCCCGACGCCTTCAAGCCCGAACGGTACAACAAGCCCGAGCAGGCCGACATCGTCAACCGCTGGACTTGGATACCGTTCGGCGCGGGCCGGCATCGTTGCGTGGGGGCCGCGTTCGCCCAGATGCAGATCAAGGCGATCTTCTCGGTGTTGTTGCGCGAGTACGAATTCGAGATGGCGCAGCCCGCCGACAGCTACCACAACGATCACTCGAAAATGGTGGTGCAGCTGGCCCGACCCGCCAAAGCCCGGTACCGCAGGCGCACCCCGCGGGGCTCGGCATGACGTTCCGCATCGAAGCCGACCTGGACCTGTGCCAGGGACACGCCATGTGCGAACTGGAGGCGCCGGACTACTTCCGGGTGCCCAAGCGGGGCAAGGTCGAGATCATCGACCCCGAACCGCCCGAAGACGCCCGCGACGAAGTCGAGCGCGCGGTCGAGATGTGCCCCACGCAGGCACTGTTCCTCAAACAGGCACCGTCCATCGAACAGAAGGAAGACTGACATGGCGTCACGCGAGGAACTGGAGGCGTGGGTCGACCGCTGGCTGCAGGCCAACAAGGACTGCGAAAAGGCCGGCGACTGGCGGCCGTTGGCGGACTTCTACACCCCGGACGCCACCTACGGCTGGAACATCGGCCCCAAGGAGGACGTGATGTGCGTGGGCGTCGACGAGATCCGCGACATCGCCCTCGGCCTCGAGATGGAGGGCCTGGAGAACTGGGTGTACGAGTACCAGAAGGTGCTCATCGACGAGAAGCAGGGCGAGGTCGTCGGCTTCTGGAAGCAGATCGTCAACAAGTCCGACGGCACCCAGGGCGAGATCTACGGCATCGGCGGCAGCTGGTTCCGCCTCAACACCGACAACCTCATCGAGTGGCAGCGGGACTTCTTCGACTTCGGTCACGTCGCGAAGATGTTCGCGACGCTGATCGAGTCGGGCGACCTGAGCCCCGGCATGCAGAAGCGGATCGAGCGCAGTGTCGCCGGCGAGAAACTGCCCGGCTACTACCCGCTCGGGCAGACCCCGGTGCCGATCTGGTGAGCCGGCACCGCATTGCTGGGACCTCGGCCTGGCAACCAACCAAGCATTTGATTCGTCGCACGCGCTATGCTGACGCGACAAGGGTGCCTGTGGCACTCGTCACTACACCTGCCGGGCATGACGGGCCCCGGCAGTCTCAATTCAAAGGCGAAATGGGGTCAGGTCCAACGTGAAGACAAAAGGCGCACTGATCTGGGAGTTCAACCAGCCGTGGTCCATCGAGGAAATCGAGATCGGCGACCCGCAAGCGCATGAGGTCAAGATCCAGATGGAAGCGGCGGGCATGTGCCACTCCGACCACCACCTGGTGACCGGCGGCATCCCGATGGCCGGTTTCCCCGTGCTCGGCGGCCACGAGGGTGCCGGCATCGTCACCGAGGTCGGCCCCGGCGTGGAAGACATCGCCCCGGGTGACCACGTCGTCCTGTCCTTCATCCCGTCCTGCGGGCAATGCGCGACCTGCCAGGCCGGCATGCGCAACCTGTGCGACCTCGGGGCCGGCCTACTCGGCGGCGCCGCAGTCTCCGACGGCACGTTCCGGATCCAGGCCCGCGGCCAGAACGTCTTCCCCATGACGTTGCTGGGCACCTTCTCGCCGTACATGGTCGTGCACCGCAGCTCGGTGGTGAAGATCGACCCCGCAGTCCCGTTCGAGGTAGCCGCTCTCGTCGGCTGCGGCGTGACCACCGGATACGGTTCAGCGGTCCGCACCGCCGACATCCGTCCCGGCCAGGACGTCGCGATCGTCGGCGTCGGCGGCGTCGGCATGGCCGCGCTGCAGGGCGCGGTCAATGCCGGCGCCCGCTACATCTTCGCGATCGACCCGGTCGAGTGGAAGCGCGACCAGGCCCTGAAGTTCGGCGCCACCCACGTCTACCCCGACATCAATGCGGCGCTGATGGGCATCGCCGAGGTCACCTACGGCCTGATGGCCCACAAGGTGGTGGTCACCGTCGGCGAGCTGCACGGCGCCGACGTCGACAACTACCTCAACATCACCCAGAAGGGCGGCACCTGCGTGCTGACCGCCATCGGGAGCCTGCTCGACACCAACGTGAACCTGAACCTGGCCATGCTCACCCTCATGCAGAAGAACCTGCAGGGCACCATCTTCGGCGGCGGCAACCCGCAGTACGACATCCCGCAGCTGCTCTCGATGTACACGGCCGGCAAGCTGAACCTGGACGACATGGTCACCACCCAGTACCGCCTCGAGCAGATCAACGAGGGCTACCAGGACATGCTGAGCGGCAAGAACATTCGCGGGGTCATCCGCTATACAGACGCCGACCGGTAGGCGCACCCGCGCGGCGAGGTCAAGCTCGGCGCCGCCGAAGTGGTTACGGGCCAGAATGTTTCCGTGCGCGACATCGCGAGGGCCGACCCGGACGCGGTGGTGGTGGCCACCGGTGGACGCATCGCGATTCCGCCCGTTCCCGGCGCCGACCTCCCACACGTGCGCACCAGGCCCGCCTTGTGCGAGCTCGCTGGCGGTTCGCCACAACGGCTGCTACGCCCCGGCGCGGTCCGGCTCGCCACCCGCGCCTGGATGCCGCTCGGCCGGCGAGTCGCCATCGTCGGCGGAGATTTGGTCGCGCTCGAACTGGCCGAATTCCTCGCGGCCCGTGGCCGTCTCGTGTCCGTACTCGAGGCGGGCGGGGACGTCGCGCCGGAGGTGGGCAACAAGCGCAAGACCGAGCACATGGACCGCCTCGACCGGCTGGGCGTCGCCGTGCACGTCCGGGCCGTCACCGAGCGCATCACGCCCGAGGCGGTGGTCTTCACCCCTCATGGGGGCGCCAGCCGGCGACTGCACCGGGGCCGGGCTCATCCGTAAAGCCACCGAGGACGGCGCGCGCGCCGCGTGCGCGATCTAGAGACAGGAGAAGACATGACGCAAACCGAGCATTCCCAGGCCTCCCCGGCGCTGACAGCGTCGCAAAACTCGTGGCGCTGCGTGCAAGCGCACGACCGCGAGGGCTGGCTGGCACTGATGGCCGACGACGTCGTCATCGAGGACCCGATCGGCAAATCCGTCACCAACCCCGACGGAACGGGAGTCCGCGGGAAGGCGGCGGTCGGCGGGTTCTTTGACAGCAACATCGCCGCCAACCAGCTCACCATCACCCGCGAAGAAACCTTCCCGTCCAGTGACCCCAACGAGATCGCGCATGTCCTGGTCCTGGACAGCAAGTTTGAGGGCGGCATCACCAGCAAGGTGCGCGGCGTGTTCACCTACAAGGTCAACGAGGCCGGGCTCATCACCAACATGCGCGGGTACTGGAACCTCGACATGATGAAGTTCGGCCAGGAATAGACGTTCCGTCGGCGGCGGCTTGTCGCCGAGATCGCGGTCCCGGTCGGCGCGGGACGGCGACCGCAGCCTTCCGGGCAATTTCGCCAAACCTATGCTGGGCCCATGGCTTCGATCTTCACCAAGATCATCAACCGCGAACTTCCCGGACGCTTCGTCTACGAGGACGACGACATCGTCGCCTTCCTGACGATCGAGCCGATGACCCAGGGCCACACGCTGGTGGTGCCCCGGGCCGAGATCGATCAGTGGCAGGACGTCGACGGGGCGACCTTCGCCCGCGTCATGGGCGTGAGCCAGCTGATCGGTAAGGCCGTGTGCAAGGCGTTCCGCACCGAGCGGGCCGGCATGATCATCGCCGGGCTGGAGGTTCCGCACCTCCACGTGCACGTGTTCCCCACCCGCAGCCTGAGCGACTTCGGCTTCGCCTCCGTCGATCGCAACCCTTCCCCGCAGTCCCTCGACGAGGCGCAGGCGAAGATCAAGGCGGCCCTGGCTCAGCTGGCGTGAACCGGCTCGGGCGCGGACACATCGCTCACCCGCGGCAGCGTGACCCGGAAACAGCACCCCTCCCCGGGTGAGGTCGTCAGCGTGACCACCCCGCCGTGCGCGCGCACCAAAGAGTCGACGATGGACAGACCCAGGCCGGTGCCGCCGCTGGCCCGCGCCCGCGACGAGTCGGTGCGGTAAAACCGCTCGAAGACCCGCGACGCGTCCTGCTCGCTCATGCCGGGGCCTCTGTCCGCCACTTCGAGGACCGCGTCATCGCCCTCGGTGCCCACCCGCACGGTGACGTCCGCCGTCGACGGCGTGTGTTGCAGGGCGTTCGCGATCAGATTGCTCAGCACCTGCCGGATTCGTGGTTCGTCCCCAACCACCTCCGGGGTGCCCGGGCCGTCGAGGACCTTCAGCGTGATGCGGCGCCTCGGGTCCACGGCCTGCGCGTCGTGCACGGCGTCGCTGGCCAGGGCCAGCAGGTCGACGCGGTGGTGTTCGAGCGGTCGCTGCACGTCCAGGCGGGCCAACAGCAACAGGTCGTCGACCAGCAGGCCCATCCGGCTGGCTTCGCTCTCGATCCGCGATAGCAGCATGGCCACGTCGCGGGCGGCGCCCTGCCGATACAGCTCGGCGAAGCCGCGGATCGACGTCAGCGGGGTGCGCAGCTCGTGGCTGGCGTCGGTGATGAACCGCCGCATCCGCTCCTCGGAACTGCGGGCCTTCTCGGCCGACGACTCGGAGGAGGCCAGCGCCTGCTGAATCTGCGTCAGCATCCCGTTGATCGCCAGCGACAGCCGGCCGACCTCGGTCCGGGGGTCGCGCTCGGGAACGCGGCGATCGCGCTGGCCGCCGGCGATCGCGGCGGCGGTCTGTTCGACTTCGGCGAGCGGTCGCAGGCTGCGGTGCACCACCACGAAGCTGGCGATCCCCACTAAGGCCAGTACCGCCACCCCGATGCCGATCTGCAGCCAGACCAGGGAGTCGACGGTGTGCTGGACGTCGGACAGGTCGATGGCGACGGTCGTCAGGCCGTTGGGCCCGCGCACCGACACGGCCCGCCACTGGATGTCGGAGCCGTTGACCGAGGGCAGCGTCGTCGGATTGGAGCCCACGTCGTTGTCAGGTGGCAGCGCCGGCTCGGCGTTGCGGTCGTTGATGGCGGTGAACGGGGTGCCGTCAGCGCCGATGCCCCGCACGTAGAACTTGGACGGCGGGCGGCCCGGGTCGGGCCCTTCGTACGGCGGCGCGGATTGCCGCCGCGGGGCCTGTGCCCAGCCGCGGGACGCGTCAAGCAGCGTCTGGTCGATCCGGCTGATCAGGCTGTGCCGCAAGATGGACGTGACCGCGAGGCCCGAAACGGCGAGGCCGCACGCCACCAACACCAGCGTGGCGGCAACCAGGCCCACTCGTAGTGGAATTCCGCGCCGATATCGTCTGGCCATCCCAGTATCCTTCGTCAACCGTCGTCACCTCGCCGAGCACCGAGCTTGCGCTCAGCGCGGCTCACGCAGCACATAACCCACACCGCGCAGGGTGTGCAGGAGCCGCTTCTCGCCGGTGTCGATCTTGCGCCGCAGGTAGGACACGTAGGACTCGACGACATTGACATCACCGCCGAAGTCATAGCGCCAGACGTGGTCGAGGATCTTCGGTTTGCTCAGCACCGTGCCCGCGTTGATCACGAAGTAGCGCAGCAGGGTGAATTCGGTGGGCGACAGCGACACCGGCTCCCCGGCCTTCCACACCTCGTGGGTCTCCTCGTCCAGCTCGATGTCGGCGAAGGTCAGGCGGGCGTTGCGCGGCTCGGCCACGCCCTTGCCGGCGCGACGCAGGATGACCCGCAGCCGGGCGACCACCTCTTCCAGGCTGAATGGCTTGGTGACGTAGTCGTCGCCGCCGAGGGTCAGGCCGGCGATCTTGTCCTGCAGCGAGTCGCGGGCGGTCAAGAAGAGCGCCGGCGCGTCGATGCCGTCGGCGCGCAGCCGTCGCAGCACCCCGAAGCCGTCCATTCCGGGCATCATCACGTCAAGGATCACGGCGTCGGGCCGTGCCTCACGGGCGCGGTCCAGCGCCTGGGCGCCGTTGGTCGCGGTGTAGACCTCGAACCCCTGGAACTTCAGGCTCACCGAGAGCAGCTCGACGATGTTGGCCTCGTCGTCGACCACCAGGACTCGGGCCTCCGGCTTGGTTTCATTTGATGATGTCGCCGCTGTCATGAGGGTCACTTCTGTCCTTGCTGTATGTGTCCTTGTCGAAAATTGTGCACTTCCTGGGAGCGCGGTACCAGTCGTCTGCTAACAGTCTGCCAGGAATCGTGGCATTGGCTTTGATTCGTACGCGTTTATGGGGTCGAGTCGTGGATAAACTCGGCAGGGTGAATCTCGCCAAGAGCATCGTGTCCGCGGCGACCGCTCCCGCACGGGTGGGCCTGGCGGCGGCGGACGCGAGCCTGGCCGTAGCGACTGCGGCGGTCGGCGTGGCGAAGCGGGCGCTCGGGGACGGCGGGGCGGGCGGAACGAATGCCATGACATCCATGTTGGGCATCGACGACGCGATCGTTCGCGCCAACCGCCTGGCCAGGCTGCTCGATGATGACGCGCCCCTGGGGCGCGCCGTGGCGCCCGAGGGGCCGATCGACCGGCTGCTGCGTCCGGGCGGCGTGGTCGACCTCCTCACGTCCGAGGACGGCTTGCTCGACCGGCTGACCGCGGAAGGCGGCGGCCTGCACCGCGCGCTGCAGCCCGGCGGGCTGGCCGATCAGCTCCTCGCCGAGGAAGGGCTGATCGAGCGACTGCTGGGCGAGAACGGGCTGGCCGACCGGCTGCTCAGCGAGGGCGGCTTGGTGGACAAACTGACCGCCAAGAACGGTCCGCTGGACCAGCTCACCGATGTCGCGGACACGCTGGCCCGGCTGACGCCCGGGATGGAGGCGCTGGAACCGGCGATCGCCACCCTGCAGGACGCGGTCATCGGACTCACGATGGTGGTCAACCCGCTCAGCAACATCGCCGACCGCATCCCGATCCCGGGCCGCCGCCCCGGACGGCGGCCGGTGTCGCGGACGGTGCGCTCGCAGCGCGTGATCGACAGCGACGAGTGAGCCATTAGGCTTGGACGCGGTTTACCCGCCTCCTTAGCTCAGTGGTAGAGCACTCGCCTTGTAAGCGAGCGGTCGTCAGTTCAATCCTGACAGGGGGCTCAGCGCAATAGGCTCGCGCACTGTCTTGTCACGAGCCCGAGGCACGATGCAAAGACAAGCCCACCCTCCATGCGATAAGGGACACCGCTGTCAGCAACACCCCGTAGTGCAGCGCCGAGGGCCACCAAGGTTGGGTCGGCTCCCCGTGAGCGTCCGAGACCGGGATCGCGCTCGGGGGCAGGGGACTCGGCGGAACGACCCGTGGCGTCCACAGCGGCACCGCGGTCGCCGGTAGGGGCGACGTTATCGGAATACGACGTTGCGGCGCCAACGACAGGACTCCCGCGCGGCCTCCGCAGGACGCCCCAGAGCCGGCGGCGTATGGAGCCGTCTGTGCCCCAACGGGTGTGGCGGCTACCACCGCAAACGACGCGAGAGCTGTGGCGGTTACCGCCGCGATCCCGACTGCTTTCATCCCAATGCCTTCCGTGGCCTTCGTGACGGGCGAAAGCGACGATGGAATCAGACCTGCACGAGCGAAATGGGCTGTCCCCGTTGTACACCGGGACGTCGCGGGTTCAACGAGCACAGGATTATTGATGCGCGCAGCGTCAAGCCGGCTGCGCGCAGACGCAAGAATTGTGCTCGCCGGTCAGCGCGCAGCATCGATCGCGGATGAACCACTGATTAAGAAACGCGCCTCGAGCATCGCCAAGAACGCCCACGTCGCGGCGCCGGATTGGACCCCGGCGTGGGGAAGGTGGGAGGTGACGCGGCCTCAAGAGCGTGCCTCAGCAGGTGTTGCTCACCCATCTCATGGGTGTCCCGGCAGGCCTTGCAGGTTTCCCTCGATGTCCCGCAGGTCCCCCTGGATTCCTCGCAGTTTTCCCTCAATGGCCTGAAGGTCCGAGAGGGTGTCCTGATAGACCGGCTGCATGTTGTCCACGGCCGCGGGTTGAGATTGAGGGCAATACGAGGCGATTGCGCCCGCGGTGACGTTGGCGCTTTGATTGGCGTCCCATATCGACGATTGCTGAACGAATCCGACCGCATCGGCGAAATTGGGCCGCCGCGCAAGGAAGTCACAGACCGCGTGCCCTTGGGTCGTCACGTACTCCTGGCTGGGGACCGGTACGCCTTCGTGCTTCAGCGCCGCGATGAACGCCGTGTCGACAATGTCGGTCCGTGGCACGGGCACCGTCGGCGCAATGGGACTCGGTGCCGGCGCGGCCGACGGCGGGCTTTTGGTTTCCGTCGGCTGAGCGGGTGAATCGTGGTGGCGCCCCGTGAACATCACCAGCACCGCGGCTGCGACAGCCACCAGAGATAGCGGCAACGCCGCGAAGAGGCCGAAGCGCCACAGCCCCGCGCGGCGCCGGCGAGCCGCCTTCTTGCGCTGCGAGCGGGAGGTCGCGCCGACCGGGCTCTCGCGCGCGGTCACCACGTCGATGTCCGACGCTCCCGCGCTGTGCGCCAAGAGCTCGTCGAGTAGTCGGTCAACCTCGGTGGACGACGGCTGACCGCCCTGCGCACGGATCGACTGACGCCCACGAGCAATGCGCCGCAATTCTGCGTCGATGGTCTCGCGGTCGCGCATATCAACCAGTTTGCGAGCGTCGCGACGTTGTCACAAGTCCGGGGCCACAAGTCCGGGCCATGCCGCCGCCGAGCTGAGCAACTTCACAGCGTCGGACATCCGCCACACCGGAAGTGGGTAAACAAGCGCAGTAGCGTCGGGCGCTTCGGGTGGACAGATCACGGTCGAAAGGCGGCATCGGATGGTTCGTCACGAAGGGGGCCGGTGGGACGTCGGCTCCGAAGGCAACGCGGTTTACCTCGAGCGGATCTCGGAGGACGACGAGCAATTGTTCGACGATTTGTTGTCGCCCGAGGAGGCCCGCGGGCTGGCGGGGTTACTGAGCAAGTACGCCGACAAGGCCGAGGACTTCGATGACTCGGACGAAGCGGTGGCCGACGGGGACTAAGCGTCGCCGGGGCGCCGGTCCTTCTTGCGCGTGAGAAACGCGCGCATGTGCTGTTGCGGCTCGCCCGTGAGGAAGGCGAGGCCGAACTGCTCGACGCTGTCTTCGATCGCCGCGTGAACCGTCATGTCGAACCACTTGTTCAGCAGGCGCTTCTGCTGTCGCACCACCTGAGGCCCGAACCCGGTGAACTTCGCACCCAACTCGGCGATGCGCCGGTCGAGCGCGTCGGGTGCGACCACCTCGTGCACCAGGCCCCAGTCGGCCGCCGTGCCGGCGTCGATGGTTTCGCCCGTCATCAACAACCAGCCCGCGTGCGAAGCCCCGATCAGCGCCGGCATGAGAGCCGAGTGAATCACCGAGGGAATTCCCATGGCCACTTCCGGCATTCCGAACTTCGCGCCGGACTCGGCGATTCGCAGGTCACACGACATCGCGACTTCCAGTCCCCCGCCCAGGCACCACCCCGCCAACCGGGCGATCACCGGGACCGGGCACGCGCGAATCGCCTCGCAGAAGCCGGCCAGTCGACGGATGAACACCTCCGCGGTGGACCGATCGAGGGCCACCATCTCGTTGATGTCGACGCCCCCGATGAACGCCCGCTCGCCGGTCCCGCGCAGCACGACGGCCCGGATGTCGGGGTCCTGGCCGACGTTGCGGAACGCCTCCGCCAGTTCGGCGATGGCGTCTGCGCCGATGATGTTGAGGGGCTTGGAGTTGGTCAGCTCGATGGTGACCGTGCCGCCGTCGCGGCCAAGCCGGACGAACCTTGACTCCATCGTTCAGTCGCTCCTCGGTCGCTACCCGGTCACGCGAACCGGGCGCGGCGGAAGATTAGCACCCCCTCGGCCGCGGCCTTCCCAGCTTCGGCAACGCAAACGCCGTCAGTAGAGCGGGACCCACACCCCGAAGAACCAGTAACCCCAGCCCCCGTACTGCCAGTTGAAGACCGGGAACACCGTGAAGGTGTCGTAGTTGAACGGGCCGTAGTCCGCGCGGGCAAGCGCGACGTCGCGCGGCGACCCCGCCCACGGGCGGTTCCATCCCCCGGGAGGCGGCGGACCGTCCCACCCGCCCTGGGGTGGCGGCCCGATCCAGTGCGGCGGCGGGTGGCCGGGGGCCGGCCCGTCGTTCCAGCCGAAGCCCCGCGGCTGCGGCGGGGGCGGCGCGCCGCGACCCACGATGCTGAACTGGACCGACGCGTTGCCCAGGTCACCGGGACCGCCGATCTGCGCGCTGGCCGTGACCAGGTTCTCCCGCGGCACGTACGCCGGGTGTGGCGGCTGGGTGCTCGGCGGGTTGAGCGCCGGGCGGAATTCCCTGTTCGACGGCGAGGTGCTCGGGCCTTGCGCAGGCTGCGTCGTCTGGGCGCTCGGCGGAGTGGTCTGCAAGCCGGGCTGGGTGGTCTGCGTGCTCGGAGTGCTGGGGGCCTGGCCCGGCGTGCTGGGCGTGCTCGGGGCCTCGCTGGCCGTGCTCGGGGTGGTCGGGGCCTGACTCTGCGGGCTGGGCGTGCTGTGCGCCTGACTCGGGGTGGTTGGCGCCTTGGACTGGGGCGCCTGGGTCTGTGTACTCGGCGCCTCGTGCGTCTGCGGCGGGCTCTGCGGCCCACCGGCGGGTCCGCCGCCGGACCCGCCGCCCGGGTTGCCGTTGCCGCCGCCCCCGCCACCGCCGCCGTGGCAATTCGGGCATGGGGGCGGTGGGTCCATGGGGGCCGAACTCGCGAGCCCCGGGTCCAGCGTCATCGCCGAGACGCCGACACCGATCGCAACCGCCGCAGCGCTGACGACACGTTTCATTGACGCACGTTGCGTTGACATCAGTGGGTCCCCTCCCGGGTATCGAGCCCGCACTACGGGCAGGTCACGTCCAGCTCGAATGACTTCGTCACCGTCTGGGGCTGATTGGGGTTGCTCATATCGACACCCGTCGCGGTGCCCTTGATCGCGTACGCCTTGCCGTTGACGGCCGCTCCGGCGTTGCTGCCCTGGTTCGGCGCGGCGTCGGAGAAACCGAGCGTGACGCCGTTGACGCTGCCCAGCCCGACCGAGTGAACGATCGGTGGATTGTCGCTGCTGACCACCGCGCCGAGCCCGGCGGTCGCGTCCCCGATACCGATGGTGGTGTTGCCGTTGGCCGTGTTGCAGGTGACCTGGCCGCTGATGTTCTGGTTCTGCCCGTCGACGATCAGCTGTGGGCCGGTCGCCTGCGGCGCCGAGCTCGACGCGCCGTTGTTCGACTTGTTGCTGGAACAGCCGACGCAGGCGGCGGCCACCACCGCCATGCCCGCCACGCCGACCACGATCCCACGCTTCACTAGATGTCTCCTTCGAGTCTCTGGCGCTCGTCGGGACCGCCCGAATTCCGGCGGCTCCCAGGGGCCCTCGCACGGGCGCTCACAGCGCCGCAGCGGCGAATACCCACACCGTAGACTTGCAAAACTAAGCGTTCGGCCGCCGAGGGGGCGCCGGCGTCACGGTAGGACGCGCAGGCCCCACTTGCCGAGCAGCGGGTGGACGAGCGTGAAGTAGGTAGTGTTGTCGTCGCCGTCCGGCGAAGACATCAGAATCCCGACGGCGCTGACGGTGCCGTCGGAATTCTTCACGTAACCGGGGCTGCCGCTATCACCGTTGAGGCTGAAGACGCTCGCTTCGACCACGCCGCCCTGGATGTCGGTGATCGCCCCGCAGGTCTCGCCGGTGATCGCACCCACCTTGCAAAAGGGCATACCCACACGAAGTTGGGAGGCACTCAACACGTCGCGGACAGTCTGGCCGCCCACATCGCCCACGGGCGCACCGACAGTCGGGGCCAGCCGGATGATGGCCGCGTCCCGCTTGTCGCCATCCTTCTCGCTTGCGCTGATCTTCCCGAGCGGCAAGTCGTCGCCATAGGTCCACTCGGAACCGTCGTGCGCGTCGCAGTGCCCGCTGGTCATCAGGTAGTAGCTGCCGTCGCTGCCTTGGGCCGCGAACCCTGATGTGCACCTGCTGGTTTCGGCATCGACCTGGATGCCCGGCGACGGCGGCGTCGCCGCCCGTGCCGCGCCGGCGGATACCGTCGCGGTCAACGTCGCGGCAACAACCACGCCCACGCCGCGCCACCACGATTTGACCACGCCATCCTCCTCCACTCGTGCCGGGCTGCATGATTACAACCGAAGACCTTCTAGTTAGCAAGGCGAGCGAAAACGGGTCACAGCCGCCAAGCGGCGGCCTTGGCAGGCTCGTCCGGCCGGGCGGTGTCCGATCGGCGGAGTTGCTCGCCCAGCGGGGAAGTCGACGGGAGCGGGGCCGTTCCAAGGATCCCCCAAGGATCCGCCAAGAGCGGACGCGGATCCTCTGCCCATGTTTCTGACCAGCGCCGGTGACGCCGAGCCCTGTCCCGCGGCAGAGGTTTCCGCCGCCCGGTCCGGCAGCCTCGATGCCAGGCTCGCCCTCGTTGCCTTGGCGTGCACACTGTTGCCCGCGCTGGTCACGCTCGACGCCACGATCGCCAATGTGGCGCAACGAACCTTCGTCGACCAGTTCTCGTCGACTCCGGCCGTCGTCGCGTGGACCGTAACGGGCTACAGCCTGGCGTTGGCGGCGGCGATCCCGATAACCGGCTGGGCCGCCGGCAGGGTCGGCACCAAAGTTCTCGCCCTGGGATCGGTGGCCTTGTTCTCCTGGGCGTCGTTGCTGTGCGCACAGGCGCCCAGCGTTGCCCTCATGGTCACGTTTCGCGTGCTTCAGGGGTTTGCCGGGGGAACGCTGGTGCCGCTGCAGCTGGCCATCCTTGCGCATGCGGCCGGCCCGCGACGCATGGGCCGAGTGCTGCCCATCAGCACGGTTCCGGCCCTGCTGACCCCGATCTATGGGCCAATGCTCGGTGGCTGGCTCATCGGCTCGTTCGGCTGGCAAGCGGTCTTCCTGATCAACGTCCCGATCGGATTGCTGACCCTGATAGTCGCGGGATTCGTTCTGCCCGAGAATGTTCCGGCTCCCGAGAAGGGGCTTGACGGCGTCGGCTTCCTGTTGCTGTCGCCCGGTCTGGCGCTGTTCCTGTACGGCGTGTCCCAGCTTCCGGAACACCGCGCCTTCGCCGAAGCGCACGTGCCGGCCGCCGCCGGCGTGCTGCTGATCGGCGCATTCGTCGTACGCGCCCTGCGCCGCCCCGAGGGCGCGCTGATCGACCTGCGGTTGCTCAAACATCGGGACGTGGCGGCCGCAAACGCCGTCAGGTTCTTGTTCGCCATCGCATTCTTCGGGAGCTGCCTGATTCTTCCCGGCTATTTCCAGCAGGTGCTGTGGAAGACGCCACTGCAGGCCGGGATGCTGCTCGTGCCGCAAACGCTGGGTGCCGCCGCGGTCAGGCCGATCGTGGGCCGTCTGACGCAACGGTACGGTGCGCGCCGCGTCGTGCTGACGGGAATCGCGCTCGGCGCAGCGGGCCTCACGGCGTTCGTCTGTGGGATCAGGGGAGACATCGGAAAGCTGATGGCGGGGCTCGCATTGCTCGGCATCGGCAGCGGCTGCGTGGCGACCCCGGTTTCCCGGTCGGCGGTGCAAACGTTGCCCGACCGCCGAATCGGCGACGGGACAACGTTGTTCAACGTCAACCATCACGTCGCGGCGTGCGTCGGGGCCGCGTTGATGTCGGTGATCCTGACCGACGGCGCCACGCACGCCACCGCCGACATCTCGCGGGCCTACGGGGGCGCGTTCCTGGTTGCGCTGGCATTGCTCGCGGCGGCCGCGGTCCCGGCGTCATTCCTGCCGCGCGGGGCCGACGGCCGTCGCGCGCGATGAATCAGTTCTGCCTGGTAGCAGCCGACTCCGCCTTGAGCTTGAGGTAATTGCGAATCCGAAACCGGGCGAATTCCCGCTGACGCCGCGGGGAGAGCTGCCCGCCCGCCGCCGCCGCGTCGATGACCTCGGGTTCGACGGCCCCACACGTTTCCCCGTGCACGCGCAGCGTGGCGCGGCCTGCCGCGAGCACGTTTCGCAGCCAATCCACCTGTGTGCCATACGGAAGAGGGATGATGAAGCCGTCGCCAACACGTTCGATCACCACCGGGGTGCTATACGGCTTGCCAGAGTTCCGGCCGGTGTGTTCAATAACCCCGGCGTACCAATACTTTTGGCCGGCCAGCAGCATCATGATGGGGTTCGTTACATGCTTGTTGAACACCCGAAGCGTGTCGAGGGCCATGCTGGGCTCCTTGGATCCGATGCGTCGCTTTCGACCAACACGGTAGGCCCGGCACCGGACGGGTTCCTAGGGCCTTTGGACCCCAGCGGGGCCTGCTTCGAAATAGGCAGGGCGCCAAGCGATCCCGCGGGGACATCGATCGAAGTCAGTCGGCGCCCACGTGGCGGACCAGGAAATCGAGGACCGCTTCGGCGAAGATGTCGTTGCGGTCGCCGGCGACCATATGCCCGGCGCCGCGCACATCGGTGAACTCGACCTGCGGGAACCGTTCGAGGAATTCGTCGGCGCGGTCCTGGCTGACCAAGTCGCTCATCTGGCCCCGAACCAGGAGCATCGGCGCGCCGCCCGCCAGGATGGCCTCGACAGCCGCATGCATCCGATCGGGATCGGTGACCTCAAACGGCGGAAACGCGGCTGTGCCACTGATGAATTGGGGATCCCAATGCCAGTACCAGCGATCGCCGCGGCGCCGCAGGTTAGCAGTCAGGCCCGCCAGGTCGGTCGGGCGTGGCCGGTGCGGGTTGTACTCGGCGATCGCGTCCGCGACCTCGTCGAGCGAGCCGAAACCCGACTCCACCCGGTCGGCCATGAAGGCGTGTACCCGGTGCGCTCCCGACTGGTCCATGTTCGGCACGATGTCGACCAGCACGACCGCGCTCGCGATCCCCGCCGAGATCTCGCCCGCCAGCAACATCGACGTGAATCCCCCGAGCGAGGCACCCACGAGCACTGGGCGCGGTGGCAGATTGCGCAGCACTTCAAGGACATCGGCGGCGAAGCTGACGACGCGATAGTCGCCGTCGGCCGACCAGTCCGATTCGCCGTGACCGCGCAGATCGATGGTGACGGCCTGCCAACCGCGCTGGGCCACCGCGGCGGCCGCCTTGCCCCAGGAGCGGCGAGTCTGCCCGCCGCCGTGCAGGAAGACCACCGGCCGCGCCGTAGGGTCGCCCAGGCGGTCAGCGACGATGCGTACGCCGCCGGGGCCCTGGATAGAGAACGGTTCCGCTGCCCTCGTCATCACGTGATACTAATTCGCCCGGACTCGCGGCCCGCGCCCGCTCAGCAAATGCGGAGGCGCCGCGCCGCGCCGCGCGTCAACTCACTGCGGTGGGGCGCCATCCCCGTGCTCACCGCGCCACAATTTGGCGAACCGCCGGGCAACTCCGCCCAGTCGGCCTTGCTGGAATCCCTTGAGTCGGCTCAGGGTCTGTTGCCCCTCGGCGGCGTAGTCGTTGACGGTTTCGTCGCCCTCTTCAGCGCGCATGCCTGTCCCCCGTATCTGCTGGGTTGCTTCGTTGTGCCCGCTCCGGCTGCGGAAAGCCGCTCCAGCCGTCACCGCCGCCGACGGGCTCAAACTTGCCTACCCGAGCCGTCGAGATCCGAAACCGCGGCGGGATTCCGCCCGTCCGCAGTGCTCACGACACCCGCTGTTTGCTGGCCTTGACCGGCGCAGTGCTCGGCGGCGACTTCCACAGACTGCCGCCGACGCTGCCCCGGGCGGTGCGCGCCGCCACCAGGAGCCACGTGAAGAGCAGACCGGCATAAGCGATCGCGGCGGCGGCCCTGAACGCCGGCAGATGGGTATGCCCGGCGAGCTGTGCCGTCCCCGTGACGAAGGTGCCGACCGGGAAGGTGAGGCTCCACCACGTCAGCGCGAACGGCATGCCGCGTCGCAACGTGCGCACCGTGAGGGACGTCGCCAGCGCGATCCACAGCACGGCAAACCCCCATACCGGGACCCCATAGACGATCGCGAAGGCGTTCATGTCCTCGGCGACCGCCTGGTCGACGGCAAGGCCGGCGGTGGCACCCAGGAGCCCGGCCGCGGTGATGGATTGCCCGAGCGGGCCCAACACGATCCACAGGGTGGGCACCCGAGCGGAGCCGGAGGTGCCGTACAGGACGAGGCGGCTCCAGATCATCGCGATGATGTTCAGCGAGGCCACCAGCGACAACCCGAACATCGCGTAGCAGCCGTACAGCATGGTTTGCCGCCCGACGCCGGCTGCCATGTGTGGCAGCAGCAGCGCCCCCGTCGCCGCCGACACCATCGGCGGGACCACCGGCATCAGCCAGCCCCCGAACGCCGCGTCGGGCTCGACGTCGTGCTGCGTAAACATCAGGAACGGAATGCTGACGGCTGTGAAGAGGCCGCCCAGCGTGCCGGCGGTCCACAGCACCCAGTCCAGGTCGACGGCGGCGCGCTCGCCGAGCAGGTCGCCGCCGACCAGCACCGCTCCCCCGCCGACGGTCATCAGCGCCATGGGCGCCGCGCCGTAGAAGTGCGCCATCTGCGGGTTACGCGCGTGGCTCCGCGCGGCGGTGGGGTGGCGCAGCCAGTGGCCGCCGACCAGGACGATCAGGACGATCAGCAGCACGGCGGCGACCACCCACACCACCTCGGCGAACGCCCGCAAACCCACCACGTGGACGGGCAGGGTGGCACCGGCGGTGGCGACGATCCCGGTCCCCATCACCGAGGCGAACCAGTTGGGCCCGATGTTGCCGAGAACCTCTACCCGCGTCAGCGGCGGCGGGACGCCCTGCGGCGTTGCGGTGGCCATAGCAGGAAACCTACTGCGCGGAGGCGGCGGGATGCGCGGCCTAAACTCCCATCCGCGACGGAACCGGTGCGGACCGCGCACGCATGGAGCAAAACGTCACCGGCCACGACATCCGGTTCTGTTACAAATCGAACGAGGAGTCGGTGAAGGTGCACTAGCCGTCCCCACGCTTCGTACTGTGACCGCGCCCACATCGAATCGGTATCCGCCGCCCAGCCGTCTCAATCGACGGGCGTCCGGCGCCGAAAGTGCTGGTAGAGGCGCCGTCTGAGCCAGCGGTAGGCGCCGAGAGCGGCGTTCGCCCGCGCTCGGGCGGAATTTTCGATTGGGGACTGCGCGGCAAGCTCCCGCATACTTGACGGCATGCTTCTTGCGACTTTGCCGCAAACCGCGTCCGCGGTCCGCGGTGATGCGCGGAGCCGAGGTTTGTGATGGCACGCTCTGGCGGCGCTCATCGCCGTCATCGAGCCGTCCGCCAGCCATCCCGCCTGCGGAAGGCGCTGACGCGCAGCTTCATGGCGCTGGTTTCGGTGGGGGCGGTGTTGATGACCGCGGCCGGCTATTACGTGGCCCACGGCGCGCTGGGCGGCATCACCGTCTCGGACGCCCTGCGCCCCGAAGACCCCCGGTCCAGTGGCGACAACATGAACATCCTGCTCATCGGGCTGGACTCGCGCAAAGACCAGGACGGCAACGACCTGCCGTGGTCGATCCTCAAGCATCTCCACGCCGGCGACTCCGAAGACGGCGGCTACAACACCAACACGTTGATCCTCGTGCACGTCGGGGCCGACGACAAAGTCGTCGCGTTCTCCATTCCGCGCGACGACTGGGTGCCCTTCAACGGTGTCCCGGGGTACAACCACATAAAGATCAAGGAGGCGTACGGGCTCACCAAGCAGTACGTCGCCCAGAAGCTGGTCAACCAGGGCGTGGGCGACCAGAAGGAGTTGGAGACCAAGGGCCGCGAGGCCGGCCGCGCGGCGACCCTGCGCGCGGTGCGCAGCCTCACCGGCGTCCCGATCGACTACTTCGCCGAGGTCAACCTGGCCGGCTTCTTCGACATGGCGCAGACGCTGGGCGGCGTGGAGGTGTGTCTGAACCACGACGTGTACGACTCGTATTCCGGCGCGGACTTCCCGGCCGGGCGGCAGCGGCTCGACGCGGCGCAGGCGCTGGCGTTTGTTCGGCAGCGGCACGGCCTGGACAACGGGGACCTGGACCGCACCCACCGGCAGCAGGCGTTCCTGTCGTCGGTCATGGAGGAGCTGCAGAGCTCGGGCACCTTCACCAACATCGACAAGCTCAAGAGTCTGATGGCCGTTGCGCGCAAGGACGTCGTGCTGTCCGCGGGCTGGAACGACGACCTGATCCAGCGCCTGGGCACGCTCGCCGGCGGAAACATCGAATTCCGCACGCTGCCCGTGGTCCGCTACGACAACATCGACGGCCTGGACGTCAACATCATCGACCCCGCCGCAATCAAGGCCGAGGTGGCGGAGGCGATCGGCGCGCCCGCGCCGTCGACCACGCCGGCCACCACCGCCGCCAAGCCCAGTCCCTCGACCGTCGTGGACGTGGTCAATGCCGGCAGCATCAGCGGGATGGCCACCCAGGTATCCAGCGCGCTGAGAAAACAGGGCTACACCTCCGGCACGGTGCGCGATCGCAAATCCGGCGATCCCTCCACGACGACGGTGCAATACGGCGCCGGCGCCGAGACCGACGCGCAGAACGTCGCCAACGCGCTCGGCATCGACGCGCCGGCGCTACCCAGCCCCAACCTGGACGCCGGTCACATCCGGGTGGTGGTGGACACCAACTTCTCGCTCCCGGCCGCGGACGAGACGACCACCACAACCACCACGACGACGACCAGCAAGGCGAACACGTACTACTACAACGGGACCGCGGCCACCTATCCCACGCCGAACGAAGGGAAACCGGTGGTCGGCGGCGGTGTGCCCTGCGTCAACTAGCGGCGATCGCGGCCACGTGAAGCCGCCCTACGCGTGCGTGCCGCCGTCTATGCGGATCTCGGTGCCGGTGATGAACGCACCGTCGTCCGACACCAGCATGGCGATCACGCCGGCCACGACGCCCGGATCGGCCATCCCGGTGCCGCTGGACTCGACGGTCGTCGGCAGGACCGGCATCAGCCGGGTGAACAGCGACCAGTCGGCGTCTTTGGGGATGTAGCCGCCCGTGGCATCGGTGATGCCCGACTTGATGCTGCCGGGCGCCACGCACACGGCGCGCAGCCCGTCGCGGGCGTACTCCAGCGCGAGCGAGTGGGTGAAGGCCTGGATCCCGCCCTTGCTCGCCGCGTAAGCGGCCATGTACGGATGCGCGAACGACGCCGACGTCGAGCTGAAATTCACGATCGCGCTGCGGGAATTCCCCAGCAGCGACGGAAGCGCCTCACGCACCACCAGGAAGGTCCCGGTGAGGTTCACCCCGACGATCTGGTTCCACAGATCCAGGCTCGTCTCGTGGGTGTGGGCGGCGCGCAGCATGCCGGCGGCGTTGACCAGCGAGTCCAGGCCGTCGAGGGTCTGCACGGCCCAGCACACGCCGTCGATCACCGACCCCTCGTTGCTGACGTCCATCATCATGGTGGTGAGACGGCCGGCGCTGCCGGCCGCCTCCGCCATCGCGCGGGTGGTGCCCAATCCGTCCTCTGCGACGTCGGCGGCGGCGACGGTGGCGCCCTCGTCAAGCAAGCGCAGCGCGGTCGCCTGCCCGATTCCGGACGCGGCGCCCGTCACCAGGATCCGCTTGCCCTCGAGTCGGTTCATCGTCGCTCCCGTCGCTCGGCGTGCTCATCATCGTAGGGACGGACCCGGTAGGGCAGGCTGGATGCATGGAAATCGGATTCGTGGGCCTCGGAAACATGGGCCGGGGCATGGTAGTGAACCTGATCAGGGCGGGTCACCACGTGACCGTCTACAACCGCTCGCCGGACAAGGCGGAAGCTCTCGTGCGGCACGGCGCTACGGTCGCGGGCACCGTCGCCGACGCGAGTCGGGGCGAGGTCGTGTTCACCATGCTGGCCGACGACGGCGCGGTCGAGGACGTGACACTGGGCGAAGGGGGCATCGTGGCCTCGCTGGCGCCGGGTGCCACGCACGTGTCGTCGAGCACCATCAGCGTCGCCCTGTCCGAGCGCCTGGCAACCGCGCACGCCCAGGCGGGCCAGCGTTATGCAGCCGCGCCCGTTTTCGGGCGGCCCGAAGCAGCCTCGGCTGCAAAGCTTTTCGTGGTTGCAGCGGGCGCCTCGGACGTCCTGGAAACACTGTCGCCGCTGTTCGACGCGATCGGGCAGCGGACCTTCGTGGTGTCCGAACTGCCGCAGACGGCAAACCTCGTGAAGCTGAGCGGAAACTTCCTGATCGCCTCGGTCATCGAGAGCCTGGGCGAGGCCGTGGCCCTGGTGGGCAAGGCCGGGGTGGACCGCCAACAGTACGTCGACCTGCTCACCGAGACCCTGTTCGCCGCGCCGGCGTATCACACCTATGGCGGGCTGATCGCGCGGCGCGAGTTCGAGCCGGCCGGATTCGCGGCGCGCCTGGGCCTCAAGGACGTCCGTCTCGCGTTGGCCGCGGCCGAGCAGCTGCAGGTGCCGCTGCCGCTGGCGAGCCTGCTGCGCGACCGGTTCCTGACGCTGGTGGCGACCGGCGGCGGGGACCTGGACTGGTCGGCGTTGTCGTCACTCGCCGACCGCGACGCCGGTGTCGGGTCAGACCACTCCGCGTAGGCCGTCGGCGCCGAACAACGGTTCCAGCATCGGGGAGAAGTCAGGGCCGCGGCGCAGCATCAGCCCGCCGTCGACGTTGATGACCTGCCCGGTCACATAAGCGGCGGCGTCGCTGAGCAGAAACACCGCCAGGTTGGCGACGTCCTCGACCTCGCCCGGTCGCGGGACCGGGGTGCAGATCCGGTAATCCTCGCTCAATTCCGGCGAATCCAGCACGGGCGCAACCAGATCCGTGCGTATCAGGCCAGGCCGGATGCTGTTGACCCGCACCCATGACGCGCCGAGCTCGTCGGCAGCCAGCTGCATCATGTGATCGACGGCGGACTTGCTGACCCCGTAGGCGCCGAACCACCGGTGGGTGTTGCTGGCCGCGATCGACGAGATTCCGACGAAGGAGCCCCCGCCGCCGCGCACCAGCTCGCGCGCGCCGTGCTTGAGCACGTACATGGTGCCGTTGACGTTGAGGTCGACCGTGCGCCGCCACGCCTCGGAGTCGATCTGGGTGATCGGCCCGATGGTCTCCGACCCCCCGGCGCAGTGCACCGCGCCGTGCAGGCGGCCGTGCCATGCCGTCGCGGCGTCCACTGCGCGGGCCGCCTCTTCTTCGTCGGTGATGTCGGCGGGCTCGTAGCGAATCGCGCCACCAGCATCGAGCGCCGCAATCTCTTCGACGGCGGCCGCCAAGCGGTCCGGGTTGCGGCCGACGATCATGACGGACGCCCCCGCCGCGACCAGACCGGCGGCGACGCCCTTACCGATTCCGCTGCCACCGCCCGTAATTAGATACGTCCGGTTGTCGAAGGAAAGCTGCACCCAACGCTCCTCAGGCCGAAACTGAAACAGGTTCTAGCATGCTGTCACACCGGCCCGCGGGCGCAGAGTCCGACCCGGAGGGACTCAGGGGGTGTCGCGGCGGGCGACCTGGGTCGGCTTCGCGTTGCGCCAGTCCTCGACCTCGGGCGGCAGGCCAACCGGGTATTTGTTCTCGTTGTGGGCGGCCCAGTGCGCGTGACCCAACTCGTGGATGTGGAAGGCGTGCCGCAACGCCTCGGTGAATCCCATCGCGTCGGACGCGGCGTTGACCGAATCCTTCACGAGCAGCGCCGCCATCGTGGGCCGGTCAGCGATGCGCCGGGCGAATTCCAAAGTCTTGTCTGCCAGCTCGTCGACCGGAAACACCTTGGAGACCATGCCGAGCCGATAGGCCTCGTCGGCGTCGAGCGAATCACCGGTCAGCAGTAACTCTTTGGCCTTCCTTGGGCCGAATTCCCAAGGGTGTGCATAGTATTCGACACCCGGCATGCCCAGACGGACGGCCACGACGTCACTGAATTTGGCGTTGTCGGCGGCCACGATCAGGTCGCACGCCCAGATCAGCATCAGCGCGGCCGAGATGGCGTTGCCCTGCACCTGGGCGATGGTGATCTTGCGCAGATCGCGCCAGCGGCAGGTGTTTTGGAAGAAGTAGTGCCATTCTTGCAGGTAGATCCTCTCCATGACCGGCTCGCGGGTGCCGCCGTTGACGCGGAAGCTCGGGAGCTGCTCCCGTTCGGCAATGGCCAGCTCCGAGCCCAGGTCGTGGCCGGCCGAGAAATTGCGGCCCCGCGCCGCCAGGATCACCACCCGAACGGTGTCGTCGGCCTCGGCTCGCAGGAACGCCTCGTCGAGCTGGACCAGCAGGCCGCGGCTCTGCGCGTTGTGAGCCTCCGGCCTGTTGAGCCAGATGCGGGCGATTTTGCCCTCGTCCAGGGTTTCGTAGGCCACCAGCTCCTCGGCGCCGCCGGGCACCTGGGAAGCGGTTTCAGCCTTGGCTTGCTCGGAGAGTGTCATTGCGCCCACCTTCTGTCAGATCCGACTGTTACAGATTACGGCGAGTGTGTAACCGAAAACCGGGCAGGGTTGGGCCGTTGCCTGGGAAGATCAGCGGCCGGCGGGGGGCCGCGCGACGAGCGGCACCAGCCGGTGGTCGCGGGTGAACACCAGGCGGACCAGGCCCAGGGCGATGACGACGGTGGTCGCGGCGACCGAACCCAGGATGAGGAACATGACGACGGCCTGGACCAGCACGGCCTGGACGGGGTGCACGCCCGCCAGGATCAGCCCGGTCATCGCGCCGGGCAGGAAGACCAGCCCGGTGGCTTTGGTGGTCTCGATCTGCGGGGATATCGCCGAGCGCAGCGCGGTCCGCAGGTAGGGAGCGGCCGCCTGCCGGGACGTCTGCCCGAGGGCGAGGCGGGCCTCGACCTCGGCGCGCTTGTCGCGCAGCTCGTCGACCAGCCGGCGGGCCACCAGCACGGCGGCGGTCATCGAATTGCCGATCATCATCCCGGCGATCGGCACCAGGGTGCGCGCTTGCAGCGGGAACACCCGCATCCCGAAGATCACGCCCAACGTGAGCACCGCCGCGGCCGCGAACGCGGCCACCGCCAGCGGCGCCAGCCGGGGGACTTCCGGCGCGCGCCGACGGGCCACATCCCCGGCATAGGCGACCATGCCGGCCACCCACACCCAGGACCACCACAGCGAGCGGCCGGGCGCGAACAGCAGCGTCAATGCCCCACCGACGAGCAGCAGCTGGGCAAGCGCGCGGGCCGCCGCCCACACCAGCTGCCGCTCCAAACCCAGCCGCTGCCACAATGAAATCGCCGCAGCGGCGGCCACGAGGACGAGCGACGTGGCCAGCCCCAGCCAGCCCACCTGGGCATTCATCGGGGACCCGGCCTGGGCGCGACGGGCGCGAGCCCGAGGCCGCGCCCCCGCGCGATGCGCAGGACGCGGTCGGCGGCGCGCTCCACCTGGGCCGAGTCATGGGTGACCCACAGCGCGGGAATCCCTTCCGCGGCAAGGTCGCGCACCGCCCGCTCGATCACCGTGGCCGCTTCCGCGTCGACGGCGGAGGTGGGTTCGTCCAGGAGCAGCACCTGCGGCCGGGCCAACAGCGTGCGGGCCAGGCACATGCGCTGCGCCTCCCCGCCCGACAGCGCGGCGGCGTCGCGCTCCAGCCATGCGCCGGTCAGCGCGACCCGCGCGAGCGTCTCCCGCATGCGCACGTCGGACGCACCGGGATCGGCGGCCCGCAGGTTTTCGGCCACCGTGCCGGGAAACGGCGTGGGCCGCTGGAAGCACATGCCGACCTGGCGCCGCAGCCGCAATGGGTCGGTCGAGGCGATCTCGGCGCCCCGGAACAGGACGCGCCCGCTCGTCGGCACCTCCAGGCGATTGCACAACCGCAGCAGGGTCGACTTGCCCGATCCCGACGGTCCGAAGATCGCCGTCACACCGCGGCCGGGAATGGCGGCGGTGAGCCCGTCGAGGGCCCGGACCCCGTCCCGTTCGACGGCCACGTCGACGAACTCGAACACCAACTCCTCGTCCACTAACCGTCCATCCTGCACCACACGGCCGACGGGCGCCGCCGGCCCGGGACGACGCGTTTGCTGGTGAGACGGCTGCGACCGCCCGAAACCGTCGCCTACAGTTGTGTCATGGCAACGAAATCTGACCCGGCGGAAATCGGCGACGTGGAGCCGGTGGCCGACAGCACCGCAAGCCAGGCGAGGCGAGTAGTCGCGGCGTACGCGAACGACGCCGACGAATGCCGCGTGTTCCTGTCCATGCTCGGTATTGGACCGGCGAAGCTCGACACCTAAATGGCTCCCGGGGGCGGGCAACAACCGAAGACTTCCCGCTTCGGGAATTCGGACTTCGTGGTGGTCGCCAATCGATTGCCCGTGGATCAGGAGCGGCTTCCGGACGGCACCACCGCCTGGAAGCGCAGCCCGGGTGGGCTGGTCACGGCCCTGGAACCGCTGCTGCGCCGCCGGCGAGGGGCCTGGGTCGGCTGGGCGGGCGTCCCGGACAACCGGCCCGAACACGAGCTCGACGAGGACGACGAGCCCATCGTCCAGGACGACCTGGAGCTGCGCCCGGTGCGGTTGTCCGCCGATGACATCAGTCAGTACTACGAGGGCTTCTCCAATGCCACCCTGTGGCCGCTATACCACGACGTCATCGTCAAACCGCTCTACCACCGCGACTGGTGGGAGCGCTACGTCGAGGTCAACCGCCGCTTCGCCGAGGCCACCTCGCGCGCGGCCGCCGAGGGCGCGACGGTCTGGGTGCAGGACTACCAGCTGCAGCTGGTGCCCAAGATGCTGCGCGAGCTGCGCCCCGACCTGATCATCGGGTTCTTCCTGCACATCCCTTTCCCGCCGGTCGAGCTGTTCATGCAGCTGCCGTGGCGCACCGAGATCGTCGAGGGGCTGCTCGGCGCCGACCTGGTCGGGTTCCATCTGGCCGGCGGCGCCCAGAATTTCCTGTTTCTGTCCCGCCGGCTGATCGGCGTCAACACGTCGCGAGGATCGGTCGGCGTGCGCTCACGGTTCGGTGAGGTCGAGCTCGGGGACCGCACCGTCCGCGTGGGCGCGTTCCCGATATCCATCGACTCTGCCGACCTGGATGCGAAAGCCCGCCACCGTGACATCCGGCGCCGGGCCCGCGAGATCCGGGCCGAGCTGGGCAACCCCCGCAAGATCCTGCTCGGCGTCGACCGGCTCGACTACACCAAGGGCATCGATGTGCGGCTGAAGGCGTTCTCGGAGCTGCTGGCCGAGGGGCGCGCCAAACGCGACGACACCGTGCTGATCCAGCTGGCCACCCCAAGCCGCGAACGGGTGGAGAGCTACCAGCTCCTGCGCAGCGAGATCGAGCGCGAGGTGGGTCATATCAACGGCGAGTACGCCGAGGTCGGTCACCCGGTGGTGCACTACCTGCATCGCCCGGTGCCGCGCAACGAGCTCATCGCGTTCTTCGTCGCCGCCGACGTCATGCTGGTAACCCCGCTGCGCGACGGGATGAACCTGGTCGCCAAGGAATACGTTGCCTGCCGCAGCGATCTGGGTGGCGCGCTCGTCCTGAGCGAATTCACCGGCGCCGCAGCCGAACTCCGAACGGCCTACCTGGTCAACCCGCACGACACCGAAGGTGTCAAGGATGCGATCGAGGCGGCGCTCAACCAGACCGAGGAGGACGGTCGGCGACGGATGCGGTCGCTACGGCGCCAGGTGCTCGCCCACGACGTCGACCGCTGGGCGCGGGCGTTCCTCGACGCGCTCGCGGACTCGCGGCCGGATGGCGCCGAATAGCTCCGACCCCATGGTGTTACGACCCGATCGCTGTGATACTCGATGCAGCGAGAAGGGAGGAAGGCCATGATCCGTCGCAGGCTGGCCGCCGGTGCGGGCATCTTCTCGGTGGCCGCGCTGGGCTTCGCGCTGGAGTCGGGCGACCCGGCCAGCGCCGTCGCGCCACCGGCCGATGGCGTGTACACCTTCAACCAGCCGGGTGTTTCCGGGGTGACGTGGCAGGTGACCGCCCTCTGTGACCAAGTCAACGGAAGCCGTTACTACAAGGACTATTCCAACCCGGACATCATGGCCGACTTCTGCTCGTTGAACGTGGCGAGCTTCACGGACGAACGCATCACTCGCCAAGACAAGCTGCAGAACTTCAGCGGGAGAGCCCGCCTGGTCAGCGGGCTGTGGACCTTCAAGGTGGACATCGCCGACGGCCTCTCCTGCCCGAACGGCGGCACCGGGTCCTCCACCGAGACCTTCGCGTTCGACAACGAGACGATGGCGGGCACGCATACCTCGCTACACGGCGCCGTCTGCGGCCTGCAGCCGGCGATGAGCAAGCAGCCCTTCTCGTTGCAGCTGAACGGCCCGCCGCCCAGCCCTGTTCAGCGTTATCCGTTGCAGTGCAACGACATCGCTATCTGTTACTGATCGGCCGTCAGATCGGCGTGATGTAGTTGATCAGCCATTGCTTGCCGATCTTCTTGAAATCCACACGCAGCCGGCTGCCGTCGTAGAGGGGCTGGCGGGACTTGTCGGTGACCGTCCGGTTCATGTAGACCATCACCGACGCCGAATCGCGCTGGGCACTCATGACTCCGACACCGACGACGCTGGCCTGGACCACCACTTCCCGCTTCTTCGCCTCCGGAATGATCTGCGTGTTGGCGCTGCGCTGGAATTCCTGGCGATAGCCGGGCGTCAGCAGCGGATACGCGGCGGCCAGGCTGCGCTCGACGGTCTGGTAGTCGTAGGCGAACACTCTGGGGATGTCGTCGGCCGCCTTGCCGGGCAGCACCGCCCGCGCGGCCTGCTCGTCGCGGGTCACCACCCGGTCCCAGTAGAACCACCCGGCCGCCGCCGACAGCCCGACGATGCCGGCCACTATCAGGACGCCCGCCATGGCGATCAGCAAGCGCCACAAGCGCATCAGTTGCCCCCGTCCGGGTACTTCAGGTCGTAACCGGTCATCCGCCCGGACTCGTCTTCGTGCACGATGACGCGCAGCCGATACGGCATGGACGGCTTGTTGACCCCGTCGATGTCAGCCACCGTGACGCGCACGGACACCAGCACTGAGGCGTTGTCGGCTACCGAGTCGATGCCCTCCAGCGCGGCGCCGTTGACGACCGCCTCGGAGGTCGCGTTGGTGGAACGGAACAGGCTCTTGAGGTTCTCGATGTTGTTGTTGGCGCCCAGCATCCCGCGCAGCGGTCCGCTGGTGCCGTTGTAAAACCGGTTCACGCTGTCGTCGACGTTGTCCTGCTTGTAGCTGAACATGTTGACCACCGTTTGCGTGGCGGTGTCGACGAAGCGCTGGTCGCGCGCTTGCTCGGCGTCGGCGTGCCGTTGCTGGCCGACGAGCACGACCACGCAGGCGGCCAGCGCGCCGATCACGAGTAGGCCGGCGGCGAACGCGATCGAGGCGACAAGGGTGCGGTGGGGCCGGCGGCGTGGCGGCGGCTTGAGCGGCTGTCCGCCCATGGCGGACTTGGCCGAGGGCTTGGCCGCCGGTTTGGGCGCGACGTCCACGGCGATCGTCGGGGCTTCGGCGGGCTCGGCCTTGGCCGGGCCCGCCGCACGTGAGGCCCGGCGACGGACGCGCTGCGTCGTCGCGGCCTGTTCCGTCACCGCTTGGTCGGTCACTACATGGGCCTTGGATCAAGCATCAGGTCCACCCAATTCTCGGCACTCGACGCGCCACTCGCGCCGGCCGCGAAAATACCAGTGCCGCCTGCCGGGTCCCTGAACGCTCCGGTGCTCTGGTCGTAGGTGGTGTAGGCCGGCCCGCTGGCCTGCGGCTGGGGGCCGGGCGGCGGTCCCCACGGTTTTTCGGGTCCCGGGCCCGCCGGCGGCGGGTTGATGCCCTCCGGCGGCGCCGGCGGCGGCAGCCACTTCGGATACGGAAGCTGAGGCGGGACCGGCGGGTAATTCGGCGGCATCCACGACGGGTTGCCCGGCGGGGGCCCGCTGTCGTTCGGCGGCGGGGGGTCGTAAGCCGGCTGGTGTGGCGCCGGCCCTGGACCCGGCACCACCCCGGGCGGGGGCGGCCCGGCGATAGGCGTGCCCGGATCCGGATCGGCGCCCGGCGGGATGTACGGGAACTTGTTGGGCGGCAACACGTTCAGCCCGTTCGTCACCGGCGTGTCGTAGGGCACCGGCGGACCACGCCATGGGTTGCGGCCGATCGGCACGTATCCCTTCGGATCGCGGCAGAGCTGGATCGTCGGCGCCCGCTTGCCCGGGAATTCCTGACACGGATAGTTGCGCGCGCCGCGTACGGTGCTCGGGTCGTTCTGCGCGACCTTGCAGTACATGTCCCGCGGGAGCTCCCGCAGGGTCTCGTCGGCGGGCGTGCGCATCATGGGCGGCGGTAGGAAGCCCACGGCGCACGGCGGCGGGTCGTTCAGGTCGAGCTTGAAGTCCAGCTTGGCGCCCTCGTCCTGCGGCACGCCGCCGGCGGCCGTACTGATGGCGGCGAACAGAGCCGGCAGCACCACCAGCAACTGTTCGATCGACTTGTGGTAGATGACGCCCACCCGGCCGAGGTTGGCCAGGCTGGCGGCCAGGGCGGGGAAGGCCGGGCGGATGCCGGAGAACGCGGTGCTGGCCTCGTCGGCCGCGCCCGGCGCGATGGACAGCGTCGACCGCAGCTGCGGGTCGGCCTGATGGACCTCGGAGGTGAACCGCGCCAGCCCGTCCGACAACGACTTGATGTCGGCGCCGGCGCGGATCTGGGCCTGCAGGAATGGACCGGCCTGGTCGATCAGCTGCGAGATCTGCGGATAGTTCGCGTTTGCCTCGTCCACCAGCAGCCGCGCCGACTCGAACAGCCGGGCGAGCTCGGGGCCCGACCCGTTGGCCGCGGCGAACGTCTCGTGCAGCAGCTCGCGCAGCTTCGTGTCCCCCAGGCTGTTGACCAGCGCCTCGGCGCGCTTCAAGAGGTCGGCGACGTCCTGGCCG
Source organism: Mycobacterium sp. 050134 (assembly GCF_036409085.1). Classification (NCBI taxonomy): domain Bacteria; kingdom Bacillati; phylum Actinomycetota; class Actinomycetes; order Mycobacteriales; family Mycobacteriaceae; genus Mycobacterium; species Mycobacterium sp. 050134. Next base: position 344,420 of record NZ_JAZGLV010000001.1, read on the forward strand.
ATCCGGGTGTTCTGCCGATCGATCCGGAAGCCGTTGTGCAGCTTGCCCGTTGCGGGCAGCGCGGGCGGCACCAGATCGATGTACTGCTCGCCGACCGCCGACACGCTCTTGACGGTGGCGGTGACGTTCGAGGGAATGGGGGTGCCGCTGTTGAGCCGCATCGTGGCGGTGACCCCGTTGGGGTTGAGGCCCACCGACTCGACCCGGCCCACCGCAACGCCGCGATAGGTGACGTTGGCGTTCTGGTAGAGCCCGCCACCCGCCACGAAATCGGCGGTGCCGGCGTAGGTTCCGAGGCCGAACGTGGCGGGCAGCCGCAGATAAAAGATCGCCATCAGAGCCAGTGTGACCGCGGTGATCACCGCGAAGACGGAGAGCTGGATGCGGGTGAGTTTGTCGATCATCGCGCCGCCCCCTGTTGCGGCGCTTCGGAACCCGAGGCCGTGCCCGGGGGAATCTTGAACGGGTCGGCGGCCTGTCCCGACAGGTTCGCGAGTTCGCCCGTCAGGAAGTCGGGCGGGTTCAAGATCTCGTTCATGTGCATCATGTTCGGGTCGAGCGCGTAGGACGTGGTGAAGAACGTCTCACCGATCCGGCGCAGGGTGAGGTCGAACGTGGTGAACACGTTCAGGTAGTCCCCGCGCACGGCCTGTTTGATGCCGAAGTTCGGGAACGGGAATGTCAGCAGCAACTGCAGTGACGTGACGAAGTTCTTGCGATTGTCGTTGAGGGCCTTGACGACCGAATACAGGTCCTTCATGTCTTCGGCGAAATCCACCTTGGTCTTGGCGAGGACGCGGGAGGTCACCAGCGCCAGCCGCTTGAGGGCGGAGAACGCTTCGACGATGTGGTCGCGGTTCTTGTTGAGCACCCGGATCGCTTCGGGCAGCGTGTCCAGGGCCCGGCCCAGGTTGTCCCTGTCGCGCGCCAGCGTGGCCGAGAATCGATTCAGCCCGTCGACCGCGTCGATGATGTCGTTGACCTGTTGGTTGAGCCCGCCGGTCAGCTCGGCCAGCCGCGGCATCAGGTCGACGAACTGGTCCTGCCGGCCCGCGACGGCCTGATAGGTCTCGTCGGTGATCTCCTCGAGCGCGCCGACGTTGCCCTTGTTCACCACGACGCCGAGGGCCGAGAGCACTTCCTCGGTGGTGGGATACCGGCCGGTGCGCGATTCGGGGATCTTCGAACCGTCGGTGAGCTTGCCGGTGGCCGGCTTGCCCTTCGGGCGGGCGAGGTCGATGTGCATCGAACCCAGCAGCGAGGTCTGGGCCACCGTCGCCGTCGCGTTGGCCGGCAGGTCGACATTCTTGTTCAACGCCAATTTCACTGCGGCATAGAAGGATCCGTCGGCCCGCTGCTCGGCCGCGATGCCGGCCACGCTGCCCACGGTGACGTCGTCGACCATGACCGGCGAGTTCTGCGGCAGCGTAGCCACGTCCGGCAGTTCGACCGTGACCGAAAAGGCGCCGCCGCCATGGCCGGCGGTGCCGGGCATGGCCAGCGAGTTCAGCCCGCTGAATTGGCAGCCTGCCAGCAGCGCGCCCGCGGCCGTCAACACGCCGCAGCGCAACCAGACTCGGGTCATCCGCCGCCCTCCTGATCGGGCGGCGCGGGCGGGCCGGGTGCCGCGTTGGGCGGCGGCCCCGGCAACGGTCCGAACGCCGGGTTCGGGCCGGGGACCGCGCCCGCGGGTGGCGGACCGGGCGGCGGCCCGGGTTGCGGCGCCGACGGGACCAGCAGGGCCTGCAGGTCGGTGGGGTTCTGCGCGGGCGGCGGCTGCGAGCCCTTCGCGGGGATCCAGGTCAGCTGCGGGATCGGGGTGGCCGCCTTGGCTTGCGTCTCGGGCGTGTCGTAGATGATCTGGCCCTTGTACGCGGTGATCGTGTTGAGCGGGTGGAACATCACCGGCGGATAGTTCACCGCCAGCCGGCGCAGCACCGGGCCGAGGCGCTCGCGGCAGAGCTCGGCGCGCTTGTAATAGTCAGGAGCCCTCGTGCCGGCGGCGGTCTCGAACGATCCGCCGCAGATGAACTGCACCGGATTGGCGAACTCGGGTATCGACAACAAGCCATTCAGGGTGCCCTGCGCGGGGTCGTAGATATTGTAGAAGTTGGCGATGCCGGGGCCCGCCACGTGCAACACCTGCTCGATGTTCTCGCTCTGATCGCTCAGCGTCTGCGCGAAGTCGTTGAGCTGGTTGACCGTATCGATCAGCGTGGAGTTGTTCTCGTGCAGGAAACCGCGGATGTCCGACAGCGCCGTGTTCAGCGTGCCGAGCGTGTTGTCGAGGTGGCGCGAGCTGTCGGCGAGCACCTGCGAGACCGAGGCCACGTTGCCGGCGAACTGCACGATCTGCTCGTTGCTCTTCGACAGCGCATTGACCAGAACCTGCAGGTTCTTGACCGTGCCGAAGATGTCGCTGCGCGAATCACCGAGGCGGCCGGCCACCTGGGAGAGTTCGCGAAGCGCGTTGTGGAACGAGTCGCCCTTGCCGTCGAACGTGTCCGCGGCCTGGTTGATCGCCGCCCCCAGCGGTCCCTGCATCGATCCGGTCGTCGGGCCGAGCTGAACGGCCAGCTGGGTGAGCGCCTCCTTCACCTCGTCCCATTCGACGGGGACCGCGGTGCGGGCGAGGTCGATGCTGCCACCGTCGGGCAGGGCCGGCCCCCCGGTGTATGCGGGCGTGAGCTGAATGAAACGCGCGGCCACCAGGTTTGGCGAGATGATGACAGCCTTCGCGTCCTTCGGGATCTTGACGTCCTTGGACACCGACATGGTGATCTTGACGTCCGACGGCCGCGGGTCGATGGTGTCGATCGAACCGACCGGCACCCCGAGGACCCGCACCTCGTCCCCGGGGTAGAGCCCGACGGCGGAGGTGAAGTAGCCGACGACCTTCCGGTTGTTGCCTTGGGACGTCAGGACATACACGCCCCCCACCAGCACCGCGACGAGAGCGATGATAGTGGCGTAGCGCAGCCCCCTGCTGCCGGCGACCCTTCTTATCATGGCGATTTCGGCCTGATGATCCATCGCTCCTGGATCAGCCCGCGCAGGTAGTCGGCGAGGCTGGCCGGCAACTTGCCCGGCTGATAGAAGAAGTCGAACATCGTCGCGAGCAACGGCGCCGGGATCACGCCGTAGACGTTGACGTTGAACCCGGGACCGGAACCGACCACCTCGCCCAGCTCGGTGGCGTAGGTCGGCAGCCGTTTGAGCGCCTCGGTGATGTAGTCGCGCCGCTGGTTGAGGTTGTCCAGCACCGAGTTCAGCTTGGACAGGGCCGGGCCGAATTCCTTCCGGTTGTCGGCCACGAAGCCGGAGATCTGGGCCGAGAGGCCGTCGATGCCCGAGATCAACTGGCCCAGCGCGGCGCGGCGCTCGTCGAGCGCGGCGAACAATTCGTTGCCGTCGTCGACCAGCTTGTTGACCTGCTCCGCGCGCTGCGCCAACACCGAGGTCACCGACTTCGCGTGCAACAGCAGGCCCTGCAGGGCCTCGTCGCGCCGATTCAGCGTCCGCGACAGCGACGTCACGCCGTCCAGGGCGCCACGAAGCTCCGGGGTGGCGTCGTGCAGGGTGTCGGTGAGGACGTTGAGGGCCTGCTCGAATTGCGGCTTGTTCAGGTTGTTCGCGTTGTTGCCGAGGTCCTCGAGCGCGCCGGCCAGGGTGTAGGGGGTGGTGGTGCGGCTGAGTGGAATGGTGGTGGCCCGGCCGCCGCCCGCCGGGGTCACGGAGATCGAGCGCTCCCCGAGGATGGTGTCGGTGCGAATGGCGGCCAGCGACTGGTCACCGATCACGACGCGCCGGTCGACGTTGAAGGTGACCTTCGCGCTGTCGCCGGCCAGGCTCACCGACTGCACCTTGCCGACCTTGAAGCCGGAGACGTACACGGAGTTGCCGCCCTTGATGCCGCCGGCGTCGCTGAAGTAGGCCTCGTAGGTCTTGCCTTGGGGAAAGAACGGCAGGCTGGCATAGCCGAACGCGGTGAGCACGACGCAGACCACCAGCACCACGCCGAAGATGCCGGTGCGCAGCGGGTCGCGTTCGCGCTTCGGGTTATTTGGCAAAAGCGCACCTCCCCTTGCTCGGGTCGACCTGGCCGCCGAAAGGTATCAGGATGTCGCCGCCCGCCGGGCCGTTGATCTTGATCGACACGGTGCAGAAATAGATGTTGAAGAACGAGCCATAGGCGCCGAGCGCCGCCAGCCGGAGGTAGTCCTCGCCCAACTGCTCGACGTCGTTGTTGACCTCGGCCTTGCGGTTGTCCAATTCGGTCGCGAGCGGACGGGTGTTTTCGATGACGCCCTGCAGCGGCCGTCGCGAATTCTTCAGCAGCTCCGTCAGATCCGTCGTCGTCGAGGCCAGTGGGGGGATCGCGCCCGCGATGTCGTCCTTGTTCTTGGCCAGCCCGGTGATGAGTTGCTGCAGCTGGTCGACGCTGGCCGAGAACTGCGCGCTCTTCTGGTCGATGGTGCCCAGCACCGAGTTCAGGTTGGTGATCGCGTCACCGATCAGCTGATCGCGCTGGCCCAGCGCCGTCGAGAAGGCACTGGTGTTGGACAGCACGTCGGACAGCGCACCACCCTGGCCCTGCAACAGCTGGATGACGGCGCTGCTGATCGTGTTGACCTTGTCCGCGTCGAGGCCCTTGACCACCGGCCGCAGGCCGCCCAACAGGGCATCGAGGTCCAGCGCGGGCTGGGTGTGCTGCGAGTTGATGGTGCCGCCCGCCGGCAGCTTGCGAAGTTCCCCGGGGCCCGACGTGATCTCCAGGTACCGGTCGCCGACGAGGTTTTCGTAGCGGATCACCGCCCGCGTCGACGAATACAGCGTGTAGCGCCGGTCGACGCCGAACTTCACGTCGATGGTGTTGTCCTGGTTGAGCTTGATCCCCGCCACGGCGCCCACCGGCACGCCCGCGATACGCACCTTCTGGCCGGACTTCAGCTTGGACACGTCGGTGAAGGTGGCGTGGTAGGTGTTCTCCGCGCCGAAGCGGAAGTCGCCGAAGACGATCACCAGGCCCGCGGCGACCACGAGCATCGCCACCGCGAACGCGCTGACCTTGATCACCATCGACCGGTGCGAAGGCATTCCCGCGGCCGCCATCAGAAGTCGTCCCTCTCCGCGAACGAGCCGTGGAACAGGAACTGCAGCGTCGAGGGCGCGTCGAACTGCAATTCGGTGAACGGCTCGTACGGAATGTTCGCGTTGTCGGTCACCAGGAACGGCGCGCGGTAGAACGAGCCGCCGTACTGTTTGGTTGGAATGTCGGGCAGCCCGCGACAGTTCGGGCCCCCGGAGGCGTTGACGATCGGCAGCGACTCCGGATAGGTGTAGGCCGGGGCGCCCAGAACGAAGCTCGACGACGTGAACAGGCCCGCCTTGCGGACGCCCAGCAGGGGCGCGAATTCCTTGATCCCGCGCTCGATCCCGGCGAACAGGCAGCCGAGTTCCGGCGAATAGTCGTGAGCCACCTTAAGCGGTGCGCGCAGCCGGTTGATGGTGTCGACGAAGTTCTGCTCGGCGGGCTCCACGGTCTCATAGGCGTTGTTCGCCAGCCCGATCGTGGCCAGCAACGTGTCGTTGAGGTTGTTCTTCTGGTCGATGACGGTGCGGTTAATCGTGGGCAGGTTGTCGATGACGGTGGTGAGGTCGGGCGCGGCGTCCGCGTAGTTGTTGGTCACGATTGCCGTCTTGCGGAAGTCCTCCTGCAACGCGGGGAGCTTGGGATTCGCCTGGCGCGCAAGCGTATTGAGGCCGGCGAGGACGCCGCCCAGGTCGTCGCCGTGCCCGCGCAGCCCCTCGGCCAGCGCGCTCAGCGTTCCGTTGAGCTCCACCGGGTCGATCTTGTGCAGCAGGTCGATCAGCGACTGGAACAGCGTGTTGACCTCCAGCGCCACCGCCGAGGCCGCGATGTGCGCGTCCGGGCGCAGCGAGGTTGGCGAAGGCGTCTGCGGCGGAATGAATTCCACCGACTTGGCGCCGAAGATGGTGTTGCCGGCGATGCGCACCGTCGCGTTGGACGGGATGAAGTGCATGTCGTCGCTGCTGATCGCCAGCGTCAGCCGAGCCTGGTCGGCGGCGTAGTCGATGGCCTCGACCTTTCCGACCTGGATGCCCCGGTACTTGACCTTGGCGCCCTTGTCCATCACCAGGCCCGCGCGAGGGGCCGACACGGTGACGGTGTCGACCGACGCGAAAGCCGCTGTGTAGGAAAGGTAAGTGAGGACGGCGAATGCCACGAGAACACTGGCCAGCAGCGCAGCCGCCAGCCGGACACTCGTACGTCGCGATTCCCCGTCCGCCATGTCTTTTTAGGTGCCCCCCTTCACCCGGAGAGGTTGAAGTTACCGGACGCCCCGTACACAGCGAGCGAGATGAACAAAGTAATGACGACGACGACGATCAGCGACGTCCGCACGGCCTGGCCCACGGCGATGCCGACGCCGATCGGCCCGCCGCTGGCGTTATAGCCGTAGTAGGTGTGGATCAGCATCACGGCGATGGACATCACGATGGCCTGCAGGAAGGACCACAGCAGGTCGGACGGGATGAGAAACGTATTGAAGTAGTGGTCGTAAAGGCCCTTGGACTGACCGTTGATGTAAACCGTCGTGAAGCGCGCCGCGAAGAAGGCCGCGAGCACGGACAACGAGTAGAGCGGGATGATCGCGACAAGACCGGCGATCAGCCGGGTGGAGACCAGATAGGAAACCGAGTGCACCGCCATGCATTCCACGGCGTCGATCTCCTCGGACACCCGCATGGCCCCCAGCTGTGCGGTGGCGCCGGCGCCGATGGTCGCCGCCAGCGCGATGCCCGCGATCACCGGGGCGACGACGCGAACGTTGAGGAAGGCCGACAGGAATCCGGTCAGCGCCTCGATGCCGATATTGCCCAGGGACGAATAGCCCTGCACGGCGATGACGCCGCCGGAGGCCAGGGTCAGGAAGGCCGCGACGCCGACGGTGCCGCCGATCATGACCAGAGCCCCGGCGCCCAGGGTCATCTCGGCGATGTTGCGGATCGTCTCCTTGCGGTACCGGGTGAGCGCGTTGGGGATGTAGCGCAGGGTCTCGCCGAAAAACAGTGCCTGTTCGCCGAAGTCGTCGACCGGGCCCTGTAACTTGGAGACCGCGTTGCGCAGCCGGTAAGTGAGGTCATAGCTCATCGCGGTTCACGCCCTCATCACTTGGCCGTGACCCGGACACCCACGGCCGTCATCACGACGTTGATGACGAACAGGCAGATGAACGCGTAGACGACAGTTTCGTTGACGGCGTTGCCGACGCCTTTGGGGCCGCCCTTGACGGTCAGGCCGCGGTAGCAGCCGACCAGCCCCGCCATCACGCCGAACAGCAGCGCTTTGATCTCGGCGAGGACGAGTTCGCGCAGCCCGGTGAGCACGGTCAGCCCGTTGATGAACGCACCCGGGTTCACGCCCTGGAGGAAGACGGAGAAGACGTAGCCGCCGGACAGGCCGATCGCACAGACCAGGCCGTTGAGCAGCAGGGCGACGACGGTGGACGCCAGCACGCGCGGCACGACGAGCCGTTGGATGGGGTCGATGCCAAGCACCCGCATGGCGTCGATCTCTTCGCGAATCGTGCGCGCACCGAGGTCGGCGCAGATCGCGGTCGCGCCCGCTCCGGCCACCACGAGCACGGTCACCACCGGACCCAGCTGGGTGATCGTGCCGAATGCCGTTCCCGCGCCGGACAAGTCGGCGGCACCGATCTCGCGGAGCAGGATGTTCAGGGTGAACGCCACGAGGACGGTGAACGGGATGGACACCAGCAGGGTCGGCACCAGCGATACCCGGGCGATCATCCAGGTCTGTTCCAGGAACTCCCCGAATTGGAACGGCCGGCGGAACGCCGCACGGCCGGTGTCGATCATCATTTCGAAGAACCCGCCGACAGCACGGGCGGGAACCGCGAGTTGCTCGATCAACTCGGCACCCCCCTCTGCTGCTCGCGGCGAAGCCTATGTGTCGCCTCTTCGTTGCCTTCGGTCGCTCGCGGCTCGGTGTGAGCCGGATCATATTAACTCAGATGGACTTCACGGTGTCAATGAACAGTAGTTCCGTATCGAAAGCGTTAATTTAGCAGGTCAGGACCATTGTGTCGTTACCGATCTGACACACGTTCTACCTGAGATTCCCCTTCGGTCAGGTGTCGGTAGGCCGCTATTGCTCCATCAGACTCACGGCGGAAAAGTTCGCTTCGGGGTCGCGCCCAGCAAAGTATTTCTGCAACGTCGCGCTCAGTTGCGCCGGCTCCCACGCCGCCCCCTCGGCGCTGAACTTGTGCTCGACCGTCGGCGCCGCGACGAGCGTCACTTGAGGACCATAGACGATGAACACCTGACCGTTGACCTCGGCCGATGCCGGGGACGACAGGAACTGCACGAGATTGACCACGTGTTCGGGTGATAGCGGGTCGACTTGGCCCTCGACCACCTGCGGCGCCGCCCCGAAGACGTCGGCCGTCATCGCGGTGCGTGCCCGCGGGCAGATCGCATTGGCGCAGACGCCGTAGCGGCCCAGAGCGCGCGCGGCGGTGAGGGTCAGCGAGATGATCCCGGCCTTGGCGGCGCCGTAGTTGGCCTGGCCCACCGGCCCCACCAGCCCCGCCTCGGACGCCGTGTTGACGATCCGGCCGTATATCGATCCACCGGCGTCCTTGGCCTTGGCGCGCCAGTACGTTGCCGCGTTGCGGGTGAGCAGGAAGTGGCCGCGCAGGTGCACGGCGATCACCTGGTCCCACTCCTCGTCGGACATGTTGAACAGCATGCGGTCGCGGGTGATCCCGGCATTGTTGACCACGATGTCCAGCCCGCCGAGCCCGTCGGCGGTGGAGACCAGCTCGTCGGCGGTCGACCGCTGGCTGATGTCACCGGCCACGGCGACCGCTTTCGAACCGGCGGCGTTGATCTCGTCGATGACGTCGGAGCCGTCGAGGCCGGCGGCCATGTCGTTGATGACGACCGTCGCCCCGAGCCGGGCCAGTCCGAGCGCTTCGGCCCGGCCCAGCCCGGCGGCCGCACCGGTCACCACCGCGACCTTTCCGGACAGATCGGTCGCGTTCGTGCTGCTAGTCAATTTATGAATACCTCTAGTCTGTAGGTGCCGCCGCGCTCTAGTCCTGACGCAGCAGAGCCGCGCGCGGGCATTCGGCGATTGCCTGCTCGGCCAACTGCTCCTGGTCCGCGGGGATGGGGTCGAGTTTCACGACCGCGTAGTCCTCGTCGTCCAGGTCGAAGATATCCGGCGCGATCCCCAGGCACACCGCATTCCCTTCGCACCGGTCACGATCCACGATCACGCGCACAGCACCCTCCTAGAAGATGGCCGTCTCGTTCCGTCAGTATGCAGGTCCACCATAGGGCCACGAAGCCGCTGTGGAAACGGTCGCTGGATTCACAGACTAGAACGTGTTACAACCGGGAAGGCGAACGGGTAGCCGTTGGTTGCGTTGCGGCTTGCGACGTGTAACGAACCGAATTCTCGAAGGACGGCCGAAATGCGCATCAGTTACACCCCCGAGCAGGAGGAGCTGCGTCGCGAGCTGCGGTCGTACTTCACCACGCTGATGACCGCGGAGCGCCGCGAGGCGCTGAGCTCGACGCAGGGCGAGATCGGCGTCGGCAACGTGTACCGCGAGACCGTCGCCCAGATGGGCAAGGACGGCTGGCTGACCCTCAACTGGCCCAAGGAGTACGGCGGCCAGGACCGTTCCCCGATGGACTCGCTGATCTTCACCGACGAGGCCGCCATCGCCGGGGCCCCGGTGCCGTTTCTGACGATCAACAGCGTCGCGCCGACGATCATGGCCTTCGGCACCGACGAACAGAAGAAGTTCTTCCTGCCCAAGATCGCGGCCGGGGACCTGCACTTCTCGATCGGGTACTCCGAGCCCGGAGCCGGCACCGACCTGGCCAACCTGCGCACCTCCGCGGTCCGCGACGGCAACGACTACGTCATCAATGGCCAGAAGATGTGGACGAGCCTGATCCAGTACGCCGACTGGGTCTGGCTGGCGGTGCGGACCAACCCGGAGGCCAAGAAACACCGCGGCATCTCGATGCTCGTGGTGCCGACGACCGCCGAGGGCTTCTCCTGGACACCCGTGCACACCATGGCCGGCCCGGACACCAGCGCGACCTACTATTCCGACGTTCGGGTGCCGGTGACCAACCTGATCGGCGAGGAGAACGGCGGCTGGAAGCTGGTGACCAACCAGCTCAACCACGAGCGGGTCGCCCTGGTGTCCGCGCAGCCGATCATCGTTGCCCTGCGCGAGGTCCGCGAATGGGCGCAACACACGAAGGACGCCAGCGGGGCACGGCTCATCGACTCGGAGTGGGTTCAGATCAACCTGGCCCGCGTGCACGCCAAGGCCGAAGTCCTCAAGCTGATCAACTGGGAGCTCGCGTCGGCGGCGAGCGAGAATCTGTCGCCGGCGGACGCCTCGGCGGCCAAGGTGTTCGGCACCGAACTGGCCACCGAGGCCTACCGGCTGCTGATGGAGGTGCTCGGCACGGCCGCGACGGTGCGTCAGGACTCACCGGGCGCGCTGCTGCGCGGCCGCGTCGAGCGGATGCACCGCGCCTGCCTCATCCTGACCTTCGGCGGTGGCACCAACGAGGTGCAGCGCGACATCATCGGCATGGTGGCGTTGGGGCTGCCGCGAGCCAACCGCTGAACCTCTTCTTCCGACGCTCCCCCTAAGGACCGACACCATGGATTTCACCACCACCGAAGCCGCGAACGACCTCGGAAACCTGGTCGACAGCATTGTCGATGCGGTATGCACGCCGGAGCATCAGCGCGAGCTGGACGGCCTGGAGCACCGCTTCGACCGCGACCTGTGGCGCAAGCTCGTCGCCGCCGACATCCTCACCAGTGCCTCGCCCGCGTCGCTGGGCGGTGACGGTTTCGGAGTCCTCGAACAGGTGGCCGTGCTGGTCGCGCTCGGCCACCGGCTGGCCGCGGTGCCCTACCTGGAATCGGTGGTGCTGGGCGCCGGCGCCCTGGCCCGGTTCGGCTCCGAGGAGCTGCAGCAGGGTTGGGGCGCGCCCGCGGTCGCTGGCGAAAAGATCCTGGCCGTGGCGCTTCTGGGCGAGATGGGCGAGGGCCCGGTGCAGGCCGCGCGCGCCGGTGACGGCTACCGGCTCACGGGCACCCGCACCCAGGCCGGGTACGGCCCCGTGGCCGACGCCTACCTGGTTCCGGCCGAGACCGATTCCGGCACGGCCGTTTTCCTCGTCTCCGCCGACGACCCGAGTGTGTCGATGACGGCGATGGAGACCACCGGTCTGGGCAGCGTCGGGCACTTGACGCTGGAAGGCGCCGAGGTGAGCGGAAGCCGCCTGCTGGGCGGACCCGAGGTCGTCCTGTGGCTCGACACCCTGGCCGCCCTGGGCCGCAGCGCATTTCAATTGGGGGTGCTCGAACGGGGCCTGCAGCTGACCGCCGAGTACGCCCGGGAGCGCGAGCAATTCGACCGCCCGATCGGCAGTTTCCAGGCGGTGTCCCAACGCCTGGCCGACGGATACATCGATGTCAAAGGCCTGCGGCTGACGCTGACTCAGGCGGCTTGGCGCGTCTCCGAGGACATCCCCGCCGAGATCGACGTGGCGAGTGCGGCGTTCTGGGCCGCCGATGCGGGACATCGGGTCGCGCACACCATCGTGCACGTGCACGGCGGCGTCGGGGTCGACACCGATCACCCGGTACACCGCTATTTCCTGGCCGCCAAGGAGGCGGAGTTCGCGTTGGGCGGTGCGACCGGCCAGCTGCGACGCATAGGCCGCGAACTGGCGGACACTCCCGCTTAGCCATCGTGCTTAGCGGGGCAACCGACCTCACGGTCACCGACCTGCTGGCGCCGCTGGTCGGAATCGGCGACCGCGGGATCCATTTCGAGGACTCCTTCACCAGTTGGCGCGACCATATCCGGCACGGCGCGGCTATCGCGGCGACGCTGCGCGAGCGTCTCGACCCGTCCAGACCGCCGCACGTCGGCGTGCTGCTGGAGAACACGCCCTTCTTCTCCGCGATGCTGGTGGCGGCGGGGATGTCGGGGATCGTGCCCGTGGGGCTCAACCCCGTACGCCGCGGCGCCGCGCTGGCCCGTGACATTGCCCGCGCCGATTGCCAATTGGTGCTGGCCGACTCGAATTCGGCGGCGCCACTGGACGAAATCGGACACTTGAACGTGGATTCCCTCGAGTGGGCCGACCAGCTGGCCGGACACCGCGACGCCGACGTTCGTTTTCGGTCCGCTTCGCCCGCGGACCTGTTCATGCTGATCTTCACGTCGGGCACCAGCGGTGAACCCAAGGCGGTGAAGGTCAGCCACGGCAAGGTGGCGGTCGCCGGGGCGGCGATGGCGCAGCGCTTCCAGCTCGGGCGCGACGACGTCTGCTACGTGTCGATGCCGCTGTTCCATTCCAACGCCGTGTTGGTCGGGTGGTCGGTGGCGGCGGCGTGTCAGGGCTCAATGGCGTTGCGGCGCAGGTTCTCCGCATCCAATTTCCTGGTGGACGTCCGCCGCTACGGCGCCACTTACGCGAACTACGTCGGCAAACCCCTGTCGTATGTGCTTGCCACGCCCGAGCGGCCGGACGACGCGGACAACCCGCTGCGGGCGGTGTACGGCAACGAGGGCGTGCCCGGCGACATCGAGCGCTTCGGGCGCAGGTTCGGATGCGTGGTTCAGGACGGCTTCGGGTCGACGGAGGGGGGTGTGGCGATCGCACGCACGCCCGACACCCCGCCGGGCGCGTTGGGACCACTGCCCGAGGGCATCGACATCGTCGACCCCGACTCCGGAAAACGGTGTCCCCCCGGCGTCGTCGGTGAACTGGTGAACGTCGCCGGTCCGGGCCGCTTCGAGGGCTACTACAACGACGCGGCGGCAGAGGCCGAGCGCATGGCCGGCGGGATCTACCACAGCGGTGACCTGGCCTACAGCGATGACGCGGGGTATGCGTATTTCGCTGGACGGCTGGGCGATTGGATGCGGGTCGACGGCGAGAACCTGGGTGCGGCGCCGATCGAAACGGTGTTGCTGCGGTTTCCCGACGTAAGTGAAGTCACGGTCTACCCGGTGCCCGATCCCGTCGTCGGCGACCGGGTCATGGCCGCCTTCGTGATGGCGCCGGGCCGGCAATTCGACGCGGAGAAGTTCCACGCCTTCCTCGCCGAGCAACCGGACTTGGGGCCCAAGCAGTGGCCGTCGTACGTGCGGGTGAGCGCGCAGCTCCCCCGGACGGCCACGTTCAAGGTACTCAAGCGTCAGTTGTCGGCCGAGGGCATCGGCGGCGACGACCCGGTCTGGCCGATCGGCCGGTAGGTCCGTGGCGAGTCGACTCGACGCCGGCTTCAGGCGAATTCGCGCTGGCGCCCCCACGGGCGCCGCGATTGTGGTCCCGGGTGGGGCCGTGCGCACCTTGGGCCTGTGGTCCTGCGGCGTTGCCTGGTCGACCATCAAGGTCCCCCTCGCAATTGCCGCATTGCGGAGTGACCGCCCGCGCGCAATCGACCTGGCGACCGCCGCCATCGCCGAATCCGATAATCCGGCATCCGAACGATGTGGACCCAACTCGGCGTACCCGTCGACGCCGCACAACTGGTGCGGGCCGTTCTCGTCGATTCGGGCGACACGGACACGGTGGTCGAATGCCGGCGGCTGCGCCGCGAGTTCACCCCGTTCGGCCAGACCCTCTGGCCGCTGCGCCGCCAAGCGCAATTCGCCGCCCGATTACCCGACCTCGAGGGCGCCGGCCCCGTCCTCGAACTGATGCGCAACCTCGCCGCGGCCCACCGCTGGGGCCTGGCCGCCAAAGGCCTTGCCGCCAAGGGCGGTTGGGGTCCAGGCACCGACGGGAGCTATCTGGTCCGGCAATTCGCCGTCCTACCAACCTCGGCCGGGCACGCCGGCGTCGCACTGGCGGCGCAGGCGGACTCCTTCGAGGCGGGAGTCGACGCGGTCAACGCGATGGCCGACTGGCTCGTCGGCCATCTCCCGGCGCTAACCGAACAGTGATGGCACCACCGCGTCGATCAGGTGGGGGCCAGGCTCGGCAAGAGCGTGACGCAACGCGTCGGCGAACTCCTCGGCGGTCGTGACGCGGCGCCCGGGAACGCCCATGCCCTCGGCGATCTTCACGAAGTCCATTGCCGGCCTGGACAAATCGAGAAGGTCGAGCGCCTTCGGGCCGGGAGCGGAGCCGGCCCCGACGCGCTGCAGCTCCACCCGCAGAATGTCGTAGGCACCGTTGTCATACAGCACAGTCGTCACGTTGAGGTTCTCCCGCGCCTGGGTCCACAACCCGGAGATGGTGTACATGGCTGAGCCGTCGGATTCCAGGCAGAGCACCGGCCGGTCCGGGGCCGCGACGGCGGCGCCGACCGCCGCCGGGATGCCGTAGCCGATCGCCCCGCCGGTCAGCGTCAGCCAGTCGTGAGCCGGCGACCCGGCGGTGGCCTGCGCGAGCAGCAGGCCGGACGTGTTCGACTCGTCGACGACGATCGCGCCCTCCGGCAGGAGCGCGCCGATCACCTGGGCCGCGGACGCGGAGGTGAGCGCGCCGGTCGGCAACTCCGGGCGCGACGCGGCCGCCACCGGCGCCTCGGTGCCGGGCGCCACCTCGTCGGCCACCGTGACCAGAGCGGCCGTGGCGCCGCTGGTTTCGGCGAGGACGTGCACCTCGCACCCCGCCGGCACGAGGTCGCTGGCCATGCCGGGATAGGCGAAGAACGAGACCGGCGACTTCGCTCCGGCCAGCACCAGGTGCTTGGCGCCGTCCAGTTGGGCGGTGGCCGCCTCGGCGAAGTAGCCGAGCCGCTCGATGGCGGGAACACCAGCCCCACGCTCCAGCCGCGTCGGGAACGTCTCGCACAACAGCCGCGCGCCCGTCGCCTCCGCGATCCGCGCGGCCGCCGCCAGACCCGGTCCGCGGGTCGCGTCCCCCCCGACCAGGATCAACGTCGGCTCTCCCGAGCGCAGCACCTCTGCCACTTCTACGGTCAGCGTCGAGTCGGCCTCCGGAGGCCGACCGGACGGGGTCGGCGCGGGTTGCGCCCCGTCGGTCCACGACACGTCCGCGGGCAGGATCAGCGTGGAGATCTTCAAGCCGGACCGGCTGGCGGCGATCGCGTCCGCCGCGTCGGCGCCGACCTCGGCGGTTTCCTCGGTCCTGCGCATCCAGCCCGACACAGTCCCCGCCACTGCGTCGATGTCGGATTCCAGTGGGGCGTCGTACTGCTTGTGATAGGTGGCGTGGTCGCCGACGACCACCACCATGGGCACCCGGGCGCGGCGCGCGTTGTGCAGGTTGGCCAACCCGTTACCCAGGCCGGGGCCAAGGTGCAGTAGCACCGCCGCCGGCCGGTCCGCCATGCGGGCATAACCATCCGCCGCGCCGGTGGCGACACCCTCGAAAAGCGTTAGCACGCCGCGCATCCCCGGCACGGCGTCGAGGGCCGCCACGAAATGCATTTCCGATGTGCCCGGGTTGGCGAAGCACACGTCGACGCCGCCGTCGACCAGGGTGTTGAGCAGGGCCTGAGCACCGTTCACTTGTTTACCTCCACTCGAAATACACGTTCGGCGTTGCGGTGCAGGAAATCGTCCCGGGCCTCCTCGCTGAGCCCCAGTTCGCCCAGCCCGGCCAGGGCGTGCGCATGGGCGATCATCGGATAATTGGTGCCGAACAGGACTTTGCGTTGGCCGGTAGGGGTTTTCATGAAGCTCACCAGCTCGTGCGGGAGCCGCCGGGTGGTGTACGCCGAGGTATCGATGTAGACGTTCTCGTGCTTGCGGGCGACGGCGACCATTTCCTCGGTCCACGGATAGCCGACGTGCCCGCAGACGATCACCAGTTCCGGGAAGTCCAGGGCGACCTGGTCGATGTAGGGAATCGGGCGCCCGGTCTCCGAGGGCCGCAGCGGTCCGGTGTGACCGACCTGCGTGCAGAACGGGACGCCCGACTCGACACACTCGGCAAACAGCGGGTAGTAGCGCCGGTCGGTCGGTGGCGCATCCCACAACCAGGGCACCACCCGCAGTCCCAGGAAGCCGCCGCGAACGCGGCGCCTCAACTCCCGGACCGCCTCCATCGGGCGGTCGAGGTCGACGCTAGCGAGCCCGCCAAACCGGCTGGGATGCTGGGCAATCCACTGGGCGACCTCGTCGTTGGACACGAGGTCCTGCCCGAAGGGACCGCACCACGCACTGAGCAGCCCGAAGCCGACGCCGGCGGCGTCCATCGACGCCACGGTCGCATCGATTCCGACGTCGCCGTCGGGCATCGACCCGCCGGTCCAGCGCCGCAGGGACGCGAGCATGGGGCTGCGCAGGAACCGCGCAGTCGGATGCTGCATCCACACGTCGATCGTCATCGCAATTCGACTGTAGACGCCGGCGGGGGTCAGGCGGCCAGCGCGGCGCGGGCCGCGGCGCGCGCCCGCCGCGCGTACCCACGGCCGAACAGCACGACGTGCGCGAGCAACGGGAACAGTTGATGCAGCCCCACGCGGTCACGCCAGCCCGGCCGCAGCGGCGCCACCTGCTGGTATCCGCCAAGGACGTCACCGTAGTGCGGACAGCCGAACAGCGCCAACATCGCCAGGTCGGTCTCGCGGTGACCGGCGTGCGCGGCCGGGTCGATCAGCACCGCCCCGTCGGGGGTCCATATCACGTTGCCGCTCCACAGGTCGCCGTGCAGCCGGGCCGGCGGATCGTCGTCGTCGAAGTCACCGGCACGGCAGCGGTCGGCGACCGCGTCGATCGCGTCGCGGGTCGCGGCGTCGAGGCGCGCGGCGGCGAGTTCGGCCATCGGGGCCAGCCGCTCGTCGGCGTAGAACTCGCCCCACCCTCTGCACCGGCGCAGCGACATCGGCAACGGCTGCAACAGCGGCCCGAAGAACCCGGGACCGTCCCATCCGTCGGGCCCGGCGCCGAACGCCGGCGCGCCCGCCTCGTGGGTGACGGCCAATCGGCTACCGAACGCCCATGCCGCCTCCGCCGTGGGAGTGACCGAATCGAGCCGCCGCAGCGTCAGGCTCGTCGCATCGACCGACACCACGGGCGCGCACGGCACGCCGCCGTCGACGGCCGAAAGCCATTGCAGACCGGCCGCTTCCCAGGCGAAGTAGCCGTCGGGTGCGGACGGGTGCTGCTTGACGAACTCACTCAAGCGGTGACGTGGGCGGCGTGCACGTCGTCCGCGGGCCGCACCTCGGTCTGTTCCTTGGCCCAGCGGTAGTCGGGCTTGCCGGCCGGCGAGCGCTTCACCTCGTCGACGAGCCAAAGGCTACGGGGCACCTTGTATCCCGCGATCTCGGAGCGCACGAAGCGGTCCAGCTCCGCCAGCGATGGCCGGGCCCCGGGGCGGGGCGCCACGACGGCGGCCACGTGCTGCCCGTAACGCGGGTCGGGCACCCCGACCACCAAAGCGTCGAAGACGTCCGGGTGACCCTTGAGCGCCGCCTCGACCTCCTCCGGGTAGACCTTCTCGCCGCCACTGTTGATCGACACCGAGCCGCGCCCGAGCATGGTGACGGTGCCGTCCTCCTCGACCAGGGCGTAGTCGCCGGGAATGGCGTAACGCACGCCGTTGAAGGTCTTGAACGTCTCGGCGGTCTTCTTCTCGTCCTTGTAATAGCCGACCGGGATGTTGCCCTTCTTGGCGATCAGGCCGCGCACGCCCGAGCCGGGCTGCACTTCGTTGCCCTCCTCGTCGAGGACGACCGTGCGGTGGTCGATGCTCACCCGCGGGCCGCCGGCGTGCGGCGCGTCCTTGGCGACGATGCTGGTGCCGCCGAAGCCGGTCTCCGACGAGCCGATCGAGTCGGTGATGACCCGGTTGGGTAGCAGGTCGAGCAGCTTCTCCTTGATGCTCGGCGAGAACAACGCCGCCGTGCTGGCCAGCAGGAACAACGACGAGAGGTCGTAGCCATGGTCGGTGTCGAGCGCGTCGAGCAGCGGCCGCGCCATGGCGTCGCCCGTGAAGAACAGCAGATTAACCTTGTGTTCGTGGATCGTGCGCCACACCTCTTCGGCGTTGAATTCCGGTGCCAGCACGGTCGTCTGGCCCGAGAAGATAGACATCCAGGTCGCGGATTGGGTGGCGCCGTGGATCATCGGCGGAATCGGATAGCGGATCATCGGCGGGTTCGCGGCGGCTCCCTTGGCCAGGTCGTACTCGTCCTCGATGAATTGGCCTGTGGCGAAGTCGGTTCCGCCGAAGAGCACGCGGTAGATGTCCTCGTGGCGCCACATGACTCCCTTGGGGAATCCGGTGGTGCCGCCGGTGTAGAGCAGATAGATGTCGTCGGCGCTGCGCTCGCCCAGCAGGTCGTGGAAGTCGCGCTCGGGCGAGCCCTGCGCGATCGCCGAGTAGAACTCGACGCCGCCGTAGCGCTGATAGTCGTTGTCGGAGCCGTCCTCGATGACCAGGACCGTCTTGACGTTCGGGGTGTCGGGCAGGACGTTGGCGACGCGGTCCGAGTACTGCCGCTCGTGGACCAGCGCCACCATGTCGGAGTTTTCGAACAGGTAGCGAAGCTCGCCCTCGACGTAGCGGTAGTTGACGTTCACCAGGATGGCGCCGGCCTTGACGATGCCGAGCATCGCGATCACGATCTCGATGCGGTTACGGCAGTACAGCCCGACCTTGTCGTCCTTCTTGACCCCCTGGTCGATCAGGTAGTGCGCGAAGCGATTGGCCTTATCCTCCAGCTCGGCGTAGGTCAACTTCTCGTCGCCGCAGATCAGGGCAACACGGTCAGGCACAGCGTCGATGGCGTGCTCGGCAAGATCGGCAATATTCAGGGCCACGGCCACCAAATTAGAACGTGTTACATTTCTTGACAAGCTCACCCCCCTACGTCGACCGAAAGGCGGTAGCCGTGGCATCGCAGAATGGTGAGGTCCCAGCAAACGAGCATTCCGGCCCCTCTGAAGCAGACGCGCTGGTGGAACAGCGCGGTCACACCCTCATCGTCACGTTGAACCGGCCGCACGCCCGCAACGCCCTGAGCACCGAAATGATGGAAATCATGGTGCAGGCCTGGGACCGCGTCGACAACGATCCCGACATTCGCTGCTGCATCCTGACCGGCGCCGGTGGCTACTTCTGCGCAGGCATGGACCTCAAGGCGGCGACGAAACGGCCACCCGGTGATTCCTTTAGGGACGGCAGCTACGACCCGTCGCGAATCGACGCGTTGCTCAAGGGCCGCCGGCTCACCAAACCGCTGATCGCCGCCGTCGAGGGCCCCGCCATCGCGGGGGGTACCGAGATCCTGCAGGGCACCGACATCCGGGTCGCCGGCGAGAGCGCCAAGTTCGGCATCTCGGAGGCCAAATGGAGCCTGTACCCGATGGGCGGGTCGGCCGTGCGCCTGGTGCGGCAGATCCCGTACACGGTGGCGTGCGACCTGCTCTTGACCGGCCGTCACATCACCGCCGCGGAGGCCAAGGAGATCGGCCTGATCGGGTACCTCGTGCCCGACGGCCAGGCCCTGACCAAGGCGCTGGAGATTGCCTCGCTGATCGAGAACAACGGCCCGCTGGCCGTGCAGGCGATCCTGCGGGCCATACGCGAGACCGAGGGCATGCACGAGAACGACGCGTTCAAGATCGACACCCAGATCGGCATCAAGGTGTTTCTGTCCGACGACGCCAAGGAAGGCCCGCGGGCGTTCGCGGAGAAGCGCAAGCCCAACTTCCAGAACAAATAGGCCGATCGCCGAGCGTGTAATTGTTGCGATTTTTCGTCCCATAATTCGCACTGAGTGCACGTTCGGCGCGATTGTCGGTGGGCAGCGCGACACTCCGCTGCCATGGAACCGTTCATCGGGAGTGAGGCCGTCGCGTCCGGGGACCTGACGCCTTACGCGCTGCGCAGCCGCTTCGTCGCGGTACACCCCGACGTCTATCTGCCGGCCGGCATCCAGCTCACCGCTCAATCCCGTGCCCGCGCCGCATGGTTGTGGTCGCGGCGGCGCGGAATTGTGGCGGGTCGGTCCGCCTCGGCGCTGCACGGCGCGAAGTGGATCGACGATCGCGCGTCCGCGGAGTTGCTCTACGCCTATCGCCGTCCGCCGGCCGGCATCACGACTTGGTCCGATCAGGTGGCCGAGGACGAGTTCACGCGCATTACCGGCATCTGTGTGACGACCCCGGAACGCACCGCCCTCGATCTCGCATGCCGTTATCCCGTTGGCAGAGCAGTCGCAGCTATCGACGCGCTGGCTCGCGTGAGCAATCTCAAGGTGGCCGAAGTCAAGACCCTGGCCGAACGTCACCGTGGACGTCGCGGTATCAGGCGGGCCCGGGCTGCCCTGGATCTGGTGGATCCCGGCGCCGCGTCGCCCCGCGAGACATGGCTGCGGCTTTTGCTCGTCGAGGCCGGTTATCCGCGACCGCAGACGCAGCTTCCCGTCTACGGCGAATACGGGGAACTCGTGGCGATCCTGGACATGGGCTGGGAGGCCGTCAGAATCGCCTTGGAGTACGAAGGCGATCACCATCGGGTTGACCGCCGGCAGTTCAACCGGGATATCGCCCGCTACGAAGCGCTGTCGGATCTCGGATGGAAGGCAATCCGGGTCACGCTCGCGGACACGCGAGGTGGCATCTTGGCGCGGGTTGCGGCAGCGTGGTCACGCCGAACGTGCACTCAGCGCGCAAAACCAGCGTGAATCTCGCAGTGCGTACACGCTCGGCGGTAAGGGTGACTACCCCGCCGGGGCGGTCGGTGTGAACACCACCGGCATCGACTCGAGGCCGCTGACGAAGTTCGCCGGGCGCAAGGGCAGCGCCGAATCGTCGGCGGCCAACCGCAGGTCGGGCAGCCGTTGCAGCACCCGCGTCGTCATCAGCGACAATTCCAGGCGCGCCAGCTGGTTTCCCAGGCAGAAGTGCGTGCCGAAGCCGAAGGCCATGTGGCTGTTCGGGTTTCGGTGGATATTGAAGCTCTCCGGCTGATCGAAGACGGCCTCGTCGAAGTTGGCCGACTCGAACAGCAGCATGATCTTCTCGCCCCCGCGTAGGGCGGTCCCGTGCAAGTCGGTGTCCGCCGTGAGCGTCCGGCACATGTTCTTCACCGGCGACGTCCAGCGCAGCATCTCCTCGATGGCGCCGGGAAGCAGCGCGGGGTCACGCCGCAGGGCGTCCCACTGGTCGCGATGCCGCAGCAGCTGTTCCGTCCCACCGCTGAGCGTGTGCCGCGTGGTCTCGTCGCCGCCGATCAGGATCAGCAGCGTCTCCATGACGATCTCGTCGTCGGACATCCGCCGCCCCTCCACCTCGGCGTTGACGAGGATGGAGAACAGGTCGTCGGTCGGCTCCGCGCGCCGCTTGGTGATGATGTCCATCGTGAACGCGGTGTAAGCGGCGAAGGCCTCCATCACCGTCTGGAATTCGGCCGAGGCCGGGTCGATGTGCGAGCTCAACCCGCAGACCAGGTCGTCGGACCACTTCAACAGCATCCCGCGTTCCTCGGGAAGCACACCGAGCATGTCGCCGATGACCGCCATGGGCAGCGGCGCGGCGATGTCGCGGACGAAGTCGCACTCCCCCCGCTCGCACACCGCGTCGATCAGCGTGTCGCAGAGCCGCTCGATGGACGGCTCCTTCTCCTTCACCCGCTTGCGCGTGAAGCCGGCGTTGACGAGTTTGCGCCGCAACACGTGTGCGGGATCGTCCATGTCGATCATGTACGGCATACCTGGCTGGTCGGGGCGGATGCCGCCGGTGTTGGAGAACAGCTCCGGGTTCCGCTCCGCGTCCAGGATCGCCTGATAGGTCGTCGCACCTGCCAGGCCGTTGCGGTCCCGGAACACCGGCTGATTGGCCCGCATCCACCGATACGCCTCCCGAGCCTTGCGGCCGTCGGCATAGAAGTGGCCGTCCGTCAGGTCGATGTCCAAGATCGTGTCCGGGATGGTCGACGTCATCTATCTAGCCTCCTGAGAGCGGATTACAGTGACCGGCATGCCTGATTCACAACACATCATCGCCGGGACGGTCCTCACCATGCCGGTGCGGATCCGGAAGGCGGACGTCCACACCGCGATGTTCTCGGTGGATGCCCAAGCGGCGCAACGACTCATCGACTACAGCGGGCTGAAGGTCTGCCAACACCGCCCGGGCCGCGCGGTGGTCAACCTGATGCTGGCCCGCTACGTCGACGGCGACCTGGGGCAGTACCACGAATTCGGCACGTGCGTGATGGTGAACCCCCCGGGCTCGGATGCGCGCGGCCTTCGCGCGCTCGGTGCGGCCGCGGCCTTCATTCACCACCTGCCGGTGGACCAGAGCTTCACACTCGAGGCCGGACGCACCATCTGGGGATTCCCAAAGATCATGGCGGACTTCAGCATTCGCGAGAACGGGCGGTTCGGGTTCGACGTCAGCGCCGACGGTGCGCACATCGCGGGCATCGACTTCGCCCGCGGGCTGCCCGTGCCGTCGCTGTTCACGTCGCGCGCGCAGGTGCTCAAGACCTACACCTTCGCCGAGGGCACCACCCGGGAGGTGCCGTGGGAGATGCGGATCAGCGGGATGCGGGGCCGGCCGGGCGGCGCGACGGTGCGGCTGGGTGAGCACCCCTATGCCAAGGAGCTGGCGTCGCTGGGCCTGCCGAAGCGGGCGATGGTCTCCGGGTCGGTCGGCCACGTCGAGATGTCCTTCGGTGACGCCCACCCGATCGGCTGACCGGCCGGTATCGGTCATCCGGCCAATCTAGAACGCGTTCTATGTTGTGGCAAGGACGGGTCAGATCAGCGTCGCCAGCTCTCGGACCTGCTCCGCACTGCGTCCGGAGACCACCATCGTGGTGACCCCGGCGGCCTCCCACACCTTGATCTGCTTACGCACGTAGTCCAGGTCGCCGACGATCGCGGCGTCGTCGACCACCTCGTCGGGGATGATCTCGGCGGCCTTGTCCTTCTGGTTGGACCGGAACAGCGCGGTGACCTCGTCGACCACCTCGGCATAGCCCATCCGGCGATAGACGTCGGCGTGGAAGTTGGTGTCCTCCGCGCCCATGCCCCCCATGTACAGCGCCAGATAGGGCTTCATGGCCGCGAAGGCGGCGGCGCGGTCCTCGGTGATGACGATGTTGGCGGTGGCGCAGATCTCGAAGTCCTCGCGGCTGCGGCGCGCCCCGGGCCGGGCGAATCCCTCGTCCAACCATTCGTTGTAGGTGTCGGCCATCCGCGGGGTGTAGAAGATCGGCAGCCAGCCGTCACAGATCTCGGCGGCCAGCGCGACGTTCTTGGGCCCCTCGGCGCCCAGGAATACCGGGATGGCGGCACGCAACGGATGGGTGATCGGCTTGAGCGGCTTACCGAGTCCCGTTGTCCCCGTGCCGCTCAACGGCAGCGGGTAGTGGGGCCCCTCGCTGGTGACCGGCTTCTCCCGCGCCCACACCTGGCGGAGGATGTCGATGTATTCGCGCGTCCGCGCCAGCGGCTTCGGGAAGCGCTGGCCGTACCAGCCTTCGACCACCTGCGGGCCGGACACCCCAAGCCCGAGGATGTGCCGGCCACCCGAGAGGTGGTCGAGGGTCAGCGCGGCCATGGCACACGCGGTCGGCGTGCGGGCGGACAGCTGCACCACCGAGGTGCCCAGCCGCAGCCGGCGCGTCGACGATCCCCACCACGCCAGCGTCGTGTAGGCGTCGGATCCCCACGCCTCGGCGGTGAACACGGCGTCGAAGCCGGCTTCTTCCGCGGCGGTGACGAGTTCCCCGTGATTCTCGGGCGGCTGCGCGCCCCAGTACCCCAGCTGCAACCCCAGCTTCATGATCTCCGCCTTTCCCGGCCGCATCCGAACCGATGTTGAATCCGTTCTTAGAACCTGTTCTACTCGATGGCGTGACAGTCAGCTCAAGCAGCCCGACCTTGATCAATCACCGCGAGCCACCACTTTCAGCGCCGCTGACGTTGTCCTTCGACTACACCCGTTCGGTGGGACCCACGCTCGGCAAGTTCTTCACCGCGCTGCGTGACCGCCACGTCCTGGGCGTACGCGGATCCGATGGCCGAGTGCACGTCCCGCCTGCGGAATATGACCCGGTCACCTATGAGCCGCTGGGCGAGATGGTACCGGTCTCCAGCGTCGGCACCGTAGCCTCCTGGAGCTGGCAAGCCGAGCCGCTGGAGGGCCAGCCGCTGGACCGCCCGTTCGCCTGGGCCCTGATCAAGCTCGACGGCGCCGACACGCTGCTGATGCACGCCGTCGACGCCGGCAGCCCGGAGGCGATCCGCATCGGTAGCCGCGTGCACGTGCACTGGGCCGACGAGCCGGTGGGTGCGATCACCGACATCGCGTACTTCGCGCTGGGCGGGGAGGCCGAACCGGTCGCCGAATCCTCGGGAAACGAGAAGGACCCGGTCACGATGATCGTCACGCCGATCTCGATGACCATCCAGCACACCGCATCCCACGAGGAAAGCGCCTACCTGCGGGCCATCGCCGAGGGCAAGCTGCTGGGCGCGAAGACGGGCGAACACGGGAAGGTGTACTTCCCGCCGCACGGCGCCGATCCGGCGACCGGTCAGCCCACCACCGAGTTCGTCGAGCTGCCGGACAAGGGCACGGTGACGACGTTCGCGATCATCAACATCCCGTTCCAGGGTCAGCGCATCAAGCCGCCCTATGTGGCCGCCTACGTCTTGCTCGACGGGGCCGACATCCCCTTCCTGCACCTGGTGGCCGACGTCGACGCGCACGAGGTGCGGATGGGCATGCGCGTGGAGGCGGTCTGGCGGCCCCGCGAGCAATGGGGCTTCGGCATCGACAACATCGAGTACTTCCGGCCGACCGGGGAACCCGACGCCGACTACGACACCTACAAGCACCACCTGTAAAGGGCTTAGGAACACATGAGCGCTCGCAACGTTGCGGTCGTCGGCTTTGCCCACGCCCCCCACGTACGCCGCACCGACGGCACCACCAACGGCGTCGAGATGCTGATGCCGTGCTTCGCCCAGCTCTACTCCGACCTCGGAATCAGCAAGGCGGACATCGGCTTCTGGTGCTCGGGATCGTCCGATTACCTTGCCGGACGCGCATTCTCGTTCATCTCGGCGATCGACTCGATCGGCGCCGTGCCGCCGATCAACGAGTCTCACGTCGAGATGGACGCGGCCTGGGCCCTGTACGAGGCCTACATCAAGATCCTGACCGGCGAGGTCGACACCGCTTTGGTGTACGGCTTCGGCAAGTCGTCTGCCGGGGTGCTGCGCCGCATCCTGTCGCGGCAGACCGACCCTTATACCGTCGCCCCGCTGTGGCCCGACTCGGTGTCGATGGCCGCGTTGCAGGCCCGCATCGGCCTCGAGTCCGATCTGTGGAGTTACGAGCAGATGGCGCGCGTGGCGCTGGAGTCCCTGGCGGCCGCCGCCCGGGTGGACTCGGTGGAGCCGGCGGTCAGCATCGACGACCTGCTCGACCGCCCGTTTTTCGCCGACCCGTTGCGACGCCACGACATCGCACCGATCACCGACGGCGCGGCCGCGATCGTGCTGGCCGCCGACGGCCGGGCGCGCGAACTCCGCGACAACCCGGCCTGGATCACCGGGATCGAGCACCGCATCGAATCCCCGTCGCTGGGCGTGCGGAATCTCACCGAGTCGCCGTCGACCACGGCGGCGACCAAGGCGGCCACCGGCGGCCACATCCGCAACGTCGACGTGGCCGAGATCCACGCGCCGTTTACGCACCAGCACCTGATCATCGCGGAGGCAATCCGGCTTCCCGGGGCGGCGAAGGTCAACCCGTCCGGCGGCGCCTTGTCGGCCAATCCGATGTTCGTGGCCGGGCTGGAGCGCATCGGATTTGCGGCGCAACATATCTGGAACGGATCGGCGGGACGGGTGCTCGCGCACGCCACCAGCGGGCCTGCGCTGCAACAGAACCTGGTCGCGGTGATGGAAGGGACGAACTGATGGCCGGCGCGGGCACACACCTTGCCGCGGTACTCGGTACCGGGCAGACCAAGTACGTGGCTAAGCGCCAGGACGTTTCGATGAACGGGATGGTTCGCGAGGCGATCGACCGGGCGCTGGCCGACTCGGGATCCACATTCGACGACATCGACGCCGTCGTTGTCGGTAAGGCGCCGGACTTCTTCGAGGGCGTCATGATGCCCGAGCTGTTCATGGCCGACGCCATGGGGGCGACGGGCAAGCCGCTGATCCGGGTGCACACCGCCGGGTCCGTCGGCGGGTCGACCGGGGTGGTGGCCGCCAGCCTGGTGCAGTCGGGCAGGTACCGGCGCGTGCTGGCGATGGCCTGGGAGAAGCAGTCGGAGTCCAACGCCATGTGGGCGTTGTCGATTCCGGTTCCCTTCATCAAGCCGGTCGGCGCCGGCGCGGGCGGCTATTTCGCCCCGCACGTGCGGTCGTACATCCGCCGGTCAGGCGCACCGCTGAACATCGGCGCCATGGTCGCGGTCAAGGACCGGCTCAACGGGGCCCGCAATCCGCTGGCCCACCTGCACCAGCCCGACATCACCCTGGAGAAGGTGATGGGGTCGCCCATGCTGTGGGACCCGATCCGGTACGACGAAACCTGCCCGTCGTCCGACGGCGCGGCCGCCGTCGTCATCGGTGACGAGGAGAGCGCCGAAGCCCTTCTGGCGCAGGGCAATCCGGTGGCGTGGATTCACGCTACCGCGCTGCGCACCGAGCCGCTGCAGTTCTCCGGGCGCGACCAAGTCAGTCCGCAGGCCGGCCGCGACGCGGCCGCCGCGCTCTGGAAGGCCGCCGGCATCAAGAGTCCCATCGACGAGATCGACGCCGCCGAGATCTACGTGCCGTTCTCCTGGTTCGAGCCGATGTGGTTGGAGAACCTCGGTTTTGCGGCCGAGGGTGAGGGTTGGAAGCTCACCGAGGCCGGCGAGACGAGGATCGGCGGACGGCTGCCGGTGAACCCGTCCGGCGGGGTGTTGTCGTCGAACCCGATCGGTGCATCCGGGCTGATCCGCTTCGCGGAGGCCGCGATCCAGGTGATGGGCAAGGGCGGCGATCACCAGGTCCCCGGCGCCCGAAAGGCGCTGGGCCATGCCTACGGCGGCGGCTCGCAGTACTACTCCATGTGGGTGGTCGGGGCGGACAAGCCCACTCCCGAGAGGGTCGGCGCGTGAGCGAGCACCCCGCGCACGAGGCCGGCCGCCGGTCGCGCGAGGCCGTGATGGCGCGCGACAAGGAGGCGTGGCTGGCGGTGTTCGCCGACGACGCCGTCGTCGAGGACCCCATCGGACCGTCGGCGTTCGACCCGGAGGGCAAGGGTCACCGGGGCCGCGACGCGATCGCGGCCTTCTGGGACAAGGCCATCGCCCCCACCACCCGGATCGAGTTCGTCTTCCGCGACACCTACCAGTGCGGCAACGAGGAAGCCAACGTGGGCCACATCCTCATCACCACGGGCGACTACCAGGTCACGACGGAGGGCGTGTTCACCTACAAGGCGGACGACGACGGGAAGATGGTCGCCCTACGCGCCTACTGGGAGATGGATCGCGCGGCCGCCAGCGCGCGGCACGTCTGACCGGAAGACGCCGCAGGCCCCCAGGCCGGCTAGATCGGCTCGAGCCCGGCGATGTGGCGCTGCGCCAGATCCCGGTACGCCTGCGGGTTGAGGTTGACCCACATCTCCGCGCCGGTCCCGGCGACGGGTCCCTTCACCTGGGCCGGTGCGCCCACGGCCAGCATCCCGGCGGGAATCTGCGTGCCGGCGGTCACCAGCGAGTGCGCCGCGATCAAGCTGCGCGCGCCGATCACCGCGCCGTCGAGGACGGTCGCGTGGTTGGCGATCAGGGCCTCCGGACCCACGTGGACGCCGTGGATGACGCAGAGGTGCGCGACCGTCGCGCCGGGACCGATGTCGACCGGGATGCCGGGCGGCGCGTGCAACAGCGACCCGTCCTGGACGTTGGCCCCCTCGCGCACCACGATCGGCCCGTAATCGCCCCGCAGCACGGCGTTGAACCAGACCGACGCTCCGGCCTCGACCGTGACGTCACCGACCAGCGTGGCGGTCGGGGCGACGAACGCGGTGGGGTCCACCCGCGGCGATCGGCCCTCGAAAGAAAACAGCGGCATCGCTTTAGATATACCCGCAGCCCGCATTTGACGTGGCCAGACCCGCCGTCGTTGCGCCACCGACGCTCAAAACTGTAACGTGTTCTAGTTAGAGACGACTTGGAGGTGACTGGTGAGTACCGACACCAAGGCGGTCGGCATCCGGGAGATCGATCCCGGCGCATTGCCGACCAGGTACGCCCGGGGCTGGCATTGCCTGGGTGTCGCGAAGGACTTCCAGGACGGCAAGCCGCACGCCGTGCAGGCGTTCGGCACCAAGCTGGTGGTCTTCGCCGATTCCGAGGGCAAACTCAAGGTGCTGGACGCCTACTGCCGACACATGGGTGGTGACCTGTCGGAAGGCACCATCAAAGGCGACGAGGTCGCGTGCCCGTTCCACGACTGGCGGTGGGGCGGCGACGGACGCTGCAAGCTGGTGCCGTACGCCAAGCGCACGCCCAAGACGGCGCGCACCCGGGCGTGGACGACCGACGTCCGGGGCGGCCTGTTGTTCGTCTGGCACGACCACGAGGGCAACCCGCCGGACCCCGCGGTTCAAATCCCCGATATACCCGAGGCGCACAGCGACGAATGGACCGAATGGCGCTGGAACCGCATCCTCATCGAGGGTTCCAACTGCCGTGACATCATCGACAACGTCACCGACATGGCCCACTTCTTCTACATCCACTTCGGCCTGCCGACGTACTTCAAGAACGTGTTCGAGGGCCATATCGCCTCGCAGTACCTGCACAACGTCGGTCGGCCCGACGTGAACGACCTGGGCACATCGTACGGAGAAGCCCACCTGGATTCCGAAGCGTCGTACTTCGGGCCGTCGTTCATGATCAACTGGCTGCACAACAGCTACGGCGGCTACAAGGCCGAGTCGATCCTGATCAACTGCCACTACCCGGTCACGCAGGACTCGTTCGTGCTGCAGTGGGGAGTCATCGTCGAAAAGCCCAAGGGCATGGACGAAGCGATGACCGACAAGCTGTCCCGCGTGTTCACCGAGGGCGTCAGCAAGGGCTTCCTTCAGGACGTCGAGATCTGGAGGCACAAGACCCGAATCGACAACCCGTTGCTGGTCGAGGAGGACGGCGCCGTCTATCAGCTGCGCCGCTGGTATCAACAGTTCTACGTCGACGTCGCCGACATCGAGCCGGAAATGGTGCAGCGCTTCGAGATCGAGGTGGACACCACCCGCGCCAACGAGTACTGGAACGCCGAGGTGGCGGAGAACCTGAAGGCCGCCAAGGACTCCGAAGACGTCCCCGCGGAACAACACTGACGCCCATGCCCGACGATCAGCCGGCGGTTCCCGACGTCGATCGGTTAGCCCGGTCGATGCTGTTGCTGCACGGCGATCAGCACGACCACGACGAGCGGCCGGTCAGTCCGGAAGGTAACGGCGGATCCTGGTCGAAGTCACGGGATTTCAGCAATGATCCGCGGCGGGCCGCGGCCGTCGCCGAAGCCAGCCGCGCCGACCGCGAGCGCTATCTGAGCTCCGGCCTGATGCCGGTGGATTGCCGGTTCTGCCACGCCACCGTCACCGTGCGCAGGCTCGGCCCGGGCCACACCGCCGTGCAGTGGAATACCGAAGCGTGGCAACGCTGTGCGCACTTCACCGAGGTGCGCAACTCCGGCGGTGACACGGCTCGCACGCGGTCGTGCCCGAAATTGAGCGACAGCATCGAGCACGCCGTCGCCGAAGGCTATCTTAGCGAGCCGATTTCCGGGGACGACTGATCTACAGCCCGGCGAAGCGCTCCTTGACCGCATCGACGGTCAGCCCGTAATCGGCCAGCGAATACTTGTGCTTCGGGGCCCGCGCGCCGGTCTGGCTCTCGGCGTGGCTGTCCGCCATGGCCTTTCGCGCTTCGTCGGTCAGGTCCATGCCGAAGTGGCGGTACACGCCGGCGACCGTCCCGAGCGGGTCAGCGATCAGGTCGTGGTAGTCGACGTCGCAGAACTGGGCGGAGTCGTATTTGGCGCGTGCGGTGTTGAACAGCTGCAGCCCGCGCGACCACGTCTCCACGGCGTCGGCACCGATCTGGGCTCCGGAGAAGGTCGTGGACCATCCTTCGGCGGTGTGCTGGGCCAGCGAACACATCGAGGCCATGATGGTTTCCACCGGCCGGTGGGTCTGGATCACCAACGCATCCGGATACGTCGCCATCAACGCGTCGAGCGCGAACAGATGGCTGGGATTCTTCAGCACCCAACGCTTTTCGGCGTCGTTTAAGCCGATCAGCTGAAGGTTGCGGCGGTGCCGCTGATACGACGGCGTCCAGTCCTGCCGCGACAACCACTGCGAATAAGTGGGCAGGTGCGAAAGCGTCTCGTAGGACACCGAATGCAGCGACTGCCGCAGCAGCTGCCAGCACTCCTCCAGCTCGTAGGCGGCCATGAAGTGCAGGCCGGTGTACTCGGGATTCTCGGCATGAGCCTTTTCGAACTGCGCGTTCAGCTGGCTGTACCACGGATTGGAGTCCCAGGTGTCGCGCGGCGGCCGGGGCTGCGGAAACTCCGCCAGCCACAGATGCAGGCCCTGATGCACCGGGTCCGCGCCCAGCAGGCGGTGCAGGATCGTGGTGCCGGTGCGCGGCAACCCGGTCACGAAGATCGGCCGCACGATGCCGACGTTGGCGTGCTGCGGATACTGCTTCCAGGCGGACTCCGAGAACAGCCTGGCCACCAGCGCCCCGCGCAGGAAGAACCGATTCATCTTGCTGCCGAACTCGGTGAGGCCCGCGTCGCGCCGGTAGGACTCCAACAACACCCCGAGGGCTTCGCGATAGTTGTCGTCGTCGACGCCGAAATCGTCGAGCCCGACCAGCTTGGTCGCCGACGCGTGTAGGTCCTCGACGGTGCCAACGTCGGTGCGCTGTGCCATCAGGTGTGGTACTCCCCGCAGTTGACGTCCAGGGTCTGCCCGGTGATGCCGCTGGACAGGTCACTGGCCATGAACAGGATTGCCGAAGCCACCTCGTCCTCGGTGGGCAGCCGCTTGAGGTCGGAGTTCGCGGCCGTGGCCGCGTAGATCTGGTCCGCGGTGGTGCCGTACTTGCCGGCCTGGTGGTTGAAGTAGCCCTGCAACGTCTCACCCCAAATATAGCCGGGCGCAACCGAATTCACGCGAATCCCCTGCTCGCCTAGCTCGGTGGCCAGCGAATGCGACATAGCCAGCAGCGCGGACTTGGCCATCTTGTAGGCGCCGTACTTGGCCTGCGAGTGCCGGAGCACCATGGAGTTGACGTTGACAATCGAGCCCTTCGACTCGGCCAGCGCCTCGGTGAAGCCCTGAATCAGCCGCAGCGCGCCCAGCGCGCTGAGCTCGATCGCGTCGCGAATGTGTTGGAAGCTGGTGCCGGAGAACGGCTTCAGCGACGGTACCCGGAAGGCGTTGTTGATCAGCACGTCAACCTTGCCGTAGGCCTCCAGGGTGGCGGCCACCAGGTTGCTCACCTGGTTGTCGTCGGTGATGTCGGCGCGCACGGTCGTCGCGCGGCCGCCGATGTCGGCGATCTGCTTGGCGACGTCGTCCAGTCGTTCCGGCGTGCGGGCCGCCAGCACCAGGTCGGCGCCTTCCCGCGTGCATCGGTGCGCCAGCGTCGTGCCCAGGCCCGGGCCCACGCCGCTGATCACCACAACCTTGCCGTCGAGCAGCTTCGTCATCCCAGCATCCTTGCTTGAATTTGTTGGTGGCGCAGTATAATTCGCTCGCGCCAGTCGTCCTCGGAGATCTTGTTGTGGTCGAAATAGGGCAATGCGGCCGGCACCTGGTCGATGTCGACCACCTCGACCGTCGGACCGTCGACCTCGGTGAGCTCCCGCGACACCCGCTGCCAGCGGAACTGCAGGAAGCCCTTCCGGTGGCCCAGCGTTTCCGCCCAGTTGGTCACTCCAGGATTCTGGTCGGCGACCACGATCCTGACCTTGCCGTCCGGATCCTGTTGCGCCTGGGTGTTGTTCAGCGAGGTCTGGTGGTTGATGTAGTCGAGCGAGATGTACCAGAGGCTGCCCAGCTGGAAGCCAAGGTAGGGGGCGTCCGAGACCGGGATCGTGATCACCATCGCCTGGTCGGGCCGCAGGTCGAAGTGCCCCACCGACGAGTACTGGGTGGCCAGGCCGCCCGGAGTCAGTCGCGGCGGCACCATGGTGTTGACGGGCAGGTCCAGGTAGAACCACTGCGGGAACTGTAGCCACGTCTTGACTCGTTGCACCAGCTGCTTTGCAGCTGTGGCGTAACGCTTTTCGATTAGCTCACGGGTCAGCGGCGGCGGCGCGGTGCCGGCGGTGTCCAGCCGGGAGATCGCCAGCGTGCCGCGCTGGGCCGACCAGTCGCCATAGACCTCGCGGATCACCAGCTGTCCGGGGCCGGTCGGCCGGACCCGCCACTCGAAGCTGCCGTCCTCGCCGATCTCGAGCTCGCGGTCGTCGAACGCCGCCTGGCTGACGGGCACGAAGTCGTCGGTGTATTCACCGCCGAGCAGCTGGAAGCTCAGGTCGGTGGTGGTACCGCGCACGCCCGTGACCACGTAGTCGTGGTTGGCGTGCACCCGGGTCCCGAAGTAGAGGGTGTCCGGGTTGTCGAGCCCCATCTTGGTGAAGGGCCCGGTCCCGGATTGCAAGAAGGGATGGTCGCGGTCGTAATCGAACGCCAGGTGCATGCACCCGACGACGCAACCCGCCAGGTACTGCAGCCCTTCGAGCAGGTCTGCTTCGGTCTCGATGAACGGCGCGGCAGCGATGAGCTGCTCGGCCTCGGCGATGGCGCCCGTAAGGGGATCAGAGAACACGCCTAGACGCTAGAACGTGTTCTACTTTTTCGTCAACAATGAGCGTTTGCGCGCGTCGCCGATGCCCCGGCTGAACGACGCCGGCTCGCTAGGGCGCGCACTGCTGCGACACGTCGATCAGGTGCTGCCGCACGTCGGGGTGCCGGTTCAGGTAGTCGATGACGTTGCTGCCGCCGCCCTCCGCCTGGGACTTGGACTGCAGCTGCTGCTTGATGTCCGGATGACGGGTCAGGTACGAGTTGATGGATTGACCCACGGTTTGACTCGGGTCGCACTGCGGGGCCGCGGTGGCCACCGGCAGCGCCAGCACCGCAGAGGCGGTGACGCTCAGCAGACCGCCGGCGAGGACCCCGTAGAGCCCGCGGCGATAGGGGTTGGCGATTGTCACGGTCATGGAATCGAGGTTACCCGCGTTAGCAGATGCCCTACCGGGCGACGAAGCGCTTACTGGGCCCGGCGGTGCGGTTCCGCCGCCTCGTCCGCCGGCAGGGCGAGAGCCACCCTCTCGCCCTCCGCCTGCTCCCGGCTCTGGGCGGCGCGCGCCTCCTTCGGAGACTCGGCAGCCGCCGGTGCGGCCGAAGCCGACGTCGAGGTGAGCGGCGTCGCCGCGGCCGGCACGGCCTCCTCGATTTCGATGACCTCCGCGACCGCGGCCTCCTCGACCACCGGCGCTTCCGCCTCGGGGGCCGGTGCCGCCGGGGCCTGCGCCGCCGGGGCCATGCCCTCGGACGTCGACGACCGGCCGGCGGCCGCGGCCATCACGGCCGACATACCCGCGGCTCCGATGAAGCCCGGGCTTCCGCCCATGCCGCTGACCGGGCCGACGCTGCCACCGGCGAGGGCGCCGGTGCCGGCGGCGGCTGTCACGCCTGGGGCAGCGCCTGAGGTGTCGATCGGGGCGGCGGTCCCTGCGGTGCTTGCCGTGCCTGCGGTGCTGATTGCCGCCCCGCTGGCCGCGGCCCCACCGCCGTAGCCGCCGGCGCCGCCAGGGGCCGCGGAGGCGGTGCTGCTGTCACCGCCGCCACCGCCACCGCTGGCACCGCCCGCTGCGCCGGCCCCGCCCGCGTACGCATTGCTTCCGCCGCCGATCGCCGGCATCCCCGGCATCGTTGGCAGAGCCGGCAGGCTGGCCTGCCCCGACAGGAGCTGGCCGGCGGCCGCGGACGCCCCGCCGTGGTAGCCGATCATCGCGGCCACGTCTTGGGCCCACATCTCCGCATAGTTGAACTCGGTCGCCGCGATCGCGGGCCAGTTCTGGCCGAACAGATTGGACATCACCAATTGGAAGAGGCCGTTGCGGTTGGCCTCGACCTCCAGGGGGTGCACCGTGGCGGCCAGCGCCGACTCGAACGCACTGGCCACCGCAGTGGCCTGCGACGCCGCCCCGGCCGCCTGGGCCGCGGCCGCGCTCAACCACCCGGCGTACGGCGCGGCGGCCGCGGCCATCGCCTGCGCAGCGGCTCCCTGCCACGCCTGCCCGGCCAGCGTCGACGTCACCGACGTGAACGACTGCGCGGCCGTAGCCAGCTCGGAAGCCAAACCGTTCCAGGCGGCCGCCGCCTCCAGCATCGGGCCTACACCGGCACCCGAGTACATCAGCAGCGAGTTGATCTCCGGCGGCAACGTCAAAAAACTCATCGGTTCCCCCAGCGGCGACTGCAATGGATGAACAAAAACGTAACGCTAAGTCACACGAGATTTCGCGCTTTAGGTCAAACTCAAAATATATGAGGCTCAGATCACACGCGAGCCCCCGGGCGGGATCTATTGCGCGGCGACCGCACCGCTTTGTTGCTCGCGTTTGATTTCGAGGGCGATGTCGATGAGTTGGTCTTCTTGGCCGCCGATGAGTTTGCGTTGGCCGGCGCGGTGGAGGAGTTGGTGGGCGGGTACGCCGTAGCGTTCGGATTGGCGGATGGCGTGTTTGAGGAAGCTGGAGTAGACCCCGGAGTAGCCCATGATCAGGGCGTTGCGGTCGAGCAGGCATTCGGTGGGCATGGTTGGGGCGACGACTTCTTCGGCGGCATCAGCGATGTCGAAGAAGTCGATCCCGGTCTTGACGCCGATCTTGTCGAACACCCCGATGAGTGCTTCGAC